>NZ_BTCK01000020.1:0-106177 GCF_033239625.1 Paenibacillus sp. CCS19
AAAGTACATTAACTGTCCGCGATCCAGCGGCCTCCCGACTTAGCATACATAAAAGTACACTAACTATCCGTGCTCTGGTATCCGTACGCCTAAAACGTCCAGGTAAGCCGAACAAATAAAGAAAACGCCTATGGCTGAGCCATAGGCGTTAACAACTCTTATTAAGGCTGCGTCTGCGTCGTTTCCGATTCCGTCGACTGCTGCGAGACAGGCGCCTGACTGGTGCTTGCGCTCGAATTGGACCTGATCACAGAAGTGAAATCGATGAATGGCGTTGCGCCGCCGGTAACGCTTGGCAATCGGCCGTCCCATTTGTCCAGCGCCTTCTCCTGCACTTCGATCTGCTTCAGCTGCACGAGCTCCGGCGTTACTTCCTGCTTCTTCAGCTTCAGCGACTGCGCTTCGGCTTCAGCCTGCGCGACGAGCTGTTTCGCTTCGATCTGCACACGCTTCAGGTCGTTCTCCGCCTTCAGCGCCTGCTGCTGGGCAACCTGCTTCGCCTCGATGGATTGATTGAATGCGTCACTGAATTTGAAGTTCACGATGTTAATCTCTCTCACGATAAGATCGTATTTGGCGAGACGCTGCGTCAGCAGGTCGCTGATTTCGGCTGCGACAATGTCGCGCTTCGCAATCAAGTCTTCGGCTGGATAGCGGGCAGTCACTTCTTTCACGATCTCTTGCACCGCCGGATTAATAATAACGTTATCGTAGCTTGAGCCAACATTGTTCATGAGATTAAAAGCTGACGCTTTATTGACGGAATAGTTAACGGCGACATGCGTCGACACCGGCTGCAAATCCTTCGAGGAAGCCGTCGAGTCGGCTTCTGCTTTCGTGACCTGCGTGTTCACCTCGATGACCGATTGGAAGAAGGGAATCTTCAAATGAATGCCCGGTTCCTTCACGTTGTCGTTTAACTTTCCGAATGTTTTGTACAATCCGACATGACCATATTCGACAGTGGTATAGCTGTTGAAGGCAACCAATAGTACGAGCAATGCGCCGATACTCCAGCCAATAATTCGGCCCGGCTGAGGACCGCGGCGAGGTGCATTACGGTTCAAATCCGTTACAGTACTCATTGTTAAGCTTACCTCCCATTAAAATGTTGGTTATATTAGGAAATACGCCTATACCCGTTGCGAGGTTGCATTTACTTCCGATCGGATTCAGGAGACTCGTCTCAGCTATACTCCTTGTTAATCGCTCCGTGTAATCGTATGTGGCGAATCCGGAACTATGCGGGTTTCATGCAACCTTCCTCGCCAATGTAGAGTCTATCTTAATAAGATGACAATGGAATGAGGGGCATATGGTGAGAAGGGACCTGTGGCTTGGATGGGCAGGGGGAGCAATTGTATTGGTGGTCGTGGTGCTGGTCGCTTTAACGGCGGTCAAAGAACAGCGGGAGCAGCCGGCCAATGTGGATGGACATCAAATGAATGAGGTCGATCACCCGGAGTTGGAAAAGAGGAATGAGCAGTCTGCGGTCACCGACCAATCGGCGGCCCTGGACAACTCGGATGAAGAGATGACTTTCCCGCAGGAAGTGAAGCTGACCTTCCAGCCGTTGGCGGATTCGGAGCTTCCTATTCTGAAGGTGCTGAGATCTTCCATTGCCCCGAATGATCATACAAGGACGATTGAGTCAGAGGGCAAGAGTTATTGGATCTATGCCAAACCGAATAACGACGATTCGACAGAGCGCTTCATCGGATATGCAGCGGGCGATTACATCTATGAGCTCGGCACGATCGGCGGCGATGTGTACGAGAAGGACGTTGCGATCGACCAAGTGGACCTATTCGGCAACAGCTACGCCCGAATATTAGGCGCGTGTGGCGCGAATTGTGCGGTTGAGCATTACGTTCGATATGAAGACGGGATTCCAGTGCGAAATTTGTATTTTAACGCTCACACGCAGCTTGTTGATTGGAATCACGATGGCATCAATGAACTCGTCTATACCGACTCTGGCATGCCGATTCATTCGATTCTGGTGCGATTCAGCATCAGCGGCGATCAGCTTGAGGCAGTTAATTTGGCGGAGCTTCTGCAAGCCAAGGGCGGGGTTATTTATAGCAGCGAGTCGAACACGTTCAAGGCGTATATTCCTTTTAGCGACAAGCCTGCAGAATATGCGTACGAATCGGGGGATAGGCTGGTTCAAAACGTAAAATAAATACGATCCATTCAGCAGTCTCTGCCGGGAACAGACGGGGGAGGCTGCTTTTTGCGTTATTTTGTCTATTTCCGAGGAAATAATCGGATCGGCTCGACGATTTGGCGTAAGGTTGAACGATTGTTAATCAAAAACGAAATTTGTGTTACGTAATCTGACACAAACCGTGGATCGGACTCTTAGGAGGCTTCCTTAATTGGCTTAGATATGATGCCAAATCGCTATTGATTATTTTTTAGCAGTGGAGTACATTGGAATTGATGTTATATATGCTAACATAAGTGTCTTGAAAACCTCACTAAGGTAAACCTTGCTGACAATATGTCAACTATCTTTACATAAATATAGAGAGATTAAATGGGATGGATCTGGAGTAGAGACCTGGAGGGGAAGCGATGACGAGGCAGAAGCTAGTTCTCATCGGGAACGGAATGGCAGGCGTACGCTGTATCGAGGAAATATTGAAGCTGCGTCCTGATGCGTTCGACATTACGATATTCGGCGCGGAGCCGCATCCGAACTATAACCGAATCATGCTGTCTAAGGTGCTGCAAGGCGATACGCCGATGTCGGCGATCACGATTAATGAGTACGCCTGGTACGAAGAACGGGGTATTACCCTCTACACGGGCGAGACGGTTACCGGCATTGACACGGAGCGTCGAATCGTTCGTACGGACCGACGCAGAGCGACTGCTTATGACAAGCTCATCATCGCGACAGGGTCGCTGCCCTTCATGCTGCCGCTCCCTGGAATCGACAAGCCGGGCGTGACCGCATTTCGCAATATGAAGGACTGCGAATCGATGGTGGAGACCGCGGCGAACTACAAGCGTGCTGCCGTGATCGGCGGCGGTTTGCTTGGACTCGAAGCCGCTCGAGGATTGCTCAATCTCGGGATGGAGGATGTCCATGTCATTCATAACAGCCGCTATCTGATGAATCGGCAGCTTGATCCGCATGCTGCGAATATGCTCCAGCAAGAGCTGGAGAAGCAAGGAATGAAGATATGGCTGGATCGGAATACAGAGCGTATTATCGGCCGGAAAAGGGTCGAAGCGCTCCAGTTTACAGACGGTACGCGGCTTCCTGTCGATCTAGTCGTCATTGCAGTTGGCATTAAGCCGAATGTTCGGCTTGCTATTGATAGCGGAATCGAGGTAAATCGCGCGATCGTCGTTAATGATCGGATGGAGACGAGCGCTCCGAACGTTTACGCCGTAGGGGAATGTGCGGAGCATCGAGGGATGGTATATGGTCTGGTCGCTCCTCTATATGAGCAGGGCAAGGTGCTGGCGCAAGCGATCTGCGAACAAGAGACGGAAGGTTATCGCGGTTCGGTTCTATATTCGCAATTGAAGGTGTCGGGGGTGGATGTGTTCTCTGTCGGCGATATCGAAGATTCGCAGTTGTCTACGATGCAGATGTCGTATGACGGCATTCGTCGAACGTATCGCAAAATCGGCATTCGCGACAATCGAATCGTCGGAGCTGTCCTATTCGGAGATAGCGGAGACAGCAACAAGCTGCTTGGCTATGTGAAGCAGGGGGCAGACATATCGGTCCTCCAGCAGGAAGCGTCGACTTCAGGGGGGGCAGGCGGCGGGACATCCGAGTATGTTAGCGGGTTGTCGGATAGTGAAACGATCTGTTCTTGCAATGGTGTCAGCAAAGGGACGATTACGTCCGTCATTCGGGAGCAAGGTCTCGAAACGTTCGAGCAGGTGCGCGAGTGCACCCGTGCAGCAAGCTCATGCGGCGGCTGCAAGCCGCTCGTCTCGGCGCTGCTGCAATGCGTGCTTGAGAGCGGCGATGAGGATGCGGTGCAGGCAACGCCATTGTGCGGCTGCACAACGTTAAGCCGCGAACGGCTGAAGGATGCGATCGCTGCCAGCCGAACCTCAAACGTTCGCGAAGCAATGGCTGCGCTCGGCTGGAGGACGGCGGATGGCTGCACGATCTGTCGTCCTGCGATTCGTTATTATATCGGTTCGCTGGGACGCTTGAGCGCTAGCGGGGGCGATCTGGTCTCGACCGCTTCGCTGACAGCGGCAACCGAGATCGACGTTATGGCAGACGCGGCGTCGGACTCAGGCGCCTATGCAGCGCTGGCGAACGGCACCTATGCTGTTCAACCGCGCTTGTACGGCGGCGTGGCGACAGCGGAGCAGCTGCGGCGAATCGCGGATGCGATCGAGCGATATCGTGTGCCGCTCGCCAAGCTCAATGGGGATGGGCGGCTTGAACTGCTTGGCCTGTCAGCGGCGGAAGCGGCAGGTGTATCGCAGACGCTTGGCGGACCGATTGCGGCTTATGCATACGGCCGTCCGGTCGCATCGGTTGTAACTTGTGGCGGCATCGTCTATGAGCGAGGTGCTGTGCGCGATTCCGTAGCTGTAGGGGCTGCGTTGGAACGGCGGTTGGAGCGGCTGCAGCTGCCAACGACGGTAAGCGCGGCTGTGTCGGCAAGTCCGCTTCATCGTGCGGGATCGCTGGTCCGCGATATCGGCATCGTCGGGGTGCCAGGCGGCTGGGAGCTGTATGCCGGCGGTTCTGCCGGCATCGAGGTGAAGGAAGCGAAGCTGCTCCTGACGGAGCCGGATGAACGCGCAGCCGTTGATACAGTCGCAGCCGTGCTCCAGCTCTATGCAGAAGAAGCGATGTACGGCGAGCCGGTCTGGCAGTGGCTGGACCGCGTAGGCGTAGTTGCGATCCGCGAGCGGGTGCTCGATCCGCGCAGCCGCAGAACGCTGCTGCTGCGCTCTCAATACGAAGCTGAACAGCCAATGGCCATACGAGGTGAATGCTCATGAAGAGAATGCTATACCCATGCGAACATGCAGCTTCAGATGGGGGTGGAGCCGTGGTAACTGCGCTTGTCATGGAGACGCAGTGCCCGTTCTGCAGCGTGCAATGCAAGATGACACTGACCGAATCGGGCAGCGCTGTGGTAGGTGAACCGCAGTATACGGTGGAGGCGAAGCCGAATCGCGCGTCAGAAGGCCGGTTATGCGTGAAGGGGATGAATGCCTTTCAGCACGCGGTCAGCGAGGATCGGATCCTATATCCGCTCGTGAAACGTGATGGCAAATTTGAGCGCATTTCATGGGAAGATGCAATCGCGTTAATTGTTAATCGCTTTAAGCAGATTGCACAGCAATCAGGCCCGGATGCGATTGGGGTATACGGCGGCGGATCGCTGACGAATGAGACGGCTTACCTGCTCGGGAAGTTCGCGCGGGTGGCGTTGCGTTCGAAGCATATTGATTATAACGGGCGGTTTTGTATGTCGGCTGCGGCGTCAGCCGGCAGCAAGGCGCTTGGCCTGGATCGAGGGCTGACGAACCCGTTATCGGATATTCCGCTGGCGAAGTGCATTGTGCTTGCAGGCACGAACGTCGCGGAATGTCAGCCGACGTTAATGCCGTATTTTACCCGGGCGAAGGAGAATGGCACGTTCATCATCGTCATTGATCCGCGCGAGACGGGGACATCGAAGCTCGCTGATCTGCATCTGAAAGTAAAGCCTGGCATGGACGCTTCGCTGGCGAATGGGATGCTGCGGGCGCTGCTCGATGAAGGGCTGGTCGATGAAGCATTCGTTCGGGAGAGGACGCGAGGGTATGATGCGCTTCGCTCGCATCTGCTGGAGCAATCGCTGGACGAGATCGCGGCAATGACAGGCGTTCCTGCGGATTCGATTCGCAAGGCGGCATCGGCTTTCGGCAGGGCGGCGACGGGGATGGTATTCACCGCTCGCGGCGTTGAGCAGCAGACAGACGGTTATATGGCGGTACGCAACCTGCTGAACCTCGTGCTGCTGACCGGTAAGATCGGTAAGCCTGGCTGCGGCTATGGCGCCATTACAGGCCAAGGCAATGGACAGGGCGGGCGCGAGCATGGGCAGAAGGCTGACCAGCTGCCAGGTTACCGCTCGATCGAGAATCCGGAGCACCGCGCATATATCGCAGACGTATGGGGCGTCGATCCTGGCGAGCTGCCAGGCAAAGGCGTGTCGGCTTACGAGATGATGGAGAAGGCGTATGAGGGAGACATTCGTGCGCTGCTCGTCATGGGATCCAATCCGGTTGTGTCGAACCCTAACGCGAGCTTGGTTCAAGAGGCGATGGAGCGTCTCGATTTTCTCGTTGTGGCAGATATGTTCATGTCGGAGACGGCTCGCTCGGCGGATTTGATTTTGCCGGTGACGGCTTACTTGGAGAACGAGGGAACGCTCACGAATCTGGAAGGACGCGTGCTGTTGCGAGAGGGGCATCGTCCTGCTCCCGGCGAAGCGAAGAATGACTGGCGTATTCTATGCGACGTGGCAGACGGGCTCGGGCGCGGCGCTTATTTCCAATATGAGCGCGCGGAGCAAATCTTCGAGGAGCTCCGAGTCGCCAGCCGCGGCGGAATCGCGGATTACTACGGCATAACGTATGACCGGCTTCGCCGTGAGGAAGGCGTCTACTGGCCGTGTCCAGACCCGGAGGGCGATGGGGTTGGACGGATGTTCGAAAATTCGTTCGCCCATGGGGATGGACGAGCGGAGCTGATCGCGGTCGACAACCATTGGCCGGCGGAGCTGACGGACGAGGAATACCCGATGTATCTGACTACGGGGCGTGTATTGAGCCATTACTTAACGGGCGTTCAGACGAGGCGGAGCCATACGCTTGCTTCCCGTGATTTCGAATCGTTCGTGGAGCTGCACCCGAAGACGGCGAAGCTGTATGGCCTTTCGGATGGTAAGCTGGCGGTCGTTACGTCGCGCCGCGGCGAAATTGTCGTTCGCTGCAGGATCGCGCGCACGATTCGGGATGATACGGTATTCGTGCCGATGCACTGGGGCGATAGTCAGAACGTGAATGTATTGACGAATCAGGCGCTTGATCCGACCTGTCGGATGCCGGGATTCAAAGTATGCGCGGTGCGCATCAGGCCTTTTATAACGAATCATTCCTATGAAGAATAAGAGCAGCAGCGGTTCGGGAGCATCCTGGATCGCTGCTTTTGTGTTGTTAGGCGGCTGCGATGAAGGGGTAAATTGTGAAGGAAACGAAAATCTTTCCTGTTCTTCCTGATTTCCCACTGAAATATAGAGTGCTAACAGCCGATGTTAATAGAGACTAGGACTTAAAGATTATAAGGCGATATGCCTGTTATGCATCAATAGAAGCGAAGCGCCGCTTTAGAACCACGATAATTGAACCATTATCCTTTTACAAACGTCGAGTTAGAAGGAGCACAGCATGACTAATCGGATTGTCGGATTTCTATTTCGAAGAATTAGCTTCGTTTTTGTATCATTGGGACTATTGGCCTATGGCAGTTATTCCATTCCGATATCTCCGCTCTTCGGCATTAACGGATCGTTTACAGCAGGCTTCTTGTTCCTTGCAGTCGCTTGGTTCGGCTGGCGGAGAGGTCTGCTGCTTCTTGTGCTTGTCTATGGGGCGCTCATTGGTACACAGAGTACGGACTTCCTCTTATGGAGCCACCTAATAGAAGCCGTCATTATCATTGCGCTTAACATGCGATGGCCGAAGCTTGGTTTCATCGGGGCAGGTGCGATCTATTGGGCGGCGATTGGCATCCCGATGTATGTATTGCTCAGCGGGAATTCAGGCACGATCAATCAGGAAATTATGTTCTATACCTACATCATAACGGCATGCGGTTTATGCAACGTACTGCTTGCAGAGCTGATTGCTAACTATATGCCGGCTCGCATCCATAAGCTGACCGGCATAGCGTCGAACCCGCCGATTCGAATTTCGCGTGCGCTTATCCATATGATGCTGGCGGCGATGATTGGCTCCTCGATCCTGTTCCTGATCAGCGGCGGCAACAGCTATAAACATACGATCATTAAAGACATCAACAATAGAGCGACGCAAGCTTCGCAAGCGCTTGCAGAAAGCATAAGGACGATGTCGCCGGAGGAACAGAGAGGCCTGCGTTTGAACGGGTATATGGAGCTTGCCATGGTGAAGAGGATGATTAACAGCGTTCTCGCTTCCGATCCGTATGAGGCTGTTCTCGTTGCGCAGGATGGACGAGTTCTTCTGCATATGCTAAGCGGCACGCGATATGATTACGAGTGGCTGAGGCAGGAGAATTGGCAGCAGTACTTCAGTGAGCGTCGAATGTGGAGCCCGGACTCGGCAGATCTAATTTCAACGGGTTCTAAGTGGAAGAATATGTCCTTCATCTACACCGTAGACATGGGGACGTTCGAGTTATTCGTTCGAGTGCCGCTTGATACGTACCGCAATCAGGTGTACTCGGTGTACAACGCACAGATGATGAGCTGCTTGTACGTGACGGCGATTATCGGCTTGTTCGCGCTTATGATTCACCGCTTCTTCATATCGGGCGTTCGCAGGCTTGCTGTTGTCTCGCATGGTATTCCGGACAAGGTCAAAGATGACATTGCGCCGGTCTGGCCGCAATCGAGGCTGGAGGAGATCAACTCGCTTGTCGGCAATTTCCGAATCGTAACGGAGAAGCTTGGTTTAATGTTCATGGAGTCCCGCGAGCAGGCGTATCTTGACATGCTGACAGGACTGCCGAACAGAAGGAATTTCAATGAATATTTGAAGCGGGTTATGGATGAAATGGGGCCGGACGACGAGATCTATGTCGTGTTCATCGATCTTGACCGGTTCAAGCACATTAACGACACGCTCGGACATGCGGTCGGCGACCTGCTGCTTCAGCAGGTATCGTTCCAACTGCAGCGGACGGTGGACGACCGGGCTTTCATCGCGCGTCTTGGCGGGGATGAATTCGTGCTCGTCTCTAATCAGCGTCGCAGCGAGGTTCGCACGATGGCGGACGATCTCATCAGCAAGTTAAAGCGGCCGTTCCTGATTAACGGTGAAGAGCTGTTCGTCACTGCGAGCATGGGGATCAGCTCCTCGGCAATAAGCGGCGATGATCGAGAGACGATCGTGAAGAACGCTGACTTCGCCATGTATGAAGCGAAGGCGGCAGGCGGCAACGGATACCGTTTCTATACGAAGCCGGACAACGATTTAACCCAGCAGATGCGTCTGGAGTTTGAGCTGCATAAGGCGCTTGATCGTAACCAGCTGCAGCTTCACTATATGCCGATCTATAACAAAGAACAGGATAGACTGATGTCGATCGAAGCGCTTCTGCGGTGGCACCATCCGGATTTCGGGTTCGTATCGCCCGCCCAGTTCATTCCTATTGCCGAGAGCTGCGGACTGTTGAAGCCGATCGGTGAATGGGTCGCACGCGAAGCTTGCCGCCAGATCAACGAATGGCTCGATCAAGGATTAACACCGGCGCCGGTGGCGATCAACCTGTCTCCGACACAGATTCAGATGCATGGGATCGTCGGTTATCTGGAGCAGCTGCTCGAGACGACCGGCACGCCGCCGCGGTTATTCGAGGTGGAAATTACGGAAGAAGTGTTTGCGCGATATCCAGAGCGCGTTATAGCGGAGCTTCTTCGTCTGAAGGAGCATGGCGTTAAGGTGTGGATCGATGATTTTGGCACAGGATACTCATCATTGGGAATGCTCAATCGAATGCCTATAGACGGGTTCAAAATCGACCGGACATTCGTGAAAGGTCTTCACGAAGACAAGGATAAACGTTCGATTGTCGAGACGATGATGCTGTTATCGCGATCGCGCAATTGGCTTGTAGTCGCCGAGGGCGTGGAGACGATCGGAGAGTCGGATGCGCTGGGAGAAGCGGGCTGCTGGCTGCAGCAAGGGTTTTATTATGGCAAGGCTGTCCCGGCTGAACAGATTATAAACTGGTTCGGTCGGGGTCTGGAAGACCAAAGGAGGGAAGCGTGATGAACCGGTTATTCCGTCGAGGAGGCTGGCGCATATGGCCAGCGGTCGCTGCACTCACGCTTCTATTCACAGGCTGCAGCAGCGGGTCAAGCGAAGAGGTGAGGCTCTCTATTGCAAGCGAGAAGGTTGAGACGAAGCGCGATGATAAGCCGATATTGCGTATCCTGTCAGGCAATGCAGAAGATCGAGGCAATGTCGAGACGTTTGAACAGATGTATGGCGTTAATATTGAATGGATTTCAATGAACGGCAGTAATTCGCAAGATATATTAGCGGCACTAGACAGTTCGAATCCGCCGGATCTGATTGAATTCGATTATTCACTGATTCGAGACTTAGTTGACTATGATATCTTCGAGTCATTGGACTTAGCGCCGTATGATGCCAAGTCTGTTATCAACAGCTATTTTCCCGGCATAGATTTGTCCTATTTTCGGTCGCTTGATCGTCAGCATGTCGTCTTTATGCCTCAGATATTGCACGCAAACGTCACTTACTACCGGGCCGATGTCATGAAAGAGTATGGCTACCCGGATGATCCGGAAGAGCTTGGGCGCTATATGGAAAGTCCTGAACGCTGGCTGGCGATGGCGAAGAAGCTCGCATTGAAGGGCAAGCGAATCATGCAGAAGCCGACCGATTTGCTGCAGGTGTTGGATATGTCGTACGGATTTTTCAATAACGATGGTTCATTTACGCGAAATGCGACGGAGTTCGTGTCTGCGATTGCGATTGCGAAGCAGTCGAATAAGCTTGGTTTGCCGCTGGGAGCAACGATCTGGGAAGCGTCTGGACAGGAAGCCATTCGCAATGGCGAACTCGTCATGTTCACGAATGGGGAGTGGGGCGACCCTCACTTGCAGAACTGGGCGCAGGATAGCTACCGGCTGTGGAGGACGACACGGCTTCCTCTCAATCAATATGCCATTATTACCGGCTGGGTGACTGCGATTCCGAAGGAAAGCGGCAACAAGGATCTTGCATGGAAGTTCTCGACCTTCCAGCTTCAGCGGCGGGATGGATATCTTAAATCGCTAAAGATTTCGAAGTGGTATGACCGGTTGAATGAAATTCGCCGTACGCCATTGGACGCGGCGGCAAGCGCAATCTGGGACAAGGAGCTCGGCTGGCGCATCAATACAGATACGTCCTCGGATCAAATCGCCTCGACGATTGAGTCCAACATAATGTCGCAGCTGGCGGACCGACTGGAGCTGATGTCGCCGCTGAACGCGCGCCGATAGGGACGAGAGTGTGGGCTTGTTGCTAACATTCCTCCATTTACAATCCTATTCAATCCGTCTACACTAGTAGCTATTGTATGGGTAGACTACAGAATAGAATGGATAGGAGCATCGAGATGACTAACACGACAACAGCAACGTTGGAAAGATCCGAGCTTGTGGAGAAGCTTGGACTGCAGCCGCACGTTGAAGGCGGCTGGTACAAAGAGATTTGGAAAGCATCCTTCACGATTCCGCATGAAACGCTCGGCGGCGACTACTCGGGACCGCGTTTCGCAGCATCGTCGATCTACTTCGTCCTGCATCCGGACGAACAATCGGCATGGCATACGGTATTATCGGATGAGCTATGGCTGTGGCACTCGGGCAGCCCGCTGCTGCTGACGCTCGGCGGCGACGGGGACAAGCCGGGTGAAGAGACCGAGATTATCGTCGGCGGCGACGTAGCCGCTGGACAGCACCCGCAGGCGCTCGTCCCTGCGCGCGTCTGGCAGAAAGCCCGTCCGCTGGGCAACGAGCCGGTTCTCGTCTCGTGCGTCGTCGCACCGGGCTTCCACTACGACGACTTTAAGCTCATCGACAAGAAATAATCGCGTTGTAATCGAAACACCCCTCAGCATCGCATCGGCTGGACTTAAGGTCCGTTGATGCCAAGCGTGAGGGGGGTTCTACTTATCAGGCAGTCGCCCTAAGGCTAGCTGCTTCTTTGTTATACCCCAACGTCCCGCTGATCATTCATCCGCTTGCCACTCGTCTTGAAGGCAATCCAGCCCACTTGCCCCACATCAAAATGCCCGCGGCGATTAGCTCTCCTTCTCCACAAGCTCTACTGCCCCTACAATGTCACTCGCTCAGCGCCGCAACGGTTGCTACAACAGCTATTGCGCGTAAAACGCAGCTCCTCAATCGCGAACGGTTGTACGAGAACCAAATGATGCAATAATCACCCCTGCCAAGCACAAGCTCGCCCAATAAGCTCAACGGTAACCGTTAAACGAGTAATCAACGCTTTTCGAGCCCGATAAGCTCTATCGCAATCGTTAATGTTTGAACTGAGTTCCTTCATCGCAGCCTTCGACTATCTCAGACCAACCTCAATCATCGCAAACGTTACTTATCCGCACCTCACCACCTATAACCTATAACAAGCCAAGTAATTATCTCTCGTCTCTTGCCCCTTCACGCAGAGAGGACGAAGTCCACTCGAAGCGTGAACAGGCGACCCGCCCATCTATTCCTCCAGCGACGCGGAGATCCATTTCAATCCCGCGAGCCCAATATTACACAAAAAGCCTGCAGCGGAATTCGCTGCAGGCTTGCATGAAGGCACTGTGAACGGAGTGAGCGAATGATTCTGTAGAAGCGTCAGCGTTCGCCTTTGTCACTCCGGATTGTTACCACTTCTGAATTTATATAATCAGGACAATCCGAGGAAAACAGCGATCGAAAGAACATTCGGTCACGCAGTGAACCCCGCCTTTTACCCATAGGGTTTCCCGCAAATTTTAAGCATCCAGACCCCGTTGACGCGCTCTCGCACCAACTGTCCGCGGCAGCACCACCACGACAAGCAGGTACATCACCTCAACGAGCGTTACCGCACCGATTACATCCCACAGTACGTGCTGTTTCACAAACAGCGTCGACGCAATGATCGTCGTAGACATGCCATAGATGAGCACGCGGTTCACCTTATTCCGAATGGGACTCGCGCTAAGCAAGCGAATCATCAGATAACTCGAGAAACAGTGAATGCTCGGGAAGCAGTTGAATGGCTGGTCGCGATGATACACATACCGCATTAACTGCGAGAACACATCGTTGCCGAGAACTTCAGGACGCGGCACAGTCGTCTGGAACATCGAGTAGATCATATAGCAGGACAGCGCGCACAGCGTATACAGCAGAATGCCGCGGTAGTACGACGTCCGATCTTTGAAGAAGAAATAAATAAGGCAGATATAAATATAAACGATCCAGATCGAGTACGGCAGAGCGAACACTTTCAAGAAAGGCGTCGCCTCATCGAACGACGTGACCAAGCTGTATACCTGATCGGTCGGTTGGTTGAACGCTTTGTACAAATAACCGAGTACAGGGAATACAAGCATCAGCAGCAATGGGGCGAGAAAGGTCATTCTATCGCGGTCCAGCCACTTACGGATAGAAGGCATAATGGCGATCCATCTCCTTTTATGTTCGTGTTCAAAAAGTCGGGTTTTCAGCACCGAGAAGATTGCGAGAAAGACGACTTTGAACTACTTTATTTCTGTGATGTCGTACGCGTTGCGCCTGATTCTGTATGTCCATCCGCAGGAGGAAGGGACATGATATAGCTGTTAGACATCTTGAGCAGGCGACGCGCACGATTGAACTCATCGGCAGTCGGATACGCAGGCGCATCCGGATCAGCCGGCAGCGGGTAGACGACACCATCTTGGAACTGTTCGCCAGGAACGAAGATGCTCTTATCGTTAATGAACGAGCCGGAAGGCAGATAATACCGTTCAGGCAGCAGGTTGCTCGTATGATTCAACAGGTCTTGGCCAAAATAAATATCGTCCTTCAGCGACAATCCCGCCAAGTTGGCAATCGTCGGCATAATGTCGATCTGTCCAGCCGTCTGCGTACGAACCTCAGGTTCCAGCAGACCGGGAGCGACGACGAGAAGCGGGATATTGAGCATGCTCGAATAACTATACGGCTTGCCGAGCACCGTCTCCAGCAGCTCGCGGTCCGTGTCATCAAGCGAGTAAACCGGCAATCCCATGTGGTCGCCATAAATGACGAGCACGCTGTTATCCCAAATGCCGGCTTCTTTCATTTTATTAATCAGAACGCCCAGTGCTTCATCCGTATAATGCTGGGATTGAATATAATTGCCGGCGAAGGAACCTTCGTATTTCTCAGGCAGCTTCAGCTTTGGCATCGACTCCGGCAGGTAGTTGAACGGGTGATGCGAAGACATGGAGATAATGTTCGCATACACCGACTTGCCGGACTTATTAATGTCTGCAATTTCGGTGATCGCCTTGTCATACAAAATCTTATCGGACGAGCCGAAAGCGATCGTATCCTCTTCCCCATACCAAGATTTATCGTAGTAGTAGTCGAAGCCGAGCGCCGGGTACATGGCATCCCGATCCCAGAACTTCACGTCATTCGTATGGAACGTAGCGGTCAAATAGCCTGCTTCCTTAAAATGTTTCGGCAGAGAAGGAAGCGAATAGTTAATGTATTCGTCCGTTGCTGCGCCGACAGGCGGCACGTAGAACGAAGTGTTCGTAATAAACTCGGCATCCGACGTATTGCCTTGTCCGGCCATCTGGAACATATGATTGAAGTATACGCCCTCGTTCTTCAACTGGTTCAATATAGGCGTAACCTCTTGTCCTTCAACATGGAGATCCAGCAAGAAGTTCTGGAATGCTTCAAGCTGAATGACGATCACGTTGCGACCTTTGGCCTCCGCCCAGTGGGCAGGAGCGGCTGTAGATGGCGTCCAGCCCTTCAGCTCATCAATGGCTGAACGAGTAACCTCTGCGATCGGTATGGTGCGTTCCGCGTCGCTTGTCCGAACGACTTTGTACAGCTCGTAGTTGATAATGCCCATCTCTTCGGTCTGACGCACTTCATTCAGCACGCCGTCATGCTTCCAGATGGTAACGACGGAGCAGGCGATAGCGACAACCAGTAAAGCAGCCGATGCGATGCGCGGCGCGCGAACGGCAGACAGCTTGGCCCAGCCGCGGAAGCGGCGATAGAAGGTAAGCGCAAGTCCAATGAGTACAATGTCTAGGAAGATGAGCAGGAACGACGCATGCATGAGCTGGAATACGCTGCCCTTCACTTCGCCAACTTGCCCGACCTGTGCGAGCGCATGGTACGTGACGATGATGCCAAAATATTTGTAATACATAATGACGGCGAAATAAACGGCTGTCAGCAATAAGTTCACGAATAAATAGATGCCAAGCTTGCGCTTGGACGCCAACAGTTCAATGACAGCGAAGATAGCCCAAATGATCGGCAGCTCGGTGAGCAGTGGCTTCCAGCTGAATCCGGTGTCATAGATGACATTCCAGGACATATAGAACTTCAAGGTCATAATAACGGTAAAAACTACGAACGGACTCCACAGCCACGTTTTCCAAGTGCGATTCACTTTCTGACCCTCTCCGATCTTACGTCAACGTTAACAATCAAGTAATAACCAAGTACTAAGTTTAGCGATTTGAACTGTCATTTACAACTCGAATTATTTGTCGCAGTTGACAGTTGGTCACTTGTCGAAGAATGAACTAGCGCGGCGACCAGTAAGAGGTAATTTACAATAGGTTGATTATACGTCTGATCGGATGACAGATTCAACGCGATCCTAGTCTAGGTTTTGCACTCGGACCTGCGCCTGAGCTATTAGCTGCAATCGCAGTGGAGCACCGGCCGCCGCGCAGCGAGCGCTTCGTCCAGCCGGCTTACGACGGTAGTGCTTGGCGCTTGCAGAATCGTGTCGGGCGAGTGCTCCGCCTCCCATGCGACCTGGAGCATCGCGTCGACGAACGCATCAAGCGTTTCTTTGCTCTCGGTTTCCGTTGGTTCGATCATGATGCTTTCTTCCACGATGAGCGGAAAATAAATGGTAGGCGGATGGATGCCGAAGTCGAGCAGCCGCTTCGCGATATCGAGCGTACGGATGCCAAGCGCCTTCTGCTTCGCCCCCGATAGGACAAACTCATGCTTGCACAGGCCGGGATACGGCACGTCATAGGCGGCGCTCAGCCTGCTTAATAGATAGTTCGCGTTCAGCACCGCGCATTCGGATACGCGCCGAAGACCAAGCGGGCCATAGGATCGAATATAGGCGTACGCCCGCACCAGAATGCCGAAATTGCCGTGGAACGGCTTGATTCGGCCGATCGAGTGCGGGCGATTATCGTCATAGCCATAAGTGCCGTCCGGATGACGGACAATAAGCGGCTTCGGCAGAAAAGGCTCGAGCAGCTGTTTCACGCCAACCGGTCCGGCACCAGGACCGCCGCCGCCGTGCGGCGTGCTCATCGTTTTGTGCAAATTCAGATGGACGACGTCGAAGCCCATGTCGCCGGGACGAGCGATGCCCATGATCGCATTCGCATTCGCGCCGTCATAGTAGAGCAGACCGCCGGCTTGATGGACAATCGCGGCGATCTCTTCAATATGGGACTCGAACAAGCCAAGCGTGTTCGGATTCGTGAGCATAAGCGCGGCCGTATCTGGCCCAGCGGCTGCGCGGAGCGCATCAAGATCGACAAGTCCGTGCGCATCCGACTTGATCGTCACGGTCGTATAACCAGCCGCGGATGCGCTGGCCGGATTCGTGCCATGCGAGGAGTCGGGGACGAGCACCTTTGTCCGCCGCTCGCCGCGGCTCTCATGATAGGCGCGAATGATCATGAGGCCGGTCCATTCGCCATGTGCGCCTGCGGCGGGCTGCAAGGTGACGCTGTCCATGCCGGTTAGGGCGGCGAGGTCATTTTGCAACGTGTATAGCAGTTCGAGTGCGCCTTGGACTGTGGATGTCGGCTGGTACGGATGGATGCCCGCGAAACCGGGCAGCTTGGCGGCATCCTCATTGAGCTTCGGATTATATTTCATTGTGCACGAGCCCAGCGGGTAGAAGCCGTTATCGACGCCGAAGTTGCGCCGCGACAGCGCCGTATAGTGCCGCACCACATCGACCTCATATACCTCGGGAAGCGCGGCCGGCGTTGTACGCAGAAGGCTGGTAGGGATGAGCTGCTCGGCAGGCAGCTCGGGCACATCGCAGTCGGGCAGGGAGTAGGCGATGCGGCCAGGTTTGCTTCGGTCGAAAATAAACGGCGTACCGCCGTTATCCGATATATGGCTGTTTCCGTTCATACGTATTCCTCCAATCGTGCCAGCAGAAGATCAATGTCCGCCTGCGTTCGCTTCTCCGTCACGGCAAGCAGCATATGACCGGCCAGCTCGGGATAAGACTGTCCCAGGTCATAACCGGCGAGAATGCCATTGGCCAATAACCGTGTACTTAGTGTTTCATAAGAAAGCTTGGCGGGAAGTCGGAGGACGAATTCATTGAAGAATGGAGCGCCCATCGGCACGGAATACCCTGGGATGGCGGCTGCGCTGGAAGCGGCATAGTGCGCCTTGCGCGTATTGAGAAGGGCTGTCTCTTGGATGCCTTGTTTGCCCATGACGGACAAATATACGGCGGCGCACAAGGCGAGCAGCGCTTGATTCGAGCAGATGTTGGACGTCGCCTTCTCTCGCCGAATATGCTGCTCTCTCGCTTGCAGCGTCAGCACGAAGCCGCGCTTGCCGCTGCGGTCGACGGTCTGGCCGACGATTCGGCCGGGCATGCGCCGCATGAGCGGCTCCGCGACAGCGAAGAAGCCGCAAGTCGGCCCGCCGAATGACTGCGGAATGCCAAGCGGCTGCGCATCGCCGACGACGATATCGGCACCAAGGCGGCCAGGCGGCTCGAGAAGCCCGAGCGACAGCGGATTAACGCTGACAGCGAGCAGTGCGCTATGCGCGTGCGTCAACGCTGCGATATCGGCAAGACGCTCGATGCAGCCGAAGAAATTCGGCGACTGAACGATGACAGCTGCAGTCTGATCGTTCACCGCCTGCTCCAGCAGCTCCAGATTGGTCGTTCCGTCTCCGGCTATATAATCGACCTCCGCGATTTCGAGGCCAAGTCCTCGTGCAGTCGTGGCGATGAGCTGGCGGGTTTCGGGGTGAACGGCTCTCGATACGACAAGCCGCTTGCGGCGAGTTGTTCCGGCAGCGAGCAGTCCCGCTTCGGCAAGCGCCGTTGCGCCGTCGTACATACTCGCATTGGCGACCGGCATGGCGGTTAATTCACAGATATAAGATTGAAATTCGAATATCGCCTGCAGCTCGCCCTGGCTGATTTCCGGCTGATAAGGCGTGTAGGCGGTATAAAATTCCGATCGTGATATCAGATGGCCGATAACGGCTGGAATGTGGTGGTCATACAGTCCCGCTCCGAGAAAGCTGACGCATCGGGTAGCATCGGTATTGCGCTCCGCCAGCTCGCGCAGATGCGCCCACAACGCAGGTTCATCGAGCGGCGCCGAAATCGGCAACGTTCCTTGATAACGAATGGCATTCGGAATATCACGGAACAGCTCATCGACAGAGGTAGCGCCGATCGTCCGAAGCATGTCGGCTTCATCTTGATCGGTCATCGGCAGGTAGCGATGGCGATAGGAAGGCATATGTGGTCACCTCCTCGGCGAGAAAGAGGCGCGGCGATAGAAGGGCGTCGGCACGACAACGGCTTTGTGCTGCGTTCCGCGTACATCGACGATGAGCTCCGTGCCAAGCTCGGCGTATTCCACGCTGAGCAGCGCGAGACCGATATTGCGTTTCAGCGAAGGGGAATGGGTGCCGGATGTTACATAGCCCGCTTGAACACCGCCGTTCGTATAGACGTCGCAGCCGCTGCGAGGGATGCCGCGTTCCAGCACCTCGATGCCGACGAGTCTGCGGAACGGACCGCCGTCTGCCAGCTGTGTCAGCAGCGCCTTGCGTCCAATGAAGCTGCCTTTATCAAGCTTGACGAATGCGCGCAGGCCGGCTTCCAGCGGTGTAATCGAAGCAGACAGCTCGTGTCCATGCAGCGGAAGCTTGGCTTCCAGCCGCAGCGTGTCCCGTGCGCCGAGTCCTGCTGGCTGCAAGCCAATGTGTGCTCCGGCCTGCAGCAATTCGCGCCATAAGGCAGGGGCGTCCTCCGCGCTCGTATAAAGCTCGAACCCGTCCTCGCCCGTATAACCTGTGCGAGAGACGAGCGCCGAAGCTCCGGCGATCGGTACATCGGCTTTGAATTGGAACGGAGCAAGGGTCGTAATCGCCTTGGCATAGCTACCGGCCAAACCTGCTAGAATCACTTCCGCATCAGGGCCTTGCAGCGCGATAAGAGCCGTTGTCTCCGTATGATCTTCAATCGTCACGTCACCGATCAGATGCTCGCGAAGCCATTCCAGATCGGTAGCGGTGTTCGCGGCATTAACGACGAGCATATACTGATCGGCTGACAGCCGATAAACAAGCAAATCATCAATTATCCCGCCAATAGGGCTGCACAGCAAGGAATACTGCGCGCGTCCATCCTTCAGCTGCGTAACGTCATTCGTCGTCAAATGTTGGAGGAAGGCCTCTGCGAATATTCCGGTTACGATAAGCCTGCCCATATGCGAAACATCGAACAACCCGGCGGCGTGCCGAACCGCCTCATGCTCCTTCACAATGCCGGCGAACTGTACGGGCAGCTCCCAGCCCGCGAAATCGATGCAGCGCACGCTTGGCTGCTCGTCGTAGAGCGGATAAAGGGGCGTTCTTCTGCGCATCGTCATCGAATCACCTCATCATGTAAGGGATAGGTTGGACCCAAGAAGGGCTATCCGCCGCTGTCTCGTCATAAACATAGGAGGAATAGGGACTGCAGAGGGATAGCTGTTCTATATGCATACGCAGGGAGGCTGTGGAACATGAGCGACATTCGGCAAGAGCTTCGCTATACCGAAGAGCATGAATGGGCAGTGTTATCGAAGAATGGAGTCATTCGGGTAGGCATTACCGACTATGCGCAATGCCTGCTTGGCGACATTGTCTATGTGGAGCTTCCGTCGGTCGGTACGACGACAACCGCTTTGCAGCCGATGGGGACGATTGAATCGGTGAAGACCGTGTCTGACCTGTTCAGCCCGCTGGATGGCGTTATCGTACGGGTCAATGAGCAGCTTCAAACAGCGCCGGAACTTGTCAATGAGAAGCCTTACGAGGATGGATGGCTCGTGGAAATTGAGGCGGCGGGTGATGCAAGCGACGCGCTGCAGCGGCTGCTGACAGCTGAACAATATGAGAAGTTGTTGTCATCGTCCTCATAGAGGTTGTTCAAAAAGCAGGAGGGGAAAATGTGACCAATAGAGGATAATAGTAGATGTCTACCGACCATAGTCCGTGTATAATCAAAACATAGGACTTATGTTTGATACGGATACGGCATCGGAGGACATTCTATGGTCATGCTGCATGGAACCTACAACATTGGAATCGTACTATTATCGTTCCTCATCGCCACATTGTCTTCATTCTCGGCGCTTAATATGATCGGACGGGTCTGGCGGTCACGCGGAAGGTCAAGATGGGGCTGGATTGCATCCGGAGCAGTCGTCATGGGCAGCGGCATATGGTCGATGCATTTTGTCGGCATGCTGGCGTTCCATCTGAAATTGCCTATATCGTTCGATGCGGAGCCTACGGCGCTCTCGATGGTTGCCAGCATCTTCGCTTCGTTCATTGCATTCTATTTAACGCAGCGAGAGCAGATCGGATTAGGACGGATCGCAATCGGCGGTCTGATTATGGGTGCGGGCATATCAGCCATGCATTATATCGGCATGGCTGCCGTCAGCATCCCTGGCGTAACCATGAACTACGATCCATTCTATTGGACGTTGTCTGTTCTTGTTGCGATTGTTGTGTCTTATGCGGCACTCTTCATTATGAACCGATTCCGCAGCGGATTCGAAGGCTTCTTCATATCCAAAATGTTCGCAGCGGTGCTCATGGGGCTGGCCGTGTGCGGGATGCATTATACGGGAATGGCATCCGTCACATTCTGGTGCAGCGTGCCCGCTATCGCTGATGCAGCTGCAGATAACAATATTTTTCTGCTCGGCATCGTCACGTTGTCGATTGCTACACTGCTGCTCGTATCATGGGGAGCGATGTTTATCGACCGCGCGTTCCTCGAGCGAATGGCGTATAAAGATCAACTGACAGGTCTGCCGAACCGCTATGAACTGAGCCGCCGGTTCGAATCGTTCCTGTCGCAGTCAAGCCGAGGAGCGATCTTGTTCATCGACATCGACCAATTCAAGTCGATCAACGATACGCTCGGTCACGATATCGGCGACCTGCTTGTATTGGATGCAAGCCGCCGATTCGAGGCGATGGCAAACAAGCAGCTGATGGTGTTTCGCATTGGCGGCGACGAGTTTCTGCTCCTTGCAGAAGGGGCCGACCAAGCGCAGGCAGTGCAGCTGGCGCAGCGTCTTCTATTGCGAATCAATCAGCCATTTCTTATTGAAGGCAATGAATTGTTCGTCTCGTGCAGCATCGGCATTGCGCTCTATCCTGAGCACGGCAGCGATCGTTCATCGCTTATGCGCTCGTCGGATGCGGCGATGTATGAAGCGAAGGCAGCGGGCAAGAACCGCTATGAGCTGTTTAATCCAGAAATTCAAGAGCGGCTGCTGCGCCGGATGCAGCTCGAGAACGACCTTCGCAAGGCGATGGAATACGGCGGTCAATTCGTTGTTCATTATCAGCCGAAGTGGGATACAAGAGTAGGCGGACCGATCGGATTCGAAGCGCTTGTGCGCTGGAACCATCCGGAGCTTGGCGTCGTAGCGCCGTCCGAGTTTATTCCGATTGCCGAAGAGACCGGGATGATCGTTGGCTTGTCCCGGTTCGTTCTGCGGCAGGCCTGTCGCGATTGCATGCGCTGGGAGCAAAGCGGGCTGGGCGCATACACCGTATCGGTCAATACGTCGGTGCGGCTGTTCGACAGCCAGATTTTGTTCGAGATGGTGAAGGAATGCTTGCAGGAAGCGCGGCTTCCGTCTGAACGGCTGGAGCTTGAGATTACCGAGTCGATCGTTATTCATGATATGAACGAAGTCATCCGGCAGTTGAATCAGCTGCGTGAGATTGGGGTGAAGGCGTCTATGGACGATTTCGGAGCGGGCTACTCGTCGCTCGGGTCGCTGGATCTTATCCCGATTGATACCGTCAAGATTGACAGGCTGTTCATCAGCCAGAGTCACATTCCGGCAAGGCGTGCCATTATTCGAACGATTATTACGCTCGCGCAGCAATTGAATCTGGAGATCGTCGCGGAAGGCGTTGAAGAGGAAGAGCAGGTTGAGCTGCTTACCGAAGCGGGCTGCTCCATTATTCAGGGCTATTATTTCGGCAAGCCGATGAGCGCTCCGCAAATTGTTGCATACTTGAAGGAGCTGGGCTCCGTAGAGCTGGAAGCGGCGGTCGGCGATGACTGGGAGATCGAACTGGGCGGCAAATGGAGCATTTAAGAGAGAAGCGTTTCATTGTACGGCATAATCGGCTTATACGCCGATGCAGCGTGCGAGGGAACGCTTTTTCGGCGTGCAGCGGGGTGGGATTTTTTAGGCGACGTCCTTATAATGGAGATTGTGCGAGTTAACGATATATCGGAAAGGGTTTTCATCGCAAACCAAATTCACCTTGGGTGCAACGGAATGGAGGAACGCATGTGAAAGGGACTGCACTTCTGGCTGCTTATTTCAGACGAAACAAATGGATGTACACGGTGGCGGTTGCGGTAATGGCGGCTGGCAATATGATCTATGCGTTCTATCCGAGTGTGCTGGGCGATTTCACGGACACGATGAAGCAGGGCGGCCTGACGCGGAGTATCGTCATCAGCTGCAGCTTACAGCTGCTCGTGATCGGTGTTGCGTACGGCGTCATGTTCGGCGTCGGCCAGCTGCTGAATCATCGGCTCGGACGCCGGTTCGAGGCCGAAATTCGGGAGAGGCTGTTCACGCAGTTCACAAGGCTGAGCGAAGCTTATTTCGCCAAGCATGGCGTGGGCAAATGGCTCAGCTATGTGCTTAGCGATGTGACGAGCATTCGCGAGACGATTTGCGGCGGCATCAATCAGCTGACGAATGCGACGTTCTTATTCATTACTTCGATCATTATGATGGCTTCGTCCGACATTCCGTTCCAACTGCTGCTTGCGTGTATCGCACCGCTGTTGACGATTCCGGTTCTTGTCATTTATTTCGGCCCCGTCATTAAGCGCCGCTCTCACGAGGTGCAGGAATCGATCGCCGGCATGACCTCGTCGGCAGAGGAGCAATTCGGCGGCGTGCGGGTAACGAAGACGTTCGCCGCAGAAGAAATTGCGCGGCGACGATTCGGTGAATCGGTCAGCCGGATTCAAGACCGACAGCTTCGGCTTGTGCGGACCTCTTCGTTGTTCCAGTCTGCGATTCCGCTGGCAGGTGCACTGTCGCTCGTCGTTGCGATTACGTATGGCGGTTATTTTGCAGGGCAGGGCAAGTTCTCGCTTGGCGGCTTCGTTGCCCTTACGTTGTACCTGCGGGTCATGATGACGCCGCTTCAACAGTTCGGCAACGTCATCAACCGTCTTCAACAGGCGCGTGCTTCGCTGGATCGGCTCAATACGCTCCTATCTGAGCAACCCGAGGTGCGGGATGCTGAAGGGGCTATTGATATCTCGACAGCTAGTGCCAGCCTTAAGATCGAGAATTTGACTTTTACGTATCCTGAAGCTCGCCGTCCGGCGCTGCAGGAGCTTGCTTTTACATTGAAAGAAGGACAAACGTTAGGTATTGTCGGGCGGACCGGAAGCGGAAAAACAACGTTGGCAAAGCTGCTGCTTCGTGTGTATGAGCCGCCGCAAAACACGATTCGCATTGGCGGCATCGATATTCGGGAAGCAACGCTTGAAAGCCTGCGAGGCGGTATCGGTTATGTGCCGCAGGACGGCTTCTTGTTCAGTGAGACGATCGGCGACAATATCGCCTTCGCTGATCGCAGCGGTGCGAAAGAGCGCGTCCATGCTGCTGCTAAGTCGGCGGCTATCAGCGGCAGCATCGAGACGTTCCCCGACGGCTATGATACGAAGCTCGGTGAACGAGGATTAACGCTGTCAGGCGGGCAGCGGCAGCGAACGAGTCTGGCGCGGGGGCTATACAAGGATGCGCCGATCCTTATTCTAGATGACAGTGTAAGCGCGGTCGACGCGGTGACGGAGTCGCAAATCATTGAGCGGCTTCAGCGGGAACGGAGCAAACGGACGACGGTCATCATCGCGCACCGGATCAGTGCGGTGAAGCATGCAGATTTGATTCTCGTGCTGGAGGAAGGGCGGATCATTGAGCGCGGAACGCATGATGAGCTTGTCCTGCTCGGCGGTCATTACGCCTCGCTTCGCGCCATTCAAGAAGAAGGAACGGACCTTGTGGATCTGCCGGCAGCGGGCAGTATGGAAGGAGGTGCGGCATATGAGCGAGCGCAAGCAGATGAACGCCAAGCCGTCCAACGGCGATAACAAAAGTGAACCCGGCAGCGATAACAGCAATAGCAATCGTCCAGCGAATCGGATGGCGGCCTTCCGTGCGCTGCTTGCTTATGCGAAGCCGCATCGCTGGATGTTCGCTGCTGTATTCGGCTCCGCGCTGCTCGCCATATCAGCCGATCTGCTTCAGCCTTATCTGGTGAAGATCGCGATCGACGATGAGCTGCTCACCGGCGAGCATGAGCTGCGCAAGCTGCTGCTATTAGGCGGAGTCTACCTGCTGATGGCTGTCGTCAGCTTCGTATTCGGTTACCTGCAATCGGTCTTCGTGCAGCGTATCGGACAGAGCATCGTCGCACGGCTGCGCGAGGATTTGTTCCGGCACATCACGAGCCAGTCGATGTCGTTCTTCGACCGTCACCCGATCGGAAGCCTGGTGACGAACGAGTCGAGCGATACGGAGACGATCAGTCAGTTCTTCACGCAAGTATTGATCAGCCTCGTTCGAGACGGACTTATGCTTATTCTCGTCGTCGCCTTCATGTTCTCGCTCGATGCGCGGCTTGCGGCGCTGTGCTTGCTGCTGTTCCCGGTCATTATCGGCATTGCGATCGCATTCCGGCGGACGCTGCGGCAGTCGTACCAGCGGGCCCGTTCACAGCTGTCCCGCGTCATTGCGTTCGTTGCGGAGAATCTGTCCGGCATGAGCCTTACGCAAGCGTTCCGACAGGAGCAGGAGCAGCGCAAGCGGTTCGCGGAAAGGAACGGCAATTACTTGCGCGAGAGCTTGCGGGAAATTCGAACTTCGGTTATGTTCAATCGAACCTACGATACGCTCGGCAACATCGCAGTCGCGCTTGTCGTCTGGCTTGGCGGGATGGCTGTGCTCGACGATGCGATTGCTTTCGGCGTGCTGTACGCCTTTATCAACTATATCCGCCAGTTCTTCCAGCCGATCAACCAGATGACGCAGCAGTGGAATACGCTGCAATCGACGTTCGTATCTGTCGAACGTCTATGGCGTATCTTCAGCCAGGAGCCTGAGGTGAAGGAACCCTCTGCCGATCAAGCGGTTCGCCCTGTGCCGTCAGGCGTTCGCGGCGCGATTGATTTTAATGATGTGTCGTTCGCTTATATCGAAGGGCGCGATGTGCTGCGAAAGCTCGACCTGCATATTAAACCAGGGGAGTTCGTCGGCATCGTCGGTACAACCGGCGCTGGCAAAAGCTCGCTCGTTAACCTGCTTGCCCGCTTCTACGATGTGCGCGCAGGGAATATTATGATTGACGGCATCGACGTAAGGCAGATGCCGCAGGATGATCTGCACCGACTCGTCGGGCTGGTCCAGCAGGAGCCATTCCTGTACTCTGGCTCCATCATCGACAATGTGCGGCTGTTCCGCGATGAGATTACGCGCGAGCAAGCGATCGAGGCATGCCGTCTCGTCGGCGCGCATTCGATGATCATGCGTCTGAAGGATGGCTATGACACGCGGCTGTCGGAGCGGGGCAGCGGGCTGTCGGCGGGCGAGCGGCAGCTTCTCTCTTTTGCCCGTATCGTCGTGCATCAGCCACGCATTCTCATTCTCGATGAAGCGACGGCGAATCTCGATTCGCATACAGAGCGCCTTATTCAACAGGCACTGCATGTCGTATCGGAGGGGCGGACGACGCTCGTCATTGCCCATCGCTTGTCGACCATTCAGCATGCGGACCGAATCATTGTTATGCGCAGCGGCGTTATTGAGGAACAGGGCACGCACGAGACGCTGCTGGAGGACCGTGGTTATTATGCAGAACTCTATGCGCACTCACGCCGCGGCGGTACACTGTCGGTCGCAGAAGGCAAACTGAGCGTCTAGGTGGATTTTTTAGGCAGCAAACATCCATACTAACGCTGACGTTCGCATTCGGCGACCGACTGCGACAATGCCATCAGAATGGGGTGCTGGTGACGTGATCAACCGACTGCAGCGAGGGAAGGAACGGCTTACGCGAATGACCGCGGGGCTGCTGGCGATGCAGAGCTTACTCATCGGAATAGGAGCCCCGGCTGCGGCGGCTTTACCTGCGACGGAGGGTACGAACCCGAACGCGCATCTGAACGTTCAGCAGGATCGATATGCGACAGTTAAGCGGGGCGACGGATACAACCTTATTTTTCCGGTGATTAGTGATATTCATATCGGTTCAGGAGATAAGGCGGAGATCAAGTTCGCCCATGCGCTTGAGCAGTTGAATCAATTGGCGCCGCATTATGATGCGATCGCTAGCGTAGGGGACCTGACCGATCATGGGAAGGCGGAGCAGTACGATGCGTTCATGTCGATCTATAATCGACACAAGCAGCCGACTGCGAAGAGTCTGCTAACGATCGGGAATCATGACTATTACGGTTCCTCAGGAGCATTGAAAGGACAGCGCCTGTTTCTTGAGAAGACGGGAATGACGGGCATTTATTACGACCAGTGGATTAACGGCTATCATTTTATCGTATTGGGGAGCGAGAACAAGTCGACCGGGGGCAAGCTGTCGAACGCACAGCTCGCTTGGCTGGAAGGCAAGCTCGCGGAGCATGCAAGCAGCGATAAGCCAATCTTCGTTCTGTTCCATCAGCATATCAGCGATACGGTATATGGCAGCGATCGTTGGGGGCATACGCAAAATCATAAAAAGCTGTACGCTATCCTCTCGAAGTATCCCCAGGTCATTACGTTCTCCGGCCATTCGCACTACATGCTGGAGAGCCCGCGATCGATTCATCAGCGGGACTTCACGTCGCTCGGCACATCCTCGGTCCGTTATCCGGAGCTTGAGCCGGGCATGGTGCAGGGCAACCACCCGCCGGATGATATCTCGCAGGGCTATCTGGTGATGGTGAAGGATGATAAGGTCATCGTGAAGCGGCGCGACTTTCACCGTAACGATTGGACAGGGGAGGACTGGGTCATTGAATATCCAGCTTCGAGAGCGGGTTTCCGCTACACGGACGATCGGGATCGAGTGAAACCATACTTCGAGCCGTCGGCGCAAGCGGTGATGACACCGATCACGGGCCATGCCACACAGATGCTGCTCCGATTCAATCAGGCGGCGGACAACCTGTTCGTCCATTCGTATGACATTGAAGTGAAGCGGGAGGGGAGCCGGCGCAGCAGCCTGAAGCTGCATGCGTTCTCTGAATTTTATAAGCATCCGCTGCCGGAGGAGCTGACGTTGGAGCTTAAAGGGTTGACGCCGAACATGGCATATTCGGCTTCCGTATATGCCGTGGACGCTTTCGGCAATCGAAGCGACAAGCCGCTTACCGCTCGCTTCCGCACAGCAGTACTTGCTCCAATGCAAGCGTCGAGCTTGTCGGAGCTGCTCAGCCTGTCCGTCCGCAACTGGTTCAAAGGCGGCATGTAGCCGCCTTTGTTTTGTATATACGCTCCAACCATCGTTAACGTTGATCGAAACGATTGTAACTTCTAGGCCGGGCTCTTCAGATAACGGAGCTAACAGCGGTAACAGCAACGGGTGCCATCGTGGCTATTTCGCGGAAAATGTGACTGTCGAGGCTGTAACAGTTGCAGGGGAGCCTATTGGTGTAAAAGATGCCCGTCTCAAGCTGCCATCATGCCAATAAGCGCAATGGCAGCCGTTAACGAGCGGATTTGTGCCTTTTGAGCCGAATAAGGTCTACCACAACCTTTAAGCGCCAATCCTAACCGAGCTGAGTCGGACGGCATGCAGGGAGGTGGTCCCAGCGATTACGATTAGGATTACCTTTGCCGTTGTCGCACGCCAGCAGTGCTGCCAGCGGCGGATACCGTCTGACGGCCGCCGCCCGCTTCCGCGAGAAACCGAGACAGCTCCGCCTTCTGTCCATGATAGAAGGCAGGCGAGCTTACATACAGCCGCTCCCGCGCACGCGTGACGGCAACGTACATTAGACGGCGCTCCTCTTCGAGCGCCTCTTCTTTGTCCCGCTCGATCTCTTCCTGCGAGGACGTCTGCTTCGGCTGCTGCGGTTGAATGGCGCTGCGATGCGGCATGATGCCCTCGGATGCGCCAATGACGAATACAGCGGGGAACTCCAGCCCCTTCGAACGGTGAATGGTCATCACTTGAACGCGGCCCGCATCATTCGAACCTTCGCCGCTTGCCGGCTTAACATCGCCTTTGGCTTCCGCCTGGCGCTTAGCCATATCCTCTGCAAAAGCAACGAAAGACTCGACGGTCTCGAACCGTCCCGCCGATGATTCCAGCTCGTCCAGCAGCTCCTTCATGAGTTCCTTATGCGGCGTTCCGCCGCGGTTCGTCTCTGCGAACTTGTCGAAGAACGCATCTCTTATCTTCCGAATCGCGATAGCCGGTTTCTGCGCAGCCGCCGCTTTGATGAGACGCAGACGCTCCAGTACGGCGTCCTTCTGAAACTGCTGAAGACTCGGCAGGGAGGTCAAGTGGATGAGCGGCCATTTCTTCGCCTGCTGGGCATCCTTCTCGCGAATCCATTTCATCGCCGATTCCCGATTGACGTACAGCGTGGGCAGCATCATCTCGATCGCCTGCTTGTCCCGATGATGCAAAGACAGCTTCAAGTGAGCCATCACGGGACGGATGAGCGGCGATTCATAGAAGGAGAGCAGATCGCCGTGCTCTTCAATCGGAATGCCGGCCTGAAGCAAATGCTCGATCGTCGCCCGCCCGCTGCCTGCTGAGCGGTACAGCACGGCTATGTCGCCGTACGAATAGCCGCCTGGCTCGATCAGCTTGCGAATCGACGCTGTAATAAGCGCCGCTTCTTCTTCGGCGGTGGCAGGCCGCGCGAACATTGGCTTGCCTGCTGTGCCAATCGCGGCATCGACAGCATCGTCGCTGCCGGCTGCTTGACCCTGTTCAGCGGTCGGCACCGTCAGCGTCTTCGGCCGGCGATGCTTATTGCCGCGAATGACGGCATTGCCGAGTCCGACGATCTCGGCGCTTGATCGATAATTGACGCGCAGCGCAACGACCTTCGCATCGGGATACACCTTATCGAATGACAAAATCGCTTCGCTGCTCGCGCCATTGAAGGAATAGATCGTCTGATCATCGTCGCCGACGACCATGAGATTGCGGCTTGCGCCGGCAATCAGACGAACGATTTCGTATTGAACGGTATTCGTATCTTGAAATTCGTCGACCATTATATAACGGAATCGTTCCTGCAAGGCGGTGAGCATTTCCGGTTCTGCGCTCAGCTTACGGTACGTCAACAGCAGCAGATCGTCGAAATCGATCATGCCGCCGTCCTGCTTCCACTGTTCGTAGCGGAGCAGGACGCGCTTGATCTCGCGTTCGGCCGGCGATGCTTCCGGCAGGTCATTGGCCGTCAGCATTCGGCATTTGTAAGAGGAGAGCAGCGCAAGCAGCGATTCCGGTTCGAAGTCGAATGACGTGCCCGATTCGCGGAGCAGGCGCTTAATCGTGATGCGCTGCTGACCGTCATCGCCAAGCACGGCTTGTCGCATGCCGCTTCGCCGCAGCAACTGCAGGCAGAACGAGTGGAACGTCCGCGCCTCGACGGACTGAGCGGACCGGAGCGGCACGCCTGGAATCTCGGCCAGTCGCTGCTTCATCTCATCGGCCGCCTTGCGGGAGAAGGTGACGAGCAGCAGATGCCGCGGGGAAACGCGAGCCACTTGCATCAGATAGGCAGCGCGGCAGGCGAGCGTTGTTGTTTTGCCGGAGCCGGCGCCTGCAATTGTAAGCAGTGGTCCGTCGCCATGGCGGACGGCCTGCACCTGGTCGTCGTTCAGCTTGATTTGCTGCTGCGCAAGCGCTTGGAAGAACAGCGCATCGCGTTCCGCGAGGCTGGCTGCTGCTCGGCTGCGATCGGCGTCTGTCTCTATGAAGAGATCCGCATGCTGCGAGGTCGCATCGCGAACGGAAGCAGGCTCGACAGGGCGGGACGCCCCGGGAATGGTAAGACGGTATGACTGCATCTATAGACAATCCTTTCGTTTTCGGTATGCCATTTCGAAATTTTTCGCTAAACAATAGTATAACATGAGCCGTCCTTATAGCTGATCTGGTAAGGATCGGAACGGTTTCGGAACGAATGGTTTTCTATAATGATGAGCATTGATATAAACGATGTTAGATATAACCAAACACAATCCAGTTTCCGTCAGACTGGCCAACGCCTTTCTGCTGTTGAGAGTAAGCGCATCCAATCAAGAGGTGAAATATTGCACACCTAATTGTAATTACGGTGTTAATATAGTAATATAAATGTTAATAGCTATTATATAAATATAAAAGGGTGATCCGCTTGTTCATTCCAGAATATCAAAATCCGGTATTGCTTCAACGAGCCGATCCATGGGTGTATAAACATACGGACGGCTATTACTATTTTACAGCATCTGTGCCAGAATACGACCGCATCGAAGTTCGCCGCTCGCAGACGATTCAAGGTCTAGCGCAAGGCGAAGTTTCGGTAGCTTGGCGCAAATATGAAACGGGTCCAATGAGTGCCAACATTTGGGCGCCTGAAATCCATTTCATCGATGGCAAATGGTACATCTACTTCGCAGCAGCACGTACGACGGAAACGCAGGATGGTCTGTTCGACCACCGGATGTTCGTACTGGAGAACGCATCTGCTAATCCGCTGGAAGGCGAATGGGTAGAGAAGGGGCAAGTGATCACGAAGTGGGAATCGTTCGCGCTGGACGCAACGTCTTTCAACCATAACGGTACGCAGTACCTCGTATGGGCGCAGAAGGATCCTTCGATTAAAGGCAACTCGAACCTGTACATCGCACCACTGGCGAATCCGTGGACGCTTGGCGCTGAGCAAGTGATGATCACGACGCCGGAGTACGAGTGGGAGAAAATCGGCTTCCTCGTCAACGAAGGTGCAGCCGTGTTGAAGCGCAACGGCAAAATCTTCATCAGCTTCTCCGGCAGCGCTACAGACTTCAACTATTGCATGGGTCTGCTATGGGCAGACGAGAATGCGGATCTGATGGATCCGGCTTCTTGGAACAAGCTTCCGCAGCCTGTGTTCCAGACGAATGAAGCGAACAGCCAATATGGCCCTGGACATAACAGCTTCACGGTTTCGGAGGACGGCAAGCATGATATCCTCGTATACCATGCCCGCAACTACAAAGAAATCGTAGGCGATCCGCTGTACGATCCGAACCGCCACGCGCGTGCGCAAGTGCTGACATGGAGCGAGGATGGCTTCCCGGTCTTCGGCGTACCGGTTCCAGACGCGAAGCAAGAAGCGAAGGCATAGAAGCATAACGAACAAGAGCCGCGCAGTCATCGGATGACTGTGCGGCTTTTTGCGTTGCTGGTGGCCGCTTCCATTGATGAATGAAAGGGATGGTCGACATGCTTCATGTAATCGTCCGTATTAATCAGCTCCGAGGATGGATCGGCAAGCAGCTTCTTCTCTTGCACCTTCCACGTATGCGTAAGCCGATCAGCTCTGCGAATCGCGGCAAAATGATACGGCGACGAGCTTCGCACCGCCAGCCCATGCTCCAGACAATCTCGAATGAATTGCACGTCCGAGCCCTTGCGTTTCTTGCCGAACCGGACATGCGCGAGTACGCTCGCCCGGAATACTATCGTTGCGCCGGCGACTCGTCTGACGTCGCCTTGCGAAGGAATCGTCCGCTTGCGAAGCAGCAGCAGCTGCCGATGCGGGAAATAGAAGTAGAAAGAACGCTTGCCCACAACGTCGGCGCCGGTCTGCTCGAACGTATGCATCGCGTCGGCCAGGTAGCCGGGCCCGTAATAATCGTCATCATCGAATTTTGCGATATACGGATAGTTAGCCAGCGATGCGGCCAGATTCATGCAATCGCCGAGCGGATGGTTGGCAGGAAGCCTTAGTACCCGTACATGATCGTGCATTCGTGCGGCTTCCTCGTATTGAGCCATGCTCATCCTCTGGCGATTCAATACGATAATAAGCTCTTTGCGGTCCCACTGCTGGCGAGCGTAATTGCTCAGCAGCCGCTCCATATATTCCGGTCGAATGGTAGGTGTGATAATTGTAACGCCCATCCCGCTGCTTCCCGTACTTTTGCCACTGCTCTTAGTCCTTCCGCTCGTAGATGCTGATCGGCGCATACGGCACCTCCTTCAACAACGTAAATAGTCAATTCTCCCCGGTCATCGGTCGTGCGCAACCGTTGTTCTTGTCCGTACCTTATACAAGAGAAGCAACAAACAGGAGGGAGGGCGGAGCTGTGCATGATAAGCATGCGGTATCGGCATACGACAGGTATGTGTATGAGGCAGGCAAAGTCGGTGTAATCGGACTTGGCTATGTCGGACTGCCACTGGCTATGGCATGTATTCGCAGCGGTCTGCAAGTCATCGGCATCGAGATAGACGAGCGCAAGCTTTCGCTTGTGAAGGATGGGAAGAGCTATATTCAAGACATAAGCGATGAAGAATTGACGGCGGCAGTCCGTTCAGGTCAGCTCGCGGCCACTGCCGATTACAGCCAGTTGATGGATGTGAACGGTATCGTTATATGCGTGCCTACACCTTTGACGGAGGAGCATACGCCGGATGTCAGCTTCATTACGAATACGTGTGTACGTCTGCGCGACCATCTTCAACCAGGGCAACTCGTCGTCGTTGAGAGTACAACCTATCCCGGGACGACCCGTGAGCTCGTGCAGCCTCTGCTGGAGCAGGGCGGTCTTACGGCAGGCGTCCATTTTCATCTGGCCTATTCGCCGGAACGGATTGACCCTGGCAATCACAGCCATAAGCTGCAAGACGTGCCCAAGATTGTGAGCGGCGTTTCTTCGGATTGCCTGACGCGTGTAACGGAGCTGTACGGACGAATTTTCCGGCATGTTGTTCCTGTATCGTCCACCGACATTGCGGAGGCGGCGAAGCTGCTGGAGAATAGTTTTCGTCTCATTAACATTTCGTTCATTAATGAATTCGCGAAACTGTGCGATGAGCTGCAGCTGAACATCTGGGAAGTGATCGAGGCGGCGAGCACGAAACCGTACGGTTTTATGCCATTCCAGCCAGGTCCCGGCATCGGCGGACACTGCATCCCTGTTGACCCGCTTTACCTGCAATGGTCAGCCAGGCGTTCCGGTACGGAGAGTCGTTTCATCGAATTGTCGCATCATACGAACGAGACGATGCCCCGTTATATTGTGAATCGGATCGCGCGGCTGCTCGGTCCTGATCGGACATTGAGCGGCGCATCCATCTTATTGATCGGCATTGCCTATAAGAAAAATATTGCCGACATGCGCGAATCGAGCGCACTAACGCTTATTCGGCTGCTTCAGCAGGAAGGGGCGGATGTCAGTTACTACGATCCGTACGTGCCGTCCGTACGGATTGGAGCGTCAGTCCTCCACTCCGTGGAATTGACGGATGAGACGCTTAACGGCGCAGGGTGTGTTGTCATTCATACGGATCATGCCTGCCTGCCGATCGAGCGGATTGTGGAGAATGCCGCTGTGCTCTATGATGCGCGCAACGCGACACGAGGGATGAAAAGCGCAGGTAGGCTGGAAAGACTCGGCGGCGGGACGCACACAAGCAGAAGATCGAGGCAGCAGGTTAGCGAATAGTGCGATATGAATGAGGATCATGTCCAGCCTTCAGTGCGGCCGCAATCCGATCAGGTCCCTTGCCAAAATCAACAGCCACTTTGCCAGTCGCCTCCGCAATGCGCGGCGCTAGAATGACGGCGTTGACGCCGCAGGAGATGAGCGCAATATCGAATTGATGTCGAATCGATGCAACGGTTTTCATCGTCTCTTCAATCTGGTCGTAATGGGAGAATGCGATGGTATGCGCCACATGAAGCCGCAGCGGAGGCTGCTCTAATATGGCCTTGAGCGGCTCGGGATCGCGGGTAATGATCAGAATGCGTCTGCGACGAAGAATGCGCCAGAACAGTTGGCTGCCGGGCATTTCACGATTGACGCAAGCGTGACACTGCACGGCCGGATCCAGCTTGAAATAGCGAAAAACCCGATCGGTCAGCGGACGCTTGAGGTAATCAGGCGCTTTGATCTGCTCATCGCCCAGCGGGAGCAGACCGACGATGGACGCGGCTCGGATCGATTTGACGAGCTCATTGCGAAGCTTAATATTGGGCAGCGTAACGCCTTTCTCCCCTTTATTGGCTTTGATCGCCCAGCGCTCCCGCAGCACTTTGCGCAGCGTCCATACGGACCGCTGAGCGAGCACAATATTCTCGCCATCGCCGATTCGTACGAGCGACAGCGGCCTCTTGTTCGCCAATGCTTGATCAATCCTAAGGAGGACATCGTTTAGTTCCAGATAGACAGACAACCGCAATCCCCGCTTTCGCATCATGCTGGATAAGAAGCTACATCATTATATGTAGCTTGGCGCAGCGAGGAGAGATGGCAGTTGTACCGTCACAATAGATGCCTATCCGTCTTAAGGGGGCGAATTCTACCGCCAGTAGAATTCGCCCCTTGTAATGTCTGCGAAAGCCGCAGCAGCAAGGATTGGCCGATTCTACTGACGGTCGATAGCCGATTCGAAGATTCGTATGCTATGCTCGATTCAAGACAGTGCGCACTGTTCCATCAGACATGGAGGGGATTCGAAATGATCGATTCGCGACGAGTTGGAGCACGTATATCCGAATTGCGCAAACAACAGGACATGACGCAGTCCAATCTGGCAGAAAAGCTGAATATGAGTCATCAGGCGGTTTCGAAGTGGGAGCGGGGCGAATCGCTGCCGGATATCGCGGTGCTGCCTCGACTGGCAGAACTGCTCGGTATTACGTTAGATGAGCTGCTGTCGAATGATCGAGAGAGCGGCAGTGTTTACATCGGTAAGCTGCTGAAGGATCTCTCGGCAGGACAGACGGCGGAGGCGGCTTCTTTCATTAATACGAATACGGCTGCTGCAGAGGAACTGGTCGATATTGCGCCGATGCTGAAGGCAAGCACGCTGGGGCAGTTGACGGAGAAGCTGGAGCCGGGAGTATTCAATCAGCAGTTTGCGTTTCAGATGGCGCCTTTTCTGTCGAAGCAATCCTTGGATCAGATCGTTACAACGGTAACGGAGCAGTCTTGGGAGTGGGAGACGATCGAAGGTCTTGCGCCATTCCTTCCGCAAGAGTCGCTAAGCCGGCTTGTAGATGGAGCTGTGCAAAGGGCAGTTCCAGCGCATCGCATCGTAAGTCTCGCGCCATTCCTGAATCAGGGTCAATTGTCTCAATTGGTTCGGGCGGCAGAAGAAAGCGAGTTCGATCTGCAGATGATCATATCCCTTGCGCCATTCCTTGACCGGCAGACGCTGGGCGGCTTGGCCGATCGCGCCATCAATGGAGAGATTGAAGGCTCGCTGCTGCTTCGACTTGCGCCATTCTTGGAGCGGGACGCGGTCGATCGCTATGCAGAGCTGGCGGCAGATGGCTCTATTCAACCGGATCTCGTGCTTGGCTTGGCGCCGTTCATAAGCAGGGAGGGGCTTGGCAGGCTGGCAGAGCGCGGGCTGCAGGGCGAAATTGGCGAGCAGGTCATTGTCGGCCTTGGACCTTTCCTTGCGAGAGAGCATTTGGATGCGCTTGTACGCGGAGCTTCGGAAGGCGGACGATTGTCGTCGAACGCCTTGGTTGGTCTTGCACCGTTCCTAGGCCAAGAGCAGCTGGTGCTTCTTGTGCAGAACGCAGCAGCATCCGGCGAGTTGTCTCCGAATATGCTGGCTGGCATTGCCCCGTTCTTGGGTCAGCAGATACTGGGCGATATCATAAGCGAGATGTTAAGCGGTGCGAAGCCGCAGTCGTAACCCTCGATGGAAGAATGCAGGGCCGGTTTCGAGGATGTCGAGCTTGTTGAAGGTGCATGGAGATGGAAGTTAACAAGCAAGCCTTATCGATCGTGATGGAGTCTTACGATCGATAAGGCTCTTTTTGTAAGCAAATAATGTTATTTGTATTTTTTTTTGAATCCTTTCTAGGCAACTGTACGTATGGAAGGTTATAAGCTGTCGTTTTATACGATTTATTGTGCTTGAAACGTATGAAATCAGCTTATTTAGCCGAGCCTAAATGTTTGTATAAGCAAGTAGATTTTTGATGATTACTAGAGTATAGTTGGGGTTAGAGTCTGGAAATTCAAGGCTTTTACCTTCTGGTTCAACTGGCATTATTCGGCGTTACAATTGGAAAGGGAGGTGAACAAACGATGTCGATTAGTTTGGTGAAAGGTCAGAAAATCGATCTGACGAAAGGCAACGCTGGTCTGACGAAAGTTACGATCGGTCTGGGTTGGGATCCGGTGCAATCCAAGGGCGGTTTGTTCGGTTTGAAGAAGCAGACTGCTAATATCGACTGTGACGCGTCGGTTCTGATGCTTAACGAGCAGTCGAAATTGACGAATGATCATCATGTTGTTTGTTTCTACAATAAGCAAAGCCCGTGCCAATCGGTTATTCACTCCGGTGACAACTTGACTGGCGAAGGCGATGGCGACGACGAGCAGATCTTTATCGATCTCGCGAAGGTTCCGGCTGGCGTTAGCAAGATTCTTGCTGTTGTTAATATCTATGATTGCGTCAACCGCAAGCAGGATTTCGGCATGATTCAGTCCGCATACATACGGGTGATGGACGGAACGAAGGGCAATGAGCTCGTTCGCTTCAATCTGTCGGAGAGCTATGCAGGCAAGACGGCGCTAATCTGCGGCGAGCTGTACCGTCATGGCGGCGAGTGGAAATTTGCGGCGATTGGCGAAGGAACGCATGCTGTTCACGTCAATCAATTAGCTGCTGAGCATAAATAAAAGGATGCTGGCCGCAAGGCCGGCTTAGCGAGGAGAGGTGTTTACCATGGCAATTAGCTTGACGAAAGGCCAGAAGGTCGATTTGACGAAAACAAACCCAGGTCTGACGAAAGTAACGGTGGGCCTTGGCTGGGACACGAACAAGTACGACGGCGGCAAGGACTTTGACCTCGACGTTTCGGTCTTCCTGGCTAACGCAGCAGGCAAAGTCGAAGGCGAGCGCAACTTCATCTACTTCAATAACCGTCAGAACGAGAACGGCTCTGTCGTTCATACTGGCGACAATCGTACGGGCGCAGGCGAAGGTGACGACGAGCAGATCAGCATCGACCTTCCGAACGTTCCGGCGAACGTAGAGAAGATCGCGTTCACGATCACGATCTATGAAGCGACAGAGCGCAATCAGAACTTCGGTCAAGTATCCCGCGCTTACGTGCGTATCTTGAACGAAGACGGCGGCCAAGAGCTGATCCGCTTCGATCTCGGCGAGGACTTCTCGATCGAGACGGGCGTTGTCGTTGGCGAACTGTATCGCCACAGCGGCGAGTGGAAGTTCAGCGCAATCGGCAGCGGCTACAAGGACGGCTTGTCCGGCTTGGTGCGCGATTACGGCTTGGCATAAGCAAGTGAAAGCCCGTGCGGCAGACCTTCGCGGCAGCGGCTGGTCTGCCGCACGCCATTTTGCTCAGGAGAGGAAGAGAATGCAATGAGTATCTCACTATCCAAAGGTCAACGCGTTGACCTGACGAAGACGAATCCCGGTCTCACGCAGGTTGTCGTTGGTCTTGGCTGGGACACGAACAAATATGTCGGCGGTGCTGATTTCGACTTGGACGCTTCGGCTTTCCTGCTCTACGAGGATGGCAAGGCGAAGGGCGCCGACGATTTCGTATTCTATAACAATGCATCGGGCGGTAACGGTTCCGTCGTTCATACGGGCGACAATCGGACAGGCGAAGGCGATGGCGATGACGAACAGATCAACATTGATTTGAGCAAAGTACCAGCTTCGATCCATCGGATCGGCATTACGGTGACGATTTATGATTACGAGACGCGCAAGCAAAATTTTGGACAAGTCTCGAACGCATTCGTGCGTGTTGTGGACGCTTCTTCGAACCGCGAGGTTCTTCGCTTCGATCTCGGAGAAGAGTTCTCGACAGAAACAGCAGTCGTATTCTGCGAGTTCTACCGCCACAGCGGCGAGTGGAAATTCCAAGCAGTCGGCAGCGGCTTCGCAGGCGGACTGGTTGCGTTGTGCCGTAATTATGGCCTAGACGCTAACTAGATTGCAGTCCGGACAAGCCTGTGTCTTGCGATTGGCGCAGGCTAGCCGGGCATTGCGATCCATAACGATCGAAAACAACTTCTCCGCTGAGCTTGCCGTTGTGGGTTCAGCGTAATGGAGAGTTTCGAATACGATTATTCCATTTTCCTATTGGAGGCAGCATTCATGGATTGGTTAGACAAAATTGGAGAGAGCTACGGTCATTTCTTCTCCTGGAGCGACATTGCAGCAACATTCTCGGACCCGGCAAGCTGGGGGATCATTCTCAGTCTAGTCCTGCTGGAAGGTCTGTTATCGGCGGATAACGCGCTCGTGTTGGCCGTAATGGTTCGCCACCTGCCGAAGGAGCAGCAGAAGAAGGCGTTGTTCTACGGCTTGCTTGGCGCGTACGTATTCCGGTTCTTAGCGATCGGCTTCGGTACATACCTCGTTAAGTTTACGCTGGTGAAGGTGCTTGGCGCGGCTTACCTGATGTTCATCGCCTATAAGGGATTGTTCAAGGGTCACCAAGAAGAAGGCGAAACCAGCGGCAAGAATTATGGCTTCTGGAAGACCGTATTAATGGTCGAGCTGATGGATATCGCATTCAGTATCGACAGCGTTATCGCGGCATTCGGTGTGAGCAACGAAGTATGGGTACTGTTCTTGGGCGGTATTCTGGGCGTACTGATGATGCGCGGCGTTGCACAAGTATTCCTCAAGCTCATCGAGCGTTTCCCGGAGCTGGAGAAAGCGGCATTCGTTCTGATCGCTGTAATCTCGTTGAAGATGCTGTTGGGAGCATTCGGCGTTCATATTTCGCACTACCTGTTCTTCGCAGCGATGTTCCTCGTATTCGGCGGTGCAATCTTGCTCAGCATTCTTCGCCGTAAGAAGGTCAGTGAAAAGGCCTAAGAGATCAGCAGCAGCGCTCTTTCATAGTTGATATACGAATCCCTCCATATTGGAGGGATTCGTTCGTATAAGGGATAGAAGGGAGGAGCGAGCGTCATGCGTTATTATGATGATTTGTCCGAAGAAGAGAGAGGGGCGATGTTCTTCTGCCCCCCGATGCCGTTCTCTAACCGTACACCGAGGGAGCAGCTTGCCTATGCGGTCGGAGCGGCGCTGTACATGCCGGCCACACGTTCGACAATTGCAGCTGATCTGATTACGGGGAAGCTGAGTGAGCTGGTAACTGCGGTTATCGATCTGGAGGATGCCGTGGCGGATCTAATGGTCGATGCCGCCGAATATTCGCTCGTACAGCAGCTGTCGCGTGTTGCTGCAGCGGTGGACAGCGGCGTGCTTGCGCAGGATCAACTGCCGCTCCTCTTCATTCGGGTCCGCTCAGCGGATCAGATGGCGAGGCTGCTTGTTAGATTGGAAGACTCGGTTCGTATATTGACGGGTTTCGTATTCCCGAAGTTTACGCCAGCTGCGGGTGAGCGGTATTTGCGGTTGCTCGACGACTACAACCGATGCAGAGAGAAGGACGAGCCTCCGCTTTATGGCATGCCGGTACTTGAGAGTGCTTCGATTATTTATCGGGAGAGCCGATTGGAGACGCTGCTCGACACGAAGCGTCTGCTCGACACCTATCGTGATTATGTATTGAATGTGCGGATCGGAGCGACGGACTTCTCCAGCTTGTTCGGATTAAGACGAAGTCCGGAGTTGACCGTATATGACCTTGCAGCGATTCGGGATTGCATAGCGGACATTATGAATATTTTCGGCAGAGCAGAAGACGGGTACGTTGTATCGGGTCCTGTATGGGAGTATTTCGGAAACGGCAATGATCGGCCTCATCAGCTCGCGGCACTGCGGGAAACGCGTCTTCGGGATGCCTTGCTGCCGGAGCTGCCGAACCCGCGCCATTCTGCTTTAGCAGCAAGTGCGGAAGATGTCAGTGCGACATTCATCCGCGAGATTATGTTGGACAAAGAGAACGGGTTGATTGGGAAGACGGTCATTCACCCGGTTCAGCTGCGAACCGTGCAGGCGATGTATACCGTTACGCGTGAAGAGTACATGGATGCGCTGGCGATCATCGATAATCGGGATGGCAGCCTTGGCGTCATGAAGAGTGAATATGGTAATAAGATGAACGAATTTAAGCCGCATTATTACTGGGCGAAGAAAATAATTGCGAGAGCGAATATATATGGGGTGCTGCATGATGAGCAACGCTACACAGCCTTATTCCGAGAACAAGGCTACGCACGTTTATAACATCGCCGGCAGCCTGCAGGTGACCGTATCAGAGAAAAACAATCCATTCGGACTTCCGATCTCATCTTTATTTCATATGGCAGCACGCAACAATCCTAAACGGTCGTTTCTGTTCGTAAGCAAGCTGCTCGGCAAACATATTCCGATTGATCCGAATACTTCATTGCTTGCAGGCTACGCGCTTGCTGTACTGCTGTGCCGGCATTTGCAGCCGGAGCGCTCGGCAGAGCTTGCGCCGCTTCTGAAGCAGACGATGCAAGGTTTAATGGAACCAACTGAAGCGCCCGGCGTGTATCGCAGGCTGATCGAAGAGCGGCTTCGAGTACCGATGCCGCTCAAACTGCTTGGCTTCGCGGAGACGGCAACGGCGCTTGGACATGCGATGTTCGATGCATTCGAGGCTAACGCCACTTATCTGCATACGACACGCGAGCTGCTGGCGGACCGGGAGTCGGTGCTGCAGTTCGACGAGGAGCATTCACACGCGGTGGCGCATCGCTGCTATGCAGAGCGGAGCGACTATTGGGATAATGGCGAGATCGTCGTATTCGTGGACGACGAGATGACAACGGGGAAGACGACGCTTAACCTGATCCGGGACATGCATGCGAAATTTCCGCGGAAGCGTTATGTGGTCGCCTCGCTGCTCGATTGGCGGAGCGAAGCGTCGGAAGATGCCTTTGCGGCGCTGGAGCGCGAATTCGGCATTACGATCGAGACGATTACCTTGTATCGGGGGACGATCGAGGTAAGCGGCGAGGCGTTCCCGAATGGGGCGCCGCAAGGGCTGCTGAACAGTGGTGAAGATGCAGAAGGGGAGACGACTGCTTCTGAGCCTGAATACCGCGTCCATACGCTGCAATCGGTGTTCGAGCCGGTTAAGGCAGTATCGCTTGATCTGGCAGGCAGCGCGAATCATGCCCCGTATATGAGACAGACGGGGCGTTTCGGTATTGCGGCAGAAGAGCGTGTGGACGCGGATGAAGCGATTCGCAGAGCAACTGCGCAATTAGAGGAGCTTCGCTGCGGAAGGGGAGGGAAGACGCTCGTCATCGGCACCGGGGAATTCATGTACGTGCCGATGCAGATTGCCGCGGCGCTGCAAGGCAGCGTCTACTACCAGTCGTCGACGCGCAGCCCGATTCATCCGCTGGACCGCGCAGATTATGCGGTGAAGGACGGCGTGACGTTCCCTTCCCCAGACGATGAAGGGGTACGGCATTATCTATACAATCTCGGCGCGCATGTCTATGATGATGTATTCATCATTCTAGAGCGAGTAACGACGATGGAGCGGCTTGAGCCGATGCTGGAGGCGCTTAAGTTTATCGACTGCAAGGTTATTCATGTCGTGAGCTGTACGTCTGAGGAGCCGGAGTTAGGGTCGGAGTCTAGGTCGGGGCTCGCGATGAACATCAATCAGCACTCCTCACGTGATTCTCGACTGGCGAAGCTGTTCGAACGGAAGATGAAGCCGCCGGTACCGCTGGGCAGTTATGAGGCGTCCGATGTAATTTTCCTTCTGAAGGACCTGCGAGACGCACAGCTGGAGATGCCGACGGAAGATCGCGAAGAGGCGATTCAGTCGGGTGTTCACTACTCAGAGATGCTGCCGAAGGAGTATGAGCCCTCGGAGCAATATTTGAAGCTGTATCGCAAGACGTTAGACGAATCGGCTGTACTCGTCGCGGAGGGCATTGCGTCGGCAGCGGAGCTGATTGTTCGCAAACGCGGGTTATCGTGCGTGCTTGTATCGCTGGCTAGAGCCGGTACGCCAGTCGGCGTTCTGATCAAGCGGTATATTGAGCAGCGATATGGCGTCTCGCTCCCGCACTACGGCATATCGATTATTCGGGGCAAAGGGATCGACGAGAATGCGCTTATTTATATTTTGCAGCAGCATGGGGTAGAGGCCGAGGTTCAATTCATCGACGGTTGGACAGGCAAGGGAGCGATCCGCCGCACGCTGATCGAGGCGTGCCGCCAGTTCGAAGAGAAGTATGGGGTTCGATTGAGCGATGATCTCGCGGTTCTGGCCGATCCGGGCCGCTGCTCGGAGACGTTCGGGACGCGTGACGATTACCTGATTCCAAGCGCCTGCTTGAATGCGACAGTGTCCGGTCTCATGAGCCGAACGGTATTGAAGCCAGGGCTGATTGGACCTGATGACTACCATGGCTCCAAGTTCTATGAGCAGTGGAAGCCGATCGATGAGTCTAATCGATTCGTCGAGCGTATTGCCGAGCATTTCGATGCGGTGGCGCAGAAGGCAGCCGTGTATGCGGACAAGGTGATGCAGAATCCGCCGGAAGCAACTTGGCAAGGGATGGCGGACATTCGGAAGCTTCAGGAGACATTCGGCATCGATGATGTGAATCTGATCAAGCCGGGCGTTGGCGAGACGTCACGGGTGCTGCTGCGCCGCGTACCGTGGAAGATCCTTGTAGACAGGCTGGACAACCCGCATCTTGCGCCGATCTTGATGCTGGCTGAGGAGCGGGGCGTGCCCGTGGAAGAGCATCCGGGTCTAGCTTATTCCTGCTGCGGCATCATCAAGCCGCTTAAGGGGGATTCGGCATGATTTATGCAAGCGATCTGGATCAGACGCTTATCTTCTCCAGACGATCGATGATCGTGCCGGAAGACGAGCCTGGCATTCGCATCGTGGAATGGATCAACGGCAAGTCGCAGTCCTTCATGTCCGAGGCATCGATCGCGACGCTGAAGGCATTGAATGAGCGGCTCGTGTTCGTTCCCGTAACGACGCGGACGTTGGCGCAGTATCGCCGAATCGATGTATTCCAGCGGGATATCGTGCCTGCTTACGCGATTACGAGCAATGGGGGACGCATCCTGATCAAAGGCGAGGAAGATGCCTATTGGCAGAAGCTCGTGCAGGAGAGGCTGAAGCGGGCAGCGTGTTCTTCCGATGAGGCGCGGCAGTTGTTCGCCAAGGTCGTACAGCCGGAATGGGTGAAGGAAGAACGTCTGTGTGATGAACTGTTCTACGTGTATATGGTGGATCGGGACAAGCTGCCGCTAGAGGCGGTGCAGGAACGTGCTGAGCTGCTTGCTGAGCGCGGATGGGAAGTATCCGTGCAAGGGCGTAAGGTATACATCGTTCCTTCTGTCGTGAACAAAAGGGATGCTGTCGCTTATATTAGGCAGCGTCATCCTGAAGCGGGGCTGATCGCATCGGGCGATTCCTTGCTGGATCGAAGCCTGCTGGAGACGGCAGATGATGCCATTGCGCCGGCTCACGGCGAGCTATATCGGATCTACCAGTCAACAGGTCAAATGGGGCGCTGGGTGTTCACGCAGCGGTCAGGCTTATTTGCAGGGGAAGAGATTGCGGATTTCGTGCAGGCGAGGGCTGAAGCTTTGAACAATTGGACATGGGAGGAACGTTCGTCATGAAGAGCAAGAAGGAGTATCGCGTCTATTTTAACCGCTGGTTTTCTGTTGCTTATCACTATATGAACAGCATCCGCAACAATGAGGACGGACTGCCGTTCAAGCTCTACGGAACACATCCGGATTCCCGCCACATGGCGCTGCAAGCGGCCGACTATGCAACGACGGAACCTGTTCTGCAAGGTTTGGACTATGTGCAATGGCTCGCCGACTTCTGCAAGGAGCATGAGATCGATGTCTTCATTCCGCGCCTACGAATGCTCGACATCGCGCGCAATATCGAGCTGTTCGACGCGATCGGCACGAAGGTAACGGTCTGCCGCGATGTCGAACTGTTGGAGAAAATATCGATCAAGGACAAATTCTATGAAGAGGTACGGGAGAGCGGCATTATGGAAGTGCCGGCATACGAGGTCGTAACGGATGCAGCGGGGTTCAAGCTGGCCTACGAGCGGCTTATCGCCGAAGGCCATCGCGTCTGCTTCAAGCCGACGGATTCGGAGGGCGGATTAGGTTTCCGCATCGTGAACGATCAGCGGGATGCGCTGCGCGATCTGTTCGGCTATGTGACGAATGAGATGACGTTCGAGGAAGCTTATTCGATTTTGTCGCAGGCAGAGAGCTTCCCGTCATTGATGGTAATGGAGCTGCTGGAAGGTCCGGAGTACAGCATCGACTGTATCGCGGACGGTGAAGGCAATCTGCATGCTGCGATTCCTCGCCGCAAGGCGGACGGGCGTCTGCGCGTGCTGGAGCATAATGAGGAGCTGCTGGCGATTGCGCAACGTGTCGCTGCAACTTACCGGATTCCGTACAATTTCAATATTCAAATGCGATATTCAGGTGGAGTGCCGAAGCTGCTTGAAATTAATCCGCGCATGTCCGGCGGTCTTCACGCGACAAGTTTGACAGGTATTAATTTCCCTTATTTGGGTGTCAAAGCAGCGCTCGGAGAGCCGATTGGCGAGCTGAAACCGGAATACAATATGATGACAAGCCATATTGAGCTTGCTATGCGAATGGCAACATTCGAACCGGAATGCGAGCGCGTGACATCGCTTGCCGGTGACCGGTCACATTGACAGCGCTTGTGACGGTTCCTACAATAAGGGAAGAGACTACGTGTCCAGTCCAGTAGTGGAGGGAATCGTCCGTGAACAAAAATACATTGATCGGCGCTGCAGTCGGCTATGTCGCCGCTGTTATAACCGGTTTCGCGCTGCCGGAGGTACTGTCGCTGATGCTGCCAGCGGGAGGCGCCATTGTCGGCAGTCTCATTCCATCGCGCCTGAATGGGAATACGCCGCCGCGCAATCAGCCGTATGGCGCTCAGCCTATGAATCCGCAGCAGCCAGGGACAGCGGTTCCGCAGTCCACGCAGCAGCAGGCAGTGACTAGTGCAGCCGCAGGCCAGACTGCTCAGCGCCCACAAGCGCAGCCGCAGCAGTCTTCGATTCCAGAAGGCTTCGAATCGGTTGTTGAGTACTTGCAGGTACTCGAAGATATGATCATCTCCGAAGGTCAGAAGAACAACCTCGACAGTGAGATTGTCGACAAGTCGCTCGCTTTGTTCGCGCGGATCCAGCGTGTTATTCCGCTGCTGAATGAGCTGGGCAACAGCAACATCAATCATACGGTTCGCAGGCTTGTGCTGAAGGACTTGAACGCTGTTATTAATCCGTTTCTTCGTCTGAGCGGTGAGATGAAGAGCCAGAATCGGCGCATGCTGCTTAACGGACTGAGGGACGTGAACTCGAAGATTACGGACATCGTCTCGACAGTCGAACATAAGGATTTGCTGGAGCTTCAGACGAAGGCTGAGCTTATCCACCAACGTTACAAGCAATCAGAGCTCTAATCGGGTCATTCAATCACTTTTCAATACGAGGAGGCAATCGACATGTCTACACAGCTCGTGCAGTTGAAGAAAGAAGATGAACAACAGGTCGTACAGGAAGCATCGCGCCTGATCGGTCAGGTTGCGCAGACGGATTCCGTACAGCTGGATTCCTTGATGGACGAGATTGGCAAGCTGGGGATGAAGACGCAGGAGAAGGCGGGGCAGACGCTCAAGCTGCTGGATCGTCCAGTCAATGATCTGATGGGCGGCAGCCGTGCGGAAGTATCGAACATGATCTTGAAGCTCCGCGGCGAGTGCGAGACGCTCCAGCAGAGCAAGAATGTCGGATTTTTCGGCAAGCTCGTTCGTAAGAGCCCGCTGAAAAACTACATCTACAAATATCAGTCGGTCAAATCGAACGTCGACGCAATTATTAACGGTTTGCGCGACGGCAAGGATACGTTGGAGGAAAGCATCGTCAACATGCGTCAGCTGAAGCGCTCTTCGCTTGAAGAGATCTACTCGCTCCAGACGAAGATTGCGTTCGGCGACAAGCTGAAGGAGCTGTTCGAGGCGGAGATTGCGAAGCCGGAGAACGAAGGCCGCAAGGCACAGCTCGAACGCGGTCTGCGCAAAGTCGTAACGCGCATTCAGTCGATGACAGAGATGATCATGCTGTACAATCAAGCGATTGCAGCAACGGATATCATTAACGATAACAACGACAAGCTGATCGACTCGGTGAACAATGCGATCGATAAGACGTCGAACCTCATTACGGTTTCTGCCATGATCGCACTTGCACTCAATGACCAGGAGAAGGTTATCAGTGCGGTTGACGCAACGAACAAAACGATCGAGAACCAGTTCCAAGAGAATGCCCGCTTGCTGCGGCAGACGACGGAGCGTACGAATGACTTGCTGGCGAAACCATCGATGTCGATGGAAGCCGTTAACCGGGCGATCACTGACCTGATGGCAGCGATCGATCTGTCCGAGCAGTCGAACCGCCGCATCATCGATAGCTGCAACGACTACACGAACAAAATGACGACGATCAACACGCAGCTGGCGAATCGTCTCGGACATGGCGCCGATGCCGCGCCTGCCCTCCAGTCAGCGCCAGCTGAGTCTGAATTGACGAAGCTGTTAAGCTGAGTTTAATTACCGTATAGTTCGCATGTTCTTCCGCCCCTCCGCATAGACTGCACCAAATAGCCGTCAGCGAAGAGAGGGAGCCCGATGATGTCCTCCATTATTCTTGGCTGTGTCATCTTTGTCCTTATTGTTGTGGCGAGCAGCGAGCGGGCGGAAGCGATTGCGGAGTTGAATGATCCCGTCAATGAACATTTGTTCAAGAGCAGAAACAGCAGAAACAAGGGCTGATCCACTGGATCAGCCCTTGTTTGTTTAGAATCTCTGCGGTTGGCGAGGAATAAGAGTGGTAAATCTACACGTATCCCTGCAAATTGTACCTGTGCGATTCTAAGATTTGTTTTGAAAGCTGGTCTGAAAAGGCGGGTTCAAAACGGGCGACAGCCCCTATTACCCATTCACAATTTCGCCCCCGTTAATATGCATGATCTGCCCGGTCATATAGGACGAGTCGTCGCACGCTAAGTAGACGTAAGCAGCGGCCATCTCGTAAGGCTGTCCCGGACGCTTCAGCGGAGTATCGGAACCGAATTCGGATACCATCTGAGCGTCGAACGATGCTGGAATGAGCGGCGTCCAGACCGGGCCTGGCGCAACGCCATTGACGCGAATGCCGCGATCAGCCAGATGTACGGCTAAAGCGCGAGTGAACGATACGATCGCGCCTTTCGTCGAGGAGTAGTCGATAAGCAGCGGATTGCCTTTGTAGGCGGTCACAGATGCGGTATTAATAATTGCCGTTCCAGGCTTCAACAGCGGGATAGCCGCCTTGGTTAGATAGAACATGCCGAACACGTTCGTCTTGAACGTACGTTCCAGCTGCTGTGCCGTGATTTGCTCGAATTGCTGCAGCGGATGCTGCTCAGCGGAGTTGTTGACGAGTACGTCAATGCCGCCATGTGCGGCTGTCGTCTGCTGAACCGCTTGTTGGCAGAAAGTTTCGTCTCCGATATCGCCGGGAATGAGCAGGCAGCGTCGGCCGGCGCCTTCAATGATTGTCTTCGTCGCTTGTGCATCGCCATGCTCGTCCAAGTAGACGATGGCAACGTCGGCGCCTTCCTTGGCGAACGCGACAGCAGCCGCTCGACCGATGCCGCTGTCGCCGCCTGTAATAAGAACAGACTTGCCTTGAAGCTTGCCGGCCGGTTTATAGGAAGGTGACTCGAAGGCAGGGAGTGGATTCATCTCGGATTCAATGCCTGGCTGTCGATTCTGATGCTGCGGCGGGAGCACTTGATGCTTTTGTGGTTGGGAAGGGCTCATCGCTCTTTCCTCCTTAATATGCCAAAATGTTAATTTCGCACTTATTATGGGGAATTCAGGCGAATCTATGCGCTGGATGGTGATGAATATCGCAAGCGGCTAATTATTAACGATTTGCAAACCGATAGTTATTAGTACAGCTACAACAGGCTTGTCTGGAGGAGAACGATGATGAACACGATATTACGACATACGAAGGGCCGTATCCAACTGAAAGGCCAACGACTTCAGCAAGTAACGTACACGGGTATTCGCGAAGAAGAGTTGTCGCTGCTGCAGGAGCAGCGCGAGCTGTTCAAGCGGATTACGAACAATGTTGTCGATGAGCTCTACGATCGTTTGATGAAGGAGTCTGAATTGGCAGCGATTATTGAGCGGCACAGTACGCTTGATCGGCTGAAGGAGACGCAGCGCTGGTATTTCGAGTCGCTGACGGACGGAACGATCGACGAGGCTTTTTTTGAACGCAGGCTGCACATCGGGCGCATTCACTCTCGGATCGGATTAACGACGAATTGGTATCTAGGAACCTATATGCTCTATCTCGATATTGCGACGAGCTGGCTGAAGAAGGAGTCGCCGGATCAGTGGCCGGTCATCGTCCTTGCCCTGAGCAAGCTGTTCAATCTCGATTCCCAGATCGTGCTTGAAGCCTATGAGGAAGGCGAGAAGGACAAGATTCAACAAATGGTCGATCAGAAGGAGCATCTGCTTCTCCAAGTGAACGGGGCGGTACAGGAGCTGACGGCGATGATCACGGAGCTGACGGCGAGCAGTAAATCGATGGCGCATGCAGCGCAGCATACGGCCGAGCTTCAACGCAGCTCCAACGAGCAAGTGCAGGCGCTTAATGACCATGTGAAAGCGATCGGCGAGCTCGGCTCTGCGATGAAGGATGTGTCGGATCAGACCCATCTAATCGGTCTTAATGCATCCATTGAGGCGGCGCGTGCAGGCGATGAGGGGCGAGGCTTTGCAGTTGTTGCCAATGAGATTCGCAAGCTGGCTGCCAACTCGAAGAACTCGCTCGATGTCATCCAAACGAAGCTCACTGACATTAACAATGCGCTGAAGCATGTCCGCACCGGCAGCGAAGCGACGCTGAAGCTTGCCGATGGCCAGGCTGCAAGCTCGCAGGAGCTCGCGTCATTCATCCAAATGATTGAATCCGTTGCATCAGAGCTTTCGAAGCTGCAGAGGCAATAATAACGATAAACATACCTAAAATCCGCGATACCGACAGCGTGAGACAGCTAACGGCAACGCGGATTTTCTTTTTCTATGAAGGCTGCGGCATAGGTCGCAACTGCCGCTGCTACAGAACGGAAACATCATCTTCTTCGTCATCTTCGTCATCTTCGTCTTCATCATCATCTACAAGCCGAGCGAGCAGCAGGCCGTCAGTTCCTTCGTTCGTACCTGTTACAAACTCGCGCAAATAGTACGTAACATAGTCACCGTAACGGCTGTTCTCTGACTCCGTAAGGTCATGAACCCAATGAACGCCAGGCTTGATGCCGTCGAGTAAAATAACGGCTGCGGCAGCATATACGCCGCTGGCGACTTGGACGTATGTCGCATTCGTTTTGAACTCGGCATAGGCATCCACGTTCTTCAAGTTGTTGTACATGTAACGCTCATGATCGTCATAGACAAGCAGTACGCCGACGAGGTCGGAGCCTTCGAGCTCGCCGTCATCGGGGTGCAGCAGCTTCTGGTCATACTCCCACAACTCTTCGATATCGTCGAGATTGTCCTGGATCAGCTCGGTCGTATAATCGTTGACGCGATAGATGAAGGCGGACTCCAGCTCATAGTCTTCGGCAAGCGCAATCGTCTCTTCATGCGCCATAATGCAGCCTGAGAACGTCAGATCGCCGAGCCTCACTGTGTATTCGCGGTTATAGACATCATCGAACAGCATATAGGTCGCATCGCTGATGGAGTACACCGGATAGTTGGAGATTGCTTCTTCCAGGAAGCATTCCGGCGACCATGTCACATAGACCGTCTTCGGTTTCACAAGCGAACGGTCTGTGTAGAACGTATCGTCCTTTTCTACAACGTAGATTGCACGGGGCTTCTGGTCAGGATTTTCTTTCATCATTTTCACAGCCATCCACTGCACAACGCCAGGGTTCATGCCCGAACAAACAATGGCTTTCACCTGCTTGAACGTGTGCTCGACCTTCTCGAAACGGTCAATCCGTTCTAACAAGCTGGTAGCTTCTGCTTCTGGCATGTCATCCACTTCCGTATCTTCGAGCGCCGTGTTCACGTAGGCGATGCCAAGCTCATCGCAGCAAGCGATCATGCTGCGCGTATCGGCCCATGACAGGTCGATGACGAGCTGAGTTTTGGTGCGCATGCAGTGCTGTTTGAGCGATTCGGCATGCGTTAGGTCAAGCTGATGAAGCTTGAGACGGGAAGAGAGTTCCGGCGCAAATTCGCGGTAGTAGCTGCGCGGTTTTTGTTCGCGATCGATTCCGTGAATTTTGGCATTGTTGAGGTAATGGTGAAGCGGGGATTGCTCGTCCGATAAGGAACGCTCGAACAGCGTAAGCAGAGCCCGAGCGACGCCTCCCGAGCTTCCTAGTACCGTTATGACGAAAGGGTTGTCCATCCTTTCGCCTCCTTCCAATTCGAATTTGTACATCCTATTCCGCAAACTATCAAAACGACTGATGCAAGAGCGGACATGCAGGACAGATTCGCATCGTTATTGGAAAGTTTTACTTTACGGCAGCAATATTGTCAGGTATAAATCAAGGTAGAGAGCATATGTTTCACGTTGATGGTATCACCTCGAAGAGGTTGTTCCCTAAAGTGCGAGGCTGAAAGCCGAAGCCGAACTTTGCGAACAAGGACTTAAAGAGCTGATTTCAGAAACGGGGGAATGCTCCGATGATCGTTGCGCCAGATTTGCCGATTCTGCCTTGTCGGATCGACGGTGGCATTAAGCTGTTTGAGCTGAAGGCTGAGCCGGTCGCTCAAGAGCTGCTGCCGGGCATTTGGATGGAAGGCTGGGGCTATAACGGCTCCATTCCGGGTCCGCTGATCGTGGTCCGAACGGGTGATGACGTTATTATTCGTGTTGAAAATCGTCTTCCCGTGCCAACCTCTGTTCATTGGCATGGTCTAGATGTGCCGAACACAATGGATGGCGTTCCGGGCATAGAACCGACGCCGCTCATTCAGCCGGGTCAGCGTTACGATTACCGCTTCCAGATTCGAAACCGGCCGGGCACGCATATGTATCATTCGCATGTCGATGTCGTTCGGCAGTTGTCTAGTGGACTTGGCGGCATGCTGGTCATCATGGACCCGAATGAGAAAGGAATCGCGCACGATTACGTCTATATGCTGCAGCAGTTCCGTTTGCTTGGACTGTCCAAGGGCGAGCTGAAGCAAGGGCGCTATCGGATTGATCCGTACAGCGATGGCTTTAATTTCTTCACCATGAATGGCCGCTGTTTTCCGCATGTGCGGCCGATGATTGCCAAGGAAGGCGACAAAGTCCGCATTCGGCTCGGCAGCATTGGAATGAATGTTCATCCGATGCATTTGCACGGTCATCAATTTCAATTGACGGCGATGGACGGCAATAAGCTTTTCCCGGGCAGCCGTCCGCTAATGAACACGATTGGCGTAGCATCCGGGGAGACCAGAGATATTGAATTTGTTGCAGATAATCCGGGCCGTTGGCCGTTTCACTGCCATATCCCGCATCATAATGCGAACAATTTCACCTCGCAGGTCGGAGGGATGTTCACGTTCATCCACTACTAAACGATCCCACTTGAATGGAGGTACCGGCTTTTGCGGAGCAAAGCAGTAATTCGCAACACGCTTCTGATCGTTATGCTGTTGCCGCTGATTGGCTATGGATTGCTACACCGCTTTAGTTCAATGGATCCTACCTTCAAAACGCCGACTGGACATTTCTATGTAGTCAGCACGGTTGCGGCGATAGCTTTTATTTTGGCCTTGGCAGTTGGAGTCGCCGGTATTCGGATGCGCAATGTGAAGGTGACCTTCGTATCGCTTGCTTTTGTATCGCTTGCCGAAGTGTTTACGCTGCACGGGTTGTCCACTCCTGGGTTTCTGCTGCATGCATCGAGCTTGCCGACTGCCGCTGCACAGCTCAGTCTTAGCCTTGCTGTGTTCTGGTTGTGGCTTTCCTCGATGTCCAGTGACCGATTGATCGTTCGGATGCTGGCTCGCCACAATGTCATGCTGCTGCCGATGTGGACGCTAATTCTATTCATTGTATGTTCGCTGTTGTTCATGAACACGCATTGGGTACATAGCGAACTGATCAAGAATGGTTGGTTCAAAGGTGCGCAATCGGTCGTCGAGATCGGATTGATTGGATGGACAGCGCGCCGGTACTGGCAATCGTATCTGGCATGGGGCTCGCCGCTCCATTTTATGCTGGTGCAGAGCTGTGGATTGTTAATCGTCTCGCAGTTCATTATGGTGACCGGTACGATATGGCATGTCAGCTGGTGGGAGTACCATGTAACGCTGCTTCTCTCTGTCGTGTTCATGATCATCGGCGTCATGCGTCAGTACTGGGCGCAGGATGCAGGTGGTTCTTCGCTGCTGGGGCTGTTCCGCGCGAATCCGCGCGAATGGATTGAAACCTGCTTATCTCCGAACGTTCGCGCACTGATCGTAACGACCGAGCGGCGGGACGCCTACACAGCGGGGCACAATTATCGTGTCGCTCTGTATGCGCTTCGTCTAGGAGAGCGGATGGAATTAAATTCAGAGCAGCTCCGAGCGATTGCGCTCGGCGGTATCGTGCATGACGTTGGCAAGCTGAAGGTGCCGGATTCCATTCTGAATAAGCCGGGCAAATTAACCCCTTTCGAACGGGATATCATTGAGCGTCATCCGCTAGCGGGTTACGACGTCTGCAAGCGGCTTGGATTTATGAAGGAAGAGCTGGCCATTATTCGCAATCATCATGAAAAATGGGACGGTACAGGCTACCCTGACCGTTTGAAGCACGAACAAATCCCGCTGCTGGCACGAGTTACGGCGGTCGCTGACGTATACGACGCCTTGACGTCGTCGCGTTCTTATCGGCAGGCGATGTCTCACGAGGCGGCGCTGGCGATTATTGCATCGGAGCGGGGCGTTCACTTCGATCCGATGTGCGTGGATGCTTGGCTCAAACTGGCGGAAGAGGATCAGCTTTTTTTCGAACAGATGTCAGGGACAGACCGGGAGCAGCAGCAAGTGCAGCTCATTAGTTCCAGCACCTGAAGGAATCGGAGATACATCCACAATATGCATGCTTAAGAAGCGCAACTAAACTCGAATTATGTCGTCTATTAGAATAGAACGTATATTCATAGACTTCATAGAAAACGAGGTAGCGCATGATGAGCAAAAGAATATGGGCCGCCCTCATCGGGGTGGCTCTTGTTATTGGCGGTTCGTATGTTGTGCTGACTAGTAAAGACTCAGCTGCAGATGATAGCCTTCAATCGGAACAATCTGGATCGGTGGCAGCGCCAGACAATAGTACGGAATCAGGATCAGCGGATAAACCGACTGCGGGTGAGCAGCAAGAGGCGGACAAGCCATCGCAGCCGAATGAATCGACAGCATCGGGCGATAGCAAAGGCGAGGGGAAGACGGACAGCAACCCAGCAGGCGGGGGGACATCAGGTTCGACAGGCAGTGGACAAGCTTCCGGCAGTAAAGGAAATAACGGTTCTAGCGACGTAGTGACCGTATCGGATCCGAATGCCGTTAGTGTGCTTGTGAACAAAACGCATCGTCTTCCTGCCGGTTATGAGCCGGACGATCTTGTTTATCCGGACGTAGCGTTTATATTCAGCGGATTGTCGGATAAGCGTAAAATGCGCCGCGAGGCCGCGGATGCCCTGAAGGAATTGTTCGACGCCGCTAAGAAGGATGGCATTGAGCTCGCTGGCGTATCGGGTTATCGCTCGGAATCCCGCCAACGCACGTTGTTCGACAACTATGTGGAACGCGACGGTCTCGAAGCGGCTTCGCGCTACAGCGCCAAACCAGGCTTCAGCGAGCATCAGACCGGTCTTGCAATGGACGTTTCCGGCAAAGACGGCAAGTGTGCGGCAGAGGACTGCTTCGCGGGTACGGACGAAGCGAATTGGCTGGCCGATCATGCCTATGAGTATGGCTTTATTATTCGATATCCGCAGGACAAGGAAGATATAACAGGCTACAAATACGAGGCTTGGCATTTGCGTTACGTTGGTGATGACCTTGCTGAGGTTATCCATTCAGGAGCGCTGACGTTGGAAGAATATACCGCGGACCATGGATCAAAATAGGTACTTTCGAAACTGGGATTCGACAAAATTATCTATTAAAAAGGTAAATATATAAAATTTTTTAGGAAGAAAGTAGGAATCGGTCGATTCGTGTCGAATAGATTGTGTAGTCCCTTTTGGAGATTGGGTCATAGACAATGAAAGGAACGTACACATCCATGTCTAGAGCTTTAAAGTCGTTCGATTATGATGAGCTGTTCCATCATTTCCAACCGATCGTTGAAGGACGATCAGCAGAGGTCTATGGCTATGAGGCTTTGATTCGAAGTCAATCCGGAATCGGACCTGATCGGTTGTTCCAGACGGCAAGACGGCGCGGAGAACTGTTCAAACTGGACACGGTCTCATTCGAGACGGCGATCGAATCCTTTTTCGGCAAGGAGCGAGCCGCAGATGACGAATCGCTTCTATTCCTCAATCTTCTTCCATCGACTATTGGCAACCCGTTGTTTTCAACCTTTATCGCAGGTCTGGAGGTGAATTACGTACGGTATTTCCGTCGAATTGTCGTTGAGCTGAACGAATCGACGGAGGAAGCGCATCTGTGGAACACGCCGACGTTCGAGCAGGGCACAAGTCTGCTTCGAACGAGCGGCTTCCGTATTGCATTAGACGACACGGGCGAAGGTGCGTCGTCGCTGCGCAAGCTCGTCGAGCTGAAGCCCGATGTTGTCAAGCTGGACCGCTACTTTGCAAGCGGCTTGTCCGCTTCGAATCAGAAGCAGCGTATCGTGAACCTGATGGCTGAGCTGTGCAGGAATGACGCGCTTCTGATTCTAGAAGGTGTGGAGACGGAGCAGGATTGGCAAATCGCCAAGCATCTCGGCGTAACGCTCGGCCAAGGCTACTGGCTCGGCCGCCCAGCCCTGCTCCCGTTCCAGCAGCAAGCCTAACCCGCATAAGGAAGACAACTGGTTGAGTTATCGCTCAACCAGTTGTTTTTTTTGTATGGGATGCAGTTCGCTCACCCGCCGAACGTGCTCCGCGCCTTACGGTTGCCACAGCGCCTATTTCACTCACAACGCCCTCCATGAACACGTAAAGGTTGCAAAAGAGCATATTGCTCCCCAATCAGCCGTTCGCGCCAATTTCGAGCGAAATAAGCTCGATTGCAACCCTTACTCCTCCAAAGTATGCCCAACTCCCCAATTAAGTGCCCAACAACCGTTAGTGCCCAGCCAGTAACTTTTCTCTTAGGTTTGCTCCATCCTTGTCATTCCGCGAGCGGATCTAAGACGCGAGCGACCATATTCCCTAAAATAATGTAGAGTGCCGCATAGCCTCAGCGGAGAGGGCTGCATCGTTCTGGAGAAGCGGAGCATATGCTTCCGATGTAGCTTTCCTCCGGAAAGCTTTTAGTTCGCCTTTGTGTCCGGATTGTTTCCATTACAGATCTACTCTAATCAGAACAATCTGGACATAACAGCGATCGGAGGAATGATGCCGCACTCGGAGCGGTTGAATAATCATCTCTATCTACGCATAACATTTTGCTTCTAATTACTAATTCATTGTTTCTTTCCCAGAGCTCCGGGCTACATCAGCGCAATAGCCAGCAATTCAAACAGCACCAGCGGCAATACTGCATTATACGGCACGAAACCGCGCGGATCGAACCATGCACATTGCAAATACAAGCAGCTCTCATCCACATGGACAATCATGCCCGAAAATTTGTGCCCATCGACCGTCTCCACCGTTACATGGCGGTGCATGTAGTTGCCGCAGAGCGGATGGATCTTGCTGCGGATGTCGAGCACATGCTTCACATGGGCAGCATCAGCCTTGTAAATTACTTTCTGCTCATGAATCGCCACTTGATTATGCTGCTTCTCATGTTTGTCATGTTTATCATACTTGTCGTACTTTTCATACTGCTCATGCTTCTCATGCTTGCCGTAGTTGTCATGCGTGTCATATGCATCATAATGCCCATATTGACCGTGATGGCCATAATGCCCGTGCTTACCATGTTGGTCATAATGCCCGTATTGTCCACCACCATACTGCTCATAGTGATGATGATGTTGTTGATGATGGTGATGGTCGTGTTTCTCATGTTTATCGTATTTATCATGCTGCTTTTCATGCTTCTCGTGCTGTTTCTCATGCTTCTCGTGCTGTTTCTCAAGTTTCTCGATCTTCTCGACCTTTTCAATCTTCTGAAGTTTCTCCAGTTTTTCCAAGGCAAACCCCTCCGGTGCAATAGGCTGGTGCTCTATGCTATGCAGGCGAATGCCTGGCGGTGATTCGAAAGCGCCAATCGTGTACAATGTACTAAGGTAGACCATTGCAGGAACGAGGCGATAGGATGGAGGTTTCCTTTTCCAGCGTATTCTTCATCAACTTGAGCGTACTCATTACGATTGCTTACTTATTCAACATCGGTTACAAATATTTGTTCCCCAGCATCTCCGGACGGATGAAGCAGGGGATCTCCGTATTCGTCTTCATCCTGGCGGGCTGGCTGACGATGCTGTTCGGACTGCGCGTCGGGGAGACACAGCTGTTCGATCTCCGATTCGTTCCGCTCATTATGGCGATTCTCGTCTTCAAGCGGCCAAGCACCTTCATTATTATCGGGATCGGTATTGGTGTCGGGAGGCTGATGTACGACGGAGTGAACGAAACATCCTGGGCAGGATGTATGAACATGACGCTGCTTGGCGTGTTCGCGGCGGCGATCAACGCTTTTCTGCAGGCGGTCGATTGGCGGTTCGTCTGGAAGACGACCGTTGCGGTCATTCTGATCAATCTATTGAATGCGCTTGATATTGCGATGATGGGTTCGATTGGGTTCAGCGAGTACTGGCACGAGGTGGCGCCGATTACGCTGCCGCTATCTACACTGCTGAGCGGATTTTTCGTATTCATGATTCGCGACTTTCACAAAGAACAGCAGCGGATCGACGAACTGCGCGGCATGAACATCATTTTGCGGCGGCAGACGAAGGAGCTGCGCGAAGCGAAGCGGGATCTGGAAGAGAAGGCCCGGCAGCTGATGCTCGCTTCGAAATACAAGTCGGAGTTTCTCGCCAACATGTCGCACGAGCTGAAGACGCCGCTCAACAGCATTCTGCTCATGTCCCAGCTCATTAGAGATAATGATGACGAACGCTATGGAATGGACGAGGTGCGCTACGGCGAGATTATTAATGCCGCGGGCAATGAGCTGCTGCAGCTCATTAACGACATTCTCGATCTTTCCAAGGTCGAAGCGGGCAAAATGGACATTGTCATCGAGCCGATTTCACCGCTCGATCTGGTGCAAATGCTGCAGGCGATGTTCCAGCCGATGGCGGATCAGCAGTCGCTGCCTTTCGTTGTGGAAATCGCCGAGGACGTGCCGTATACGATGTATACGGACGCTCTAAGGGTGAACCAGATTATGCGAAACTTGCTCGTCAACGCCTTCAAGTTTACAGAGCAGGGTTCCGTCACGCTCCGCATAGCGATGGAGACGATGACCGACACGGCTGCAACGAAGCGTCGCATCCGCGACTGGACATCTGCACTGTATCGCGGCCGTCCTGCGTCGTCACAAGGTGTCATTGTCCGTTCCGGCCAGACGACAACGGGCCGTATTCGCAAATCCGTCTATGAAGCGGCTGTCGCCCCTGCACTGTCGGTGCTGAAGCGCGGCGAAGGCGCTGCGAAACAGGAGGCGGCAGCGGGACAAGAAGCTGCACCCGTACGCGCGTCCAATTCATCGGATTACGAATGGCAGTCGGATGGGATACAGACTGACATGCAGGACACGGCTAGAAGGCAGCGGAAGCAGGAGAATTCGCAGCAGCAGGAACGCTGGCTGACGATGTCGGTTATCGATACCGGTATCGGCATCGACGAAGAGAAGCAGCAGCTTATATTCGAGGCATTCCAGCAAGAGGATGGCGCAGTCAATCGCAAATATGGCGGCACGGGTCTTGGATTATCGATCAGTCTGCAGCTTGCAAGACTGCTTGGCGGTTCGCTCACGATCTCGAGCGCGAAGGGGGAAGGCAGCACATTCACCTTGCGATTGCCGCTGCTGACGGCATCCGAAGCGGAGTCGCCTGAGCAGTAAAACTTTTTGAACGAAAAGTGTTGACTTCTGTTTGTCCGCGAGGTATATTATAAAAGTCGCTGATGCGACGAAGCCTCTTAACAAGGCGGACATGCTGATGTAGCTCAGCTGGTAGAGCAACGCATTCGTAATGCGTAGGTCGGGGGTTCGAATCCCTTCATCAGCACCATTCTTTCACATTCGAGCGCGATTCCTTCGGGAATCGCGTTTTTTGCGTTTTTCGTTAAAATTGCAGTTCTCCGTCTGAAGACCGATGCATGTTCAGGCTTACGGCGCTGTAACATCTCGATTGCGTCAAGTATGATAAGGATAAATCAATGGTTTGCGATTCGGACTAATGCTGGCTAAGTCGGCGCTTTGTTCTGTTTAATCAGCGTAACAGTGTTATGTTACATTGTTGCGAAGGAATTGCGATGGAAACACGGCCATATTACCGATCATTCGATCGGAAAGGAGTAGAAGAGGATGGAACAAGAGCTTATTTCGAAGAAGGATCTGCTTGAAGAGATGGGAATCTCCTACGGCCAGCTGTACCGCTGGAAGCGGAAGCGGCTTATTCCGGAAGAGTGGTTTATCCGCAAGTCGACCTTCACAGGTCAAGAAACGTTCTTCCCTCGTGGGCTGATTGTTGGACGAATCAGTCACATTCTCTCGATGAAGGAGGATCTCTCGCTTGATGAGCTGGTCGGCAGACTGTCGACGCTGCAATCCGACATTCGCCTGCAAATGGAGGAGATTCAAGGACGCATCGTATCAACGATCATGATAGACCGCTATGCACGGCAGATGCTCGACGGTGGCAAGCTGGCCTTTGATCAGGCGTTTTATTTGTTCGTTGCAGACTGGCTGCATCGGGTGCTGCCGGGCGGTATGACGGAGGAAGAAGGCACGCGACTATTACAGCTGCTGAGCAGTCGAATCCCACAGCTGGAGGAGCGGGCATGTCATCTCGTCGTCTTGCAAACAGCGGGGAAGCGTATCATCCTGCTTCTCGAGGGCGGGCCTCTGTATCCAGAGGAATCGGTTGTGATAGCGGCAAGTCTATCGATAGATGAAGCGGCAGAGACGTTCAAGTCGAAGCTGTACGCATATGAATGACAACAAGCAGTGGACAGGGGGAATCGGGAATGGAAAGCAAACAAGAGGCGGTTCGCGGCGATCTGACGATTAACGGGACAGGAAGAGCGGCTGGCGGTTGGTACCGGTATGTGAACGTGGACGGCATAGCTACAGTCGATGGCAGCGTGAAGTGCGAGACGATAAGGGTGAACGGCATTACCAAAATGAAGGGCGGCATCGAGGCGGACCGGCTCGACGTGAACGGTATTATGAATGGCCACGGTGACATTGCTGCCAATACGATCGCAATTGACGGGAAAGTCCGGATGAGCGGATCGGTAGCTGGTGACGAGATCCGCGTGAATGGATGGCTGAAGCTCACAGGTGACTGCGAAGCGGAGAAAGTCATTGTGCATGGGGGATTTGATTTGAACGGACTGCTTAACGCGGGACATATCGAGATCGGTCTCCAAGCACGCTGCCGCGTGAATGAAATCGGAGGCACGTCGATTAAGGTCAAACGGACGAATAAACGATGGATAGGTCCTCTTCGTTATTTGATCCCGATGATCGTGCCGCAGCTGGAAGCCAAGTTGATCGAAGGGGACGACGTTACGCTGGAGTCAACTTCAGCAGGGGTTGTTCGCGGGCGCAGCGTCGTTATCGGACCGGGCTGCACGATTAGTCGAGTGGAGTACAAGACGGAATTGAAGGTTGATGCATCGTCAACGGTCAGGGAGCGCGTGCAGATCTAGTCAGTTGCGTGTAACTCAATTGGTCATGCGAGACAGGGATACAGATTGAATGAAACGAGGAGGAAGAATAGACATGAATACAGCATATCGAGGCAGCGCCAAAGTCATGGGCAATGGTTCGATCGCAGGCGGCTCTTATGACTCCGTCCGAATTATGGGCGATAGCGAGGTGCTCGGCCCGATTGATTGCGATACGTTCAGCTGTATCGGCAATTGCAAAGTTAGAGGGAACATTCATACACAGAAGATGTTTAAGGCAACAGGCGATATTGCGGTCGAAGGTGAGTGCAGCGGCGAACAATTGAAGCTGCTCGGACAGCTCATCGTTCGCGGAGGCGTTCGCGGCAGAATCGTTAACGTTACCGGCAATCTGGAGGCGCAAGGTTATGTAGATGCGGAGCATCTCAAAATCAAAGGCACGATCGCCGTTGACGGATTAATCAATGCGGAGTATGCGGACATTCGCCTGTACGGGTCATGCCGTGTGAAGGAAATCGGCGGCAGACAGATTGACATACGCCGGAGCCCTTGGATGTCAGTTAAGAACTGGGTCAAATCGCAGATGCATACCGAGCTTACGGTGTCGGTTATCGAAGGCGATGATATCTATCTGGAGCATACGAAAGCAGACGTCGTGCGCGGCAACAAGGTTCATATCGGGAAGGGCTGCGAAATCGGACGTGTGGAATACCGCAAATCGCTCCATGTTGCAACGACGGCGAAGACAGGTGTCGAAGTGCAGTTGTAGAACTGGATCTACTATTGAAGAGGATGAGCAGACTGCCGCTCATCCTCTTCGGCATGTCCTCCATAACCTCCAATTGTCCGGTAAGTTTGCCTGTCCGCGTACGCAATCGCCTGCTCCGCAGATGATGGGATGCCGAGAATTGTCCAGTTGCAGTGCGAGCTGAACAATGCGCGGATATCGGATAGTTCTTGTCCATACCTTCTCTACGTCTTGGCATAGGATATGGTGAGCAAACGGAAAGGAGGAGGTGGAATGACACTGAAATCGGCTACTATGAAATTCACAGGCATCCGTTATTCGGTTGCTAACAAACGCGGCGCACGGACAAGCTGGTCGTCGTCCGGTTCGTGTGGATGCGGTCGGAGCAGCGGCGGTTGTCGCTCCGGCGGTGAGGATCCAGCAGTTGAAGGCATTCAAGAGGCTGGCAAAGAGCTGAGTTGTATTTTTAATACGCTGCAGAACAAATGGGTAGCAGAAGAACTGGCTAAAGCGATTCGTTGGCGTGAGAGCCGTGTTATTCAGGAAATTCTGAAGCATTGCGGCTGTGATTGCAAGGTTGTCGGCTTTTTCTGCACAGGCGAGTCCGATTGCGTACGCATCTGCTGCGAGTTCGGCAAATGGAATGAAGTAAAGGTGACGTTCGACATTTGCATCAAACGTAAAAAATCGTCCTGCGGTCGATACTAGCATCTTGTATCATAAACAACGGCTTCCTATGAGGAGGCCGTTATTTCTTTATGGGGCTAAGGTTTCTCATCAAGACGGTTAATGGGGGCATTCACGGGACGCAAGAGGCGCGCATATGCTACAGCACGTGAACGTATGGGCTATTGTTGAAGGGGGGCATTGAAGCATGCCAACAATTCCAAACTTTCCTCCGCAGCTGCTGGAGGAGCACCGGCTGTGGCACCATGCCAATCATGTGAACGGGACGTTCGTGCCTGTGGGCTGGGGAGATCGGTTCCTCCGGTTCCATCGCCAGTTCATTCGCCGGGCATTAAGTTGGTATGAACAGCAGGGGTATGACACCCGCTGGGTTGAGCCTTGGCCGCAGGTGCCGGATGCGATTCGGCGTGCGCCTTGCTACAATTGGGCGGCAGAGAATCGGATCGTGAATCAGCCTGAGTCATTCGCAACGCTTGATGAGCTGGGGCGTTTCATGGAGTCGAGCCAGGTGCACGCATGCATTCATATGACAGCGGCGAGAATTTACCGCGAGCCGGACATTAACGATTTCGACGTGGCGCCGCGCAATACGGTATTCTACAGCATTCATGGCCTTATCGATAATTGGTACCGGAACTGGGAGCGGGCGACCGGTCAGCAGCGTGGACGCAGGCCGATTCGTGTGGATGAGGAATAGAAGCGGTCTCGATTATAAAATAAAGCCGGAGCACGTCACCGTGTGCTCCGGCTTCTTCGTATGAGTCCGATATTAAGTAAGCTTCTCCAACGCGCGAAGCACTTGGATGTAGTAAGCCAGATCGCGCGGCACGAATTGTGATGCGCGAACGACAGTCTGACCGGCGACGTTGACATAGTCGCTGCCGCTCTTCTGGAGAGCAATACCGGAGGCCTCAACGGTCTCGATCTGCCCTTCGAACAGTGCGATCATATCGTTCAGCTCCGCTTCATAGAGGCCGGCCACCTCTTCAGCCTGAAGGCGCATTGCCGCCAGCGGTTCGTTCCACACGAGACCGAACACATGGCTGAACTCCCTGTCGATATAAGGAATGCCATTCGCGACGCCTTCGTCTTCCTCTTGCCAGCGGAGCAGCGGGACAAGCTGTTCGAACGGGGCGGATACGCCAAGCTCCTCCTCGAGCTCGCGAACCGCTTGAGCGACGGTTTCGCCAGCTGCTAGATGACCGGCAGCCGTGATGTCATAACAGCTTGGATTCGTGTCTTTAGTCGCGGTGCGAAGCTGGAACTGCACAAGACGCCGATCGCCCTCGCGCCTAGTCAGCCAGCAGTGGAACGTCTGATGCCAGTAACCTTTCGCATGCGCCTCGGCCCGCGTTGCCTGGCCGATCGGATTCATCGCTTCATCGAATATATCGAACAGCTCCGCTTTCATATGAGCGTGTCACTCCTTCTAGATGGCCGCTCCAGGTTCAGCAGCAGGTTCCAAATGCGAAGTGCAGTGCTTGCAGCGAGTCGCTTTGATCGGAACAGAGGACAAGCAGTACGGGCATTCCTTCTCCGTCGGCGCTGCAGGCTTCTCTTCCTCGGTGCGCTTCAGTTTACTGATCCCTTTGACGAGGAGGAATACGCAGAATGCAACGATGGTGAAGTCGAGCACAACGTTAATAAACTGACCGTATGCGATGACGGGAATGCCGTGCTCCTGCGCCTTTGCAAGCGACAGCTCCGAGGCAGGTATGCCATTCACCGTACCGCTTTTGTCAATATCGTTCAGGTTGATGTACAGATCGACGAAGTTCATGCCGCCCAGCAGCAGTCCGATTGGAGGCATAATGAGATCGTTGACGATCGAGGAGACGATTTTGCCGAAAGCGCCGCCGATAATGACGCCGACCGCAAGATCGATCACGTTGCCTTTGACGGCGAACGATTTGAATTCTTTCAATAAGGTTTTCATTCTATCCTATCCTTCCTACTCTTGTTCGTTCTATTATACCCGCTATTGCGGTATATCGAACAGAATGGATCGCAAGAATTGACGCTTGGAGGGACTTGTGGAATAAATTAGGTCTATTGGACTATGTAAAATAATTGGAAAATTAAAAGGATTATCTAGAAAATTGTCGAATTAAAACGAAGCGACTAGACTGAGAAGAAAGTTTGTGCTGATCTATGAATGATTACCTAGGGATGAGTGTCAGGACGGAGCTTCTTGTATTTCTTATATTAGCGTTTGTCATTATCGTATTTTCTTCCTTCACGATGTTCACGCTCATCGGCCATCTCAAACGGGAGCAGAGCCAGCGCCGCCACATGTGGCTGCTGTGCGGTTCCGTTGTAATCGGTATCGGGCAATGGGCCATGCATTTCCTGTCTCTATTATCCACCGAGCAATATGCCTTTATTAATGTCCAGATGCTGCTTACGTTAGTAGTGGCGGCGGGACTCGCTTACTTTTCCTTCCTCGTCATCGAGTCGGAGCGGATTACGCGCTTCCCCGTCCGAGTGATGGCTGCAGCCTTGCTGCTTAGCGCAGGTGCGCTGCTGCTTCATTATTTGAGCAGGCTGTCTTCACCATTCCTCTCGATTGATTTTGATCCCGTTATGTTCTCGTTATCGATAGCGATTATGCTTATTGGCACATTAATCGCATTGCTGCTGAATGAGACGAATTTGGAAACATCCATCTGGCCGGCGAGCATCGTGCTAGGAAGCTCGTGCATGATGATGCATATGCTCGGCATGAAGGGGATTGTCATTCGATACAGCGAGATCATGACGAGTGAACGATTGAATGAATTTTACCTCGTATTAGCAATCGTGCTTGGTGCGGCGACATTAACGATTCTGGCGATCAGTCTTATGACGCGGGTAACGGACCGCCGGTTCCGTCTAGCGGATCAGCGTTATAAGCTGCTCGTGGAGAACTCCATCGATATGATCGCAGTGCTTAACGGCAATCATTGGGAGTATGTGAATCGCTCAGGTCTGGTCATGTTTAATGCTTCCTCGCCGGAAGAGATGCTCGGCAAGTCGATTTATTTGTTCCTTGATCCGAAGCATCATGAAGAGATGGCGGGTTATATCGGCACGCTGGAGCCTGGATTGACGCACGGACCTATCGAGCTCGAGTGGTTCACGGTAACCGGCAAACGACTGTATACCGAGATCGTATTAGCGCCGACATCGATGCCTGGCCGCCGAGCTTTCCAGATTATCATTCGAGACATCTCGGAGCGGAAGAAGAACGAAGAGCTGCTGATCAACTCGGAGAAGCTATATGTTGCGGGACAGCTCGCGGCAGGCATTGCGCACGAAATTCGCAACCCGCTTACGTCGCTGAAGGGCTTCCTGCAGCTCATTTCATCGGGGCGCGGCAATGGGAAGAATTACTTCGACATCATGAAATCCGAGCTCACTCGCATTGAGTCGATCGTCAGCGAGATGCTGATGTTATCCAAGCCGCAGGTGTATGAGTTGACGCATCAGGATACACGGCGCGTCATGTACGATGTTGTCACGTTGCTTGAAGCGCAGGCCGCTCTGCATAATACGCAGATTTCGGTTGATGCAGGCAAGGAGCCGCTGTGGATCTTTGGCGTGGAGAATCAGATTAAGCAGGTCTTCATTAATATTCTCAAGAATGCGATCGAAGCGATGGTTGATGGCGGTACGATATCCATTATGTGCAAGCGAGTAGAGGATTCGGTCATGATTCGGATTGCCGATCAAGGACCGGGCATACCGCAAGAGCAGCTATCGAAGATGGGGCAGCCGTTCTACACAACGAAGGATAAAGGCACAGGGCTCGGTCTTATGGTCACATACAAAATCATCGATAATCATCAGGGCAAAGTGACGGCACACAGCGAGGTTGGCGAGGGGACGATCTTCACGATCATGCTTCCATATGCAGCGCCTCCAAGCGGCAGAGTGCCGAATACGACTGCTGCCGCTGAATCGTCGGCACTGCAGCGAGCTTCATCCGATAATGTCCTGCGGGTGCTGCCGTGGCCGCCGCAAGCAAGCATGAATACACGCGAGCGCAGTACATAGCGATAAGCGTAACAATTGCAACAGCCCCGTCCATTCCGCTCTTGTTGAAGAGGGGATAGACGGGGCTGTCGTGCTTGCTGAGCAATCGGGTGTCCTATTTCTCCGTGCGCGTATCCTGTGGATGGCGCCGCGGATGCTGCATATGTGCTTCAGGGTTGTCATCGTCGTCATGCGGGACGAGACGCGGGTCGGTATGGCCTTTATGATGATTGTCAAAATCAAGCTCGACAAGCTCCCATTCCGTATTGCCTAGCATTGGATCGGAAGGGAACATTTCACCGCGCTCCATTTTCTCCTCGCGGCCCCACTCATTGCGATATACGCCTTCGACTTCAACCTGCTCGCCGGAGATAGGCTCCATTTTATTATGCTGATTGTCACGACTCAAACGGATTTCCTCCTTCGTGCTACTCGCCCGAGTACAGCACCAACGATGCCAGCCTCGTCAGCACCTTCCATATCAGACTCACAGTCCGTGCTTAGGTACGGCCGCGCTGTCCGCTTCAGATTGAAGCTCGCTCGCTGCCGATTTGTTGGCTTGACCCCGATCTGCAAGTGATTGCTGCTTGCGTGCTGATTTTTGTTTGTCAGATGGCAATTTGCCGGACATGCTTAACCTTCTCCTTCCATGTTGGCATTGCCGATACGCGATCGGCGCTGCGGAAGCTTGCTTCAACAGTTTGCCGCAAAAGGCGGTCAATTATAAGCGAACAATGAAGTTCGTCTTCATCGCGCTGACAGCGGATGCTTCGCTCGTCAATCGATACTGCAAGCTCGAACTTTCGCTTGCTCACGCAGCCTGTTGACAAGTATCTGGTCCATCTGTGTTTGGCGTCTTCATCAATAGTGCCCAGTAGGTCTGAACCCTTAAGGTTAAATTCAATTGACAGATTAATGGCTAAATGGTAAAAATATCATAAAAAAAGAAATATGGGGAACGTTACACGCCGAAAAATTTATCGTAAGAGAGTTGAGGTAGAGCTCGTGTGTCATGGAAGGCCAGCCTAATAGGCACGGTTTTGATTTCAGTTATGCTAGCAGTAACTGCTTGTTCGAGTGATTCTAGCACGAAGGAAGAGGAAAACTGGGAGGATGGCTTCGTTGAGGACAGCATTACGAAGCCGGTCGATACAGATACGATAGTCGATAAGGCTCCGGAACAGCTCGATCCGATTACGTTGACGGTCCATTATTTCTCGCAGGATGACTTTACATTGGAGGCGCTGAAGAAGGCGGCAGCAGGGTATAAGGCGAGTCATCCTGAAGTCAGTGTGGAATGGAAGCTGCATCTTAGAACGCAGCCGGTAAAGTTGGCTGAATTGATTGAGCCCGGCGAAGCGCAGGATCTTTATTGGGTGGAAATTCCCGAGGATCTCCAAGACTTCGTTAAAGATGGACTCGTACAGGATCTGAGCTCCTATCAAGGCGAGTTTGGCTCGGATGCCTACTATGCGTCGCTCGCAAGCTCACTGATGATCGACGGAGGAACCTATGGGTTTCCGATCACGAATGATACCGAACTGATTTACTATAATAAAAATTTGGTGACCGGTGACGCGGTACCGACTTTGGATTGGACATATGAAGATATGATCCATTCCGTTAAGACGGTTATGAAGGAGAAGCAGCTTCGTGTCGGCCTGGAGCAAGGCGCGAGACTGCTGCTGCCGGCTGGGCAGTCCTACGGCGGAGAACCGCTGAACGAAGAACAGACCAAGCTGGTGCTCGATACTTCGTTCAGACAAGGCTTGTCGTTGATGCTGAGCGCGTTAAAAACAGACGAGATCGGCGGGCAAGATGCAGTGGCGGACGATTTTGTGATCCACTTCAATGAAGGCAATATTCCGATGATGGTCGGCCACAGCCAGCAGCTTAAGATATTATTGTCGTCGATGTCGGATGTCGACGTTGCTCCGTTCCCGGCAGGTCCTATGAAGCAGCAGGGGATAGGGAATGTTGGAGCGCTTGCTGTCTCTAAGAAGAGTGAACATTCGGATAAGGCGATTGAGTTCGCCCAGTATATGTCGGGCAGCGAAGAGGCGAACATCGTATACGCGACGGAGCATGTTACAATGCCGCTTCTCCTAACGGATAAGGTGCGGGAAGCGTGGCGAAACAGCTTCAAGGATCCGACGCTGGCCGATCGACTGGCGTACATCGTCAAGACGAATGCAGGCAGCATGTACAGCAAGAATGGCGAACCAGGATATTATGCCGCGATCATGAGGCTTAGCATTCTGTTGAATGACACGGTCAGAGACGAGCGTTCGAATTCGCTGGACGCCAGCTTCGACCAAGAGCTCGACCGTATCAACGCCGATTGGGCATTGACCCAAGAAGAGGCGAAGAAGCCGTAGCTATCATTGCAGCCGTAAGCCGCACGTAGGACATTCCTTGTGCGCTTCGGTGACCGTGTCCCCGCAGGCGGGGCATGCTTCCACGAAAGGTTCCAAGGCGGCCGCCGATTGCGCGGCCGCTTCTTTGTTGTTGTCGTCATTCTTGGCAGCCGCTCCAGGGCGAAGATGCGCAGGCGTCTCGAACAACGTCTCGACCATATCTTTCAGTGCATTGTACTTGCCTGAATCGTCGGATGATAGCTTAATAATGAGGAACATGGCCCCGAGCAGGCCGAAGGTCAACAGCAGCACGAGGGAAGTCGCGCCAACTGAAAACCAATTGATGCTCATCGTCATTCGTTTGTTCGACTCCCTTTAGCGGTCATTTGATCGCATATTTGCGTTCCAGCTGCTTGCCTAAGAACCACATGACGGCCAGCACTGTAATGAGTACGAAGATACGCCAAGGCTGGCGTCCTAGATTAGAGATATCGGCGCTCACGATCGAGATGCTGAAGATCATGACGGATTTGCCAAGCAATGTCGCTAAGAAGAACGTCTGGAAAGGCAGCTTGCTTAAGCCTGCCACAATATTAATAAGTGCGGATGGCGTGAACGGGAAACAGGCGAACAGAAACAACGGGGTGAAGCCTCTATGCTCGACCCAATCGAAGAAGCGCTCAGACTTCGGGAATCGTCTCCGGAAACGTCCGCCCAATCGTCTGCCCAGCTTACGGGCAAGCCAGAAGACGATGCTTGCACCCATCGTAGCGCCAAGCCAGGATAACAAGAAACCGTACCATAGCCCATAAATGTTAGCGTTAGCCGCGACTATCACAATGAGCGGAAGCGCTGGAATCAGCGCCTCCGCAATCGGCATGAGCAGTCCAGGCAGCGGTCCGTACGCCGAGTAGCTGCGCAGCGTACGCTCCATATGCTCGAGATCGAGAGATTTGAGATGATGCAGCCAGTCCTGCCATTGACTCATGCTGATAAATTCACCTTATCCTTTCTTGCGCGAATCGCTTTGTTTCTCTTTGAAATGACGAAACGGGAACCATAAGTAGAACAGGGCAATAAGCCCGAACAACGCGGCGCTATACCAGACTACCGCAGGCACACCGATTCTTGATGCAATGACGCCGCCTACGATCGGCCCGATCATAACACCAATTCCTTCGACCGTCGAGAACAATCCCCAACCAAGCCCTTGCTGCTTTATAGGTACATAGGAAGCGAGCAATGCATTCCAAGCAGGCAGGACGGCGGCATAGGAAAGGCCAAGTATGGCTGCGAGCAGCAAACACTGCCAGAACGAAGGCGCCCACGCGAGCGAATACAACATAATTCCGAAGCAGGCGAAGCCGATGACGAGAAACCACTTCTTCCCGCCGAGCTTGTCTGCTAATCGACCAAGCGGCATTAAGCCCGCGACCGTGAAACCTCCGCCGATCACGAGCAGAAGCGAATATTGAGCGCCTGTCAGTCCCAGTTGATCGGTCGCGAAGCTCGGCAGAATGGGAACGAGCATGCTCGCTCCTGTTGTCTGCAGAATCATGCCCGGCAGCAGCAGTTTCATTTGGCTTAATTTGTCCCGAAGAATGTGCAGCTGCTCCGTGAACGGAATGGTCGCAACACCGGATGCACGCCCTGGCTTCATGAGCAGAGACAGCACAAGCGCGACGGCCGAAGCGATGAGCAGCATCATGTATGTACCGGATCGCGTATAATCAAGCAGAATGTTCGCAACGATCGGCCCTGTGCCGAGTCCAACGAACCATATGGTGTAGAGAAAGCCCATCTGCGTCGCGCGCTTCCGATCAGAGACGCGGGTCAAACAAACGATCCAGATTGGCGAGATGCCGATGCCGAACAAGGCGGACGCCGTGATGAACAGCCAAGGGCTCTGGCTGTAGGGCAGCATCGCGATGCCGGCCGTTGTCAGCACCAATCCGATCTGAACGACGATATGGGCGGACAAGCGATCGAGCAAATAGCCGATGATCAATTTCAATACCGTATCGGTTACATAATGGGCGGTAACCGCAATTCCGATGACATCCAGCGATAGGCCAAGCGTCTTCTCGCCATAGATCGGCAGAAAGCTGATGACGCCGGCACCCCGAATGAACTCGACTAGAAACAGAATAGCGGAGAACAGTACATTCTCCGCGTTGAACCATCGGACAGCTATAGTGGTCACGGCAATAGCTCCTTCAATAATGAGTCGGAGAGGACGCCTCTTCCATTATAAGACATTGTCGCAGAATATCCAAAGCAACTGTGTCGGCCGCTCCGCTGCGGCCAAGCATGCGTGCCGCCTGCTGATGAAGGGTCAGCGCAATCGGATTATGCAACAGGGAGCGTATCGCATCGCTAAGCTCCTGCGGATGACGGGCGATATGAGCAGCTCCCTTGCTGTGCAAATAGAGCGCATTGTTCTTCTCTTGGCCGGGCACGGGGCGGTAGATGAACAGAGGCAGACCGGCAGCGAGCCCTTCAGACAGCGTGATGCCCCCTGGCTTCGTGACCAGACAATCGGCAACCGCCATCAGCTCATGGATCGTGTCGACATAGCCGAACAGGTGCAGTCGCCGATCCATGCGATCGGACAGCTCATTATGGAAGCGGGAGCGGAGCGAATCTTCCAGCGTTTCATTGCGTCCGCATACAACGGCCACAGTAACAGCATTGTCCTGCAGCAGCGCTTCGCATACCTCTGGTACATCCGGCATGACACCAGCGGCGCCTGCCATAACGAGAACGATGGGGCGGTCTTCGGGAAGACCGTATTTGGCGAACCATTGCGCATTCGGGCGAAGAGCGTTGAAGCTTTGCTTGATCGGAATGCCACTGACGGTAATACGGCGCTCGACAATGCCGAGTCGCACTAATTCCGATTTGAGATCATCGGTTGCGACGAAGTAGCGGTCTACATGCGGGTGAACCCAGCGGCAGTGCAGGTCGAAGTCGGTTACAACAGCGGAAGTCGGTATAGGCGGGTAGGATCTTCGGCGCGAGGAGGGAGCAGCGAATACGGGGAAAGTGTACACAATGGCGTCTGGACGTTCGGACAGGAGCAGCCGGTGAAGCTTCTCTCTGCCGAAGGAGTGGAGCCAGCCGCCGAATAAGGAATCATGTTTCATCGGGCGGGTACGATCATAGACCCAACCATAAAGGGTAGGCATCTTGGAATAGCTGTGCAGGTAGAAACGGCGGGATACTTCGTTCAGCAGCGGACTAGCTTCGGCCATCAAATCGACGAGCTTGATTCGGTTCGCCTCGATACCCTGACGTTCCAATGCATCGCGAATGGCACGGGCAGCCTGCAGATGGCCGTCTCCGTATGAGGCGTAGATGATCAGAATGCGGCCGGCCGAATTCGCAGACATTATTGGGATTGGCATACGACACACCTCCTGCACGGAGTATATCCTGCAATTGTCATCGGAGCATTATCGGTGTTGGAGAATTTGGGTTTGAGATTGGGCTGTGGTGAGAAAACCGCTATCGAGGCCGTTCGAAGGTGAGCGACCGCGTTTAAAGGAAGGTTTTATCGCCAATAAGAATTTGTTTTTTCTAGTGACACTAGGTAACGTAATAAATTCGTATGTGGTACTATAGCAGAGGAAATACATACCTTATACAAGTTTAGGAGAGTGAAATGATTATGGAATTTACGAAGCTTGGTAAGTCCGGTCTGCGTGTAAGTCGTCTCTGTCTTGGTACGATGAACTTCGGTGTCGACACCGATGAGCAGGAATCATTTCGCATTATGGATGCTGCGCTGGATGCGGGCATCAACTTTTTCGATACAGCTAACATTTACGGATGGGGCGAGAACGCAGGACGGACGGAAGAGATTATCGGACGTTGGTTCGCGCAAGGCGGCGGACGCCGTGAACGGACCGTTCTCGCAACGAAGATGTATGGCGATATGCATGATCCGCTCGATGGACCGAACCGGGAAGCGGGCCTATCCGCTTACAAAATTCGCCGCCATCTCGAAGGCTCGCTCAAAAGGCTGCAAACCGATCATATCGAGCTCTACCAAATGCATCACATCGACCGCAGCGTAAGCTGGCAGGAGCTGTGGGGAGCGTTCGAAATCGCTGCGGCGCAAGGCAAAATCGGTTACGTCGGCTCGAGCAACTTCGCTGGCTGGGACATCGCTGTCGCGCAAGGCGAGGCGAAGGCGCGCGGCCATCTGGGCCTCGTCTGCGAGCAGCATAAGTACAACCTGCTCTGCCGTCTCCCGGAGCTTGAAGTGCTGCCAGCATCGCAGGCGCTCGGACTTGGCGTCATTCCTTGGAGCCCGCTCGACGGCGGCCTGCTCGCTGGCAACGCCCGCCATGGCGGCGGCAGCAAACGGAGCGGCGATGCGAAGCGTTTGGAGAAGCACGCTTCGCAGCTCGAGCAGTTCGGCGCATTGTGCGACGAGCTTGGGGAGCGCGAAGATACAGTAGCGCTGGCGTGGCTGCTGGCACAGCCAGCGGTAACGGCGCCGATCATCGGCGTGCGTACGATGGAGCAGTTCGACCGAACGCTGCGTGCGGTCGAAGTGAAGCTCGACGAGTCGGCGCTGAAGCGCATCGACGAGATTTTCCCGGGCCCGGGCGGCGAAGCGCCGCGGGCGTACGCTTGGTAAGGTAGGTATGGAAGAGCTCTGGCGCGCGAAGCGTCCAGAGCTCTTTTTTGGTCATCGGAGGAGGGATCTGGAGGCTTACAACTTAGAACCAGCCTGCCGCATCCGATACAAGCAGCAGTACAAGCACGGCCCCAAGAAGAGCAGAGGCGCTTACAGGAGCAAGTCGGCTGCTTGTGCTCTTCCGCTGTAAGGAGGCTCTTGCGTACATCCAAGTGCCGGCAGCTATGAGCAGCGCTTCGAGTGTGATCGTTATCCAGGGAAACTGCCAGAGACCGAAGCCAAGCAGCGGCAGATCGCCCCAGTTGGCCGGCAATATCGGCATGTCAGCACGATGAACGAGGAGATCGAGCAGCCAGTGGCTGATGACGACAGCTCCTATAATCGCGCCTGCCCGTTTGCCCCATATCCAACGTCCTGCTAGGGCTGCAACGAGTGTAAGAATGATCGCGCCAAGCAAGGAATGCGTGTAATCCGCGTGAATGATAACTTCTCCGTAGCCGCCGCCGTAGACCGTTTCATCCATCGATTCCGCGCCTGTCATCACCATAGGAATAAATGCAACATCCAGAAGCTGCGAGCTGACCATAAGCGCCCATAGCGGCACTCGGCTGGTACGTGACTTCACGATTGCCGCTAGTCCAAAATGTCCTGCGAACATCGGCAGCACTTCCTCTCTCCCTTTAATAGCAATGCGCAGTCTATAAATTAGCCGTATCGATTGTCGGCTTCAAGGGACTAATTTCCTATGCGAGGATGATATGGGCGATTATACAATAAGAATAAATACAGGAGGGCATCAAAGCGTCCGAAGGTGCTAAAGGAGCCTGGGTACTGCATAAAGCGTAGTAGAGACTTATGTGTTGATACGTTTAGTAACAAAAAGTTAAAAAAATATAAAAAATATGGTTACAAACTGTATCATTATGTGATATGATCGTATCAAGCTAGTAACAAAGAACTAATGCACACGCAGGAATGGAGGGTCATATGAGTCCAATCACCGGCATTCTGTATAACGACCCGGCTGCTGACTCGTACGAATCGGTCCAAGCCATGATGTGCTCACTGCGCAAATATCCTGCTGATGCGGCACGAACTTGGCATGGAGACTCGATCAGCTTGGGATGCCATGCACAATGGATTACGCCGGAATCGGTGTATGATATGCTTCCTTATTACGATGAACGGTATAGACTGGCCATAACGGCGGATGCCATCATCGATAATCGACAGCAGTTGTTCGAGCAACTGCAGGTTGATTACGCTAAGCGGCAGCGGATCACCGACAGCGAGCTTATTCTGATGGCCTACCGGCGATGGGGAGATCAAGCTCCGCGATATTTGATCGGGGACTATGCCTTCGTCATATGGGATGCGGACAAGCGCCGACTGTTCGGTGCCAGAGATTTGCTGGGAAACCGAACGCTGTATTATCATCAAACTCCCCGCCATTTTGCATTCTGTACGGTGGTTGAACCCCTCTTTCAATTGCCTGGAATGAATAAGCAGCTGAATGAATCGTGGCTTGCCGAGTTTCTGGCGATCCCGATTATTATGGACAGCATCGACGTTCACGGGACGGTGTACAAAGAAGTTAAGATGCTGCCGCCTGCTCATACGTTTACGTTGGAAGATGGTCGAATGCACCTCTCGCAGTTCGACAGTCTGGACTCGCCAGATGGCCAGCTGAAGTTGAAATCGAATGATGAATATGAGGAAGCGTTTCGCGATGTGTTTCAAGAGGCGGTTCACGCTAAGCTGCGTACGTATCGCCAGGTAGGTATCAGCTTAAGCGGCGGATTAGATTCTGGGACGGTGGTCAGCTTCGCAGCATCTCCGCTGCGTGAGGCCGGAAAGCCGATTCGGGCTTATAGCTACGTTCCCCCCAGCGATTTTACCGATTGGACGAGCAGAAGCTGGGTGCCGGACGAAACCCCATTCATTCGGGCGGTTGCTCAGCATGTCGGGAACATACAAGAGAACTATTTGGATTTCCCGGGCGGAAACTCGTTCGAAGACGTGGACGACATCCTGGATATGATGGAGGCTCCTTACAAGTTCATTGAGAACTCTTTCTGGCTGAAAGGAATACTCGAGCAAGCGCAGCGGGATAAGGTCGGCATCGTATTGAGCGGAGCTCGCGGGAATTATTCGATCTCGTGGGGACCGGCATATGATTACTATGCTAGGCTTTTGAAAAGATTTAATTGGATGCGCTTACATAAAGAGCTGAAGCAGTACGGCCATATCCATTCGAGGAGACGGTCACGCATATTGCCGGAAGTCGCGCGGATGGCTTTTCCGTTTCTTACACGTTCTCTCTCTCGATACAACCGATCCGATCGACCGCAGCTGATTCACCCCGAGCTTGCGGCACGGACGAATATTTATAGCAGGCTGAAGCGGCACAATGTTGGTCTGCGGCAGTATGAAATGGATGAATTCGAGGCAAGAGACTACCAATTCAACCAACTCGCCGTCTCCAACCATAACGGCGCATCCTCCACCAAGCTCTCTCTTCGCTACGGCGTCGCGGAGCGTGATCCTACCAGTGATCCTAGAGTAGTCCGATTCTGTCTTTCTATTCCTACCGAACAATATGTCCAGAACGGCGTGAACCGTTCATTGATTAGGAGGGCCACCGAAGGCTATTTGCCGGATAAGGTCCGTCTCAACCATCGCCAATATGGCATTCAAGGCGCAGATTGGATTCATCGCATTCGTCCTTTCTGGGGAGCTGTCGCAGAGGAGGTCATGCGTTTCGCCGAGGATAAGAACAGTGCTGTCCAGGGGCTGCTTCATATCGATCAGATTCGAGCCTCTCTGGAACGCATCGGCCCGATGCCGCAGGCGGAACAAGCCTATGACCCTCATGTCAAACTTGTGATGCAGAGCCTGATCGTGGCCCGCTTTATGAACAAGATTGTGTAATAGCATCGCGCATGAGAGGAGGTGATAACGATGAGCAATCAAACATTGAAGCAATGGCAAGCGCCAGTACTTGAAACGCTTGATGTTACGATGACGGCTGGCGGACCAAACGGTGTAGTGCCGGACGCACGCGGCACGGGTGCGAACAACCGCCATGAAGAGGAGCCTAATCCAACGATTTCCTAATTCTCTCATGCAATGTTGTAAGATTCGGCGGGCCCTTGGCAGCAGTCAGCATCTAAGGGCCTTTCCCTTTGAAAGGAGGCGTGTATGAAATGAACAGGTACAGCTACCAGGCATTCGGCCTGCGTATCGCGAGTGAATTGGCGCTGCCAGAGGCGTTGGCTTCATTCTGGCAAGAGGCGCTGGAAGATCAGGAGCCTGATGTCACGATTGTTTATGGGGATTTGCAGCAGGCGTGGAACGAGAGTGAAATCTACAAAAGCTACTACGCATTCTCAGAGGAGCAATTTATGATGCACATCCCGGATCTTGCGTTGTTCAGCGTGCAAGAGGGAATGCGGATCACCGTGTCGCCTTATGCGGATGCGGATGAGAATAAAATCCGGCTGTATTTGCTCGGCACTTGCATGGGCGCCATACTGCTGCAGCGGCGCATTGTACCGCTTCACGGCAGTGCGATTGTGATCCACGGCAAAGCCTATGCGATTGTAGGTGAATCGGGAGCAGGCAAATCGACGCTTGCTGCGGCACTGCTGCAAGAGGGATATAAGCTGCTTACGGACGACGTGATTGCCCTGACCTGGCGCGGTTCAGATCAGCAGATCCCTGCTGTCATTCCTGCCTATCCACAGCAGAAGCTGTGGGAACAAAGCTTGGATCATCTGGGAATGAACGCCGGCTTCTATTCCGCATTATATGAGAACAAGTTCGCTGTTCCTGTCGCATCGAGGTTCTCCAATGAAGTTACGCCGCTTGGCGGCATCGTCGAACTCGTGAAGAACGAAGAGCTTGAAGAAACGACATTCACCCGCTATGAGGGAATCAAAGGGCTGCATGTTCTTCACACTCACACCTTCCGGAACTTCTTAATCCCTAAATTCGGTTTAGCTCAATGGCATTTCACAGAGACGGCCAAGCTGTGCAGCACGGTCCCGATCTATCAGTTGCAGCGACCATCCACACGAATGACAATCTCTGATTTGGCGGAACGGATTGTCCTACTGGCGGGGGCTGGCCGGCATCTGAGTTCGATAGCAGAGTAAGGGGGAGCTTCGATTGCGTGATTTGCTCGCTTATCTTAGGAAGTTTCAACGGTTCGCGGGGCTCCAGCTGTATCTGAATATGGTTGGAATGACGGTCAGCAGTCTGCTTGATGGGCTTGGCATTCTAATGCTGCTTCCGATGCTCAGCCTGATCGGCCTTGCTGGTGTGATGAGCAATTCCTATCTGGAAGCGCTTGTGCAGCCGCTGCGGTCGCTTGATGCTGCCGTTCAGCTGCCGGCCGTGCTGTTGATATATCTTGTGCTATTAATTAGTCAAGCCTCGTTGTCGCGATACCTTGGCAATCGGAACATTCAGCTGGAGCAGCGATTTATTCGTCATATCCGTAACGACGTGTATCGGTCATTGCTCGAAGCGAACTGGCCATTCTTCTTGCGGACGAGAAAATCCGACCTTACGCATGTCATGACGACGGAGCTGCCGCGAGTCAGCTACGGGATTTTTACGTTTCTGCAGATGGTTATGAGCTTGCTGTTTACAATCGTGCAAATCGGCATTGCACTGTGGTTATCTTACAAACTCACCTTGCTTGTCCTTGCGTGCGGTCTGCTGCTTGCCTTTATTAACCGAAAGTCCTTTGCGGCTTCGCGGTCGATTGGCGATGAGATGACCACCCTCATGAAGAGCTATATGGCGGGTATGACCGAGCACTTCAACGGTATCAAAGATATTAAGAGCAACATGACCGAAAGACAGCATATTGACTGGTTTCGTGCACTAACTTTACGAATGGAGCACAATGTGGTCCGATTCTCGCGCATTCAATCGGGCTCCCAATTTTATTACAAGCTTGCATCGGGCGTATTCATTGCGTTATTCGTTTATGTAGCGACGGCGTTCTTCCATGCGGAAGGCTCTATGCTCCTGCTTATCGTCATCCTATTCTCGCGGTTGTGGCCTAGGTTCTCGCAGCTGCAATCAAGCTGGGAAGGGCTTTCGCAAGTTGTACCCGCTTGCAGAACCTTGCGCGAGTTGCAATCCAAATCAGAACAAGCCAGAGAGTTCGACGCGCAGAACGTGTCCGATCTCTTTGTCGATATAAACGGCGACTGGCGTATGAAACGCGGCATCGAATGCCGCGATGTCAGCTATCAATACGACGTGCAGCGTACGTCCTACGCACTGCGGCACATCGATCTGCATATTCCAACGAATAGCATGACGGCGATTGTAGGGAGGTCCGGCGCTGGCAAAAGCACGCTTATCGATCTGCTTATCGGCCTGATCGAGCCCCAACAGGGTGAGATCAAGGTGGATGGGATACCTATGCGAGAATGCGCCTTTCAATTCCGGCAGTCGGTTAGTTATGTATCGCAAGATCCGTTTCTCTTTCATCTAAGCCTGCGAGACAATTTGTGCATGGGGGCGCCGGATGCAACAGAGGAACAGCTGTGGGAAGCGCTTAGGTTCTCGGCCGCGGACGAGTTCGTAAGACATCTCCCGGACGGGCTGGATACGATGCTGGGCGATCGCGGGATCCGCTTGTCTGGCGGCGAGCGGCAGCGGATTGTGCTGGCCCGTGCGATATTGCGCAAACCATCCGTCCTTATTCTGGACGAAGCGACGAGCGCGCTGGACAGCGAGAATGAGGCGAAGATTCAAGTGGCGCTCGAACGAATTCGGGGGAGTATGACGATCATCGTGATCGCACATCGGCTGTCGACGATTCGTCATGCGGATCAAGTCATCGTGTTGGAAAATGGGGGGATCGTTCAGCGAGGAAGCTATAACCAGCTTGCTGACGCCTCTACCGGTACGTTCAGTCAACTGCTGCATCATCAGGAGATGGCAGCAGCGGATGCAAGAAAGGCGGCGATCGGATGATCGCCGCCTTTGTTGTTTATCCAATCGTGCGTACAGCTGTCGGACGCTGCAAACGGCCCGCCAGATCGGCGAATGTATCGAGCGCACGGTGGATCCGGTCGAATATAGCGGCATGCGTCTCGTAGTCGCCGCCCTGTTCGAAGGCATCGCGCTGCGTGCCGCCGATCGAGATCCATTCGGGACTATTGATGCCGTGCAGATTGCGTATAATGGCTTGAAGCTGCTGCAGCGAGCTGACGCCGATCGGGCCGCCGGCTGTGCTGATGGATAGGACGGTTTTGCCGCTGAAATGCGACTGTCCGAGGAAATCCAGCGCGTTCTTCAATACGCCGGAGAAGCTGCCGTGATATTCAGGCGTCGATAGAATAACGGCATCCGCTGCCAGCATCGCCTGCTGAAGCGCAGCTGCTGTATCGTTCGCTACGTTATTCGTGTCCGGGGAATAAAGCGGCAGCGGCTGCTGATACAGGTCGAACAGTCGAACTTGATGGCCTTGCTTGGCGAGCCATTGTCCGGCATAGGCGGCCGCCTTCGTACTGACAGCGCCTTGACGATTGCTGCCGGCGATAATAACGATTTGCATGGTTTTCTCCTCCTCCGATAAGCACAAAGGCTTTCTCTCTCTTGTAGCTTAATCGTAATGGAAAAGATGCCAATAAGCGTCAGAACGCAGGATGATTATGGGGAATCAAATCATTCGGCTTCGGTTGTATATGGTATACAACTTTCGTCGTAGAAATTAATCCAATCCATGCTTGACTGCGAAGATGGCTGCTTGCGTCCGATCGGCGAAGCCGAGCTTGTCTAACACATGGCTGACATGCGTCTTGACTGTTTTCTCGGTGATAGTCAGCAAATCGCCGATCTCCTTATTGCTCTTGCCCGCGGCGATAAGCCTAAGCACCTCCATCTCGCGTCTTGTCAGTTCAGCCAGACGCGAGGCGGAGGCGTCTTCGTCGTTAGCCTCGGCTTCTTCCGTCGACAGCAGATTCATCAGTCTGACCGCTGCATCCGGGTGCAGCTCGACCTGCCCCTGCCAGACGCGCCGAATCGCGCGGACGAGTTCGTCGGGCTCGATGTCCTTGAGCAGATAGCCTTTGGCGCCGGCGCGAATGGCAGGGAGGACGTGATCATCATCAGAGAAGGAGGTCAATACGATGACCTTCACATTCGGATGCGTCTGCTTCAGCTGCTTCGTTACCTCGATTCCATTCATGATCGGCATATGCAAATCCATTAGAATCATATCAGGCGAAAGCTCATTCGTTCGATCAATCGCCTCTTGACCATTCGACGCTTCACCGACAATGCGAAGATCGGATTGGGTGGAGAGAAACATCTGCAGCCCTTTGCGCACCATCGCATGATCGTCGGCGAGCAGCAGCTTGATCGTCATCGTTCATTCCCCTCGTTTCCGTCCACTTGATTCACCGCTCTCATCGGAATAATCGCTTCTACCGCCGTACCGCCGCTTCGTCTGCGAATGATCGAGACGGTTCCGCCCAGCGCTTCTGCGCGTTCGCGCATCGTTGATAGTCCGATGGATGTGGTGGGGTTGTGCAGCTTCGAGCTGCTGTCAGGCAGTCCTTGGCCTTTGTCAGCAATACGAAGCGTTACCTCAAGGCTTGTAATGGTCAGCATAATCTCGGCAGAGGACGTACCTGCATGCTTGCTGACGTTGTTGAGCGCTTCTTGTCCGATCCGCCATAATGCATCCTCAAGCGGGCGAGGAAGTCCGCGGACGCCATCGACTCGCGTCGCGATCTGGAGTCCGAGCCGTTCGCCATATTCACGCAGTGCGGTAACAAGTCCAGCCTGGAGCTCGGCAGGACGCAGCTGCAGAATGAGCGAGCGCATTTCCTTGAGCGCGCTTTGCGACAAGCTCTGCAGATCGCGGACGGCTTCCAGTGCTGCTTCCGTATCCGGCGCAGGACCTGTCAGCAGGCTCTCCACGCCGCGGGATGTCATCGACAACGAGAATAACAGCTGACTGACGGAGTCATGAAGGTCGCGTGCCAGCCTGTTCCGCTCTTCGATACGGGTCAACTCTTTGCGATGATCGGCTAGCAGCGTGCTCTCGAGCGCACCGGCGATATGTTCGGCAAGCGCTTCTAGAATCGGGCGGTCTTCGACGTTCAATTCATCACGCTTCGTGCTGCCGATCACAAGCACGCTGTAACCTGTATCGCCGAATGGCAGCGGAACGGCGACCGCATTGGCGATCTTCGATGCGGAGCGTCGTCTGCCTTCACGGCTGCCTGCGTTGAATAACAGCGCCGCTTCTTCAGCCGAGGCGCTTCGGAGGCGGCGGGTAGTGATGGCTTCGCCAATCCAGGCCGCGTCATCGATTGTCATACGCTCCGGCAGATCGAACGAATCGTCTGCGATCTGGGCTGATCGCAAGGACAGCTTGTTGTCTGTCTGCTCGTACAGCGCTGCAATCGGCCAATGGAAGTGCTCGCCGATCAGATGCAAGGCAGCCTTCGCGACAGGCACCAGATCCGAGCATCCGCCCGTTCGACCGGTAAGCGCTCGGCTGAACTCGTCTAGTCGAGCGAACATTTCGGCACGGCGTTGTTCGGCTGCGTACAAATAGATGCGCTCGATTGCGCTGCCCATCTGGAAGGCGACCGATTGGAGCAGAGCCAGCTCTTCATCCGTGAAGTGCACTTTGCCAGGCGCAGCGACATTAAGCAGTCCGACTAGCTCTTTGCCAGTCCGCAGCGGTACGGTTGCATGATGCGTAATGCCTTGCGTATCCCCCCAGCGGAAGGTGACGGCATCCTCCAGCCGCTTGCAGTTCAAAATATTGATCGCATTGACGAGCCGGCCGTCCCAATACCGATCGAGACACCAGCAGGAGCCGAGGTTCATCCGTTTGCCGTTGTTACCGGTCAGTGCTGGAGGGAGGTTCTGCTCGGCGACGCAGCAGAAATCCATATATCGTTCGGATAAGAAGATCCAGCCTGTCGTCAGACCGGTCAGCTCCAGCAGCTTCTCGAGTACGGAGTGAAGCATCGAGGACAGCTCATGCGATTGATTAAGCGTCTCCGCGATCGTCTTCAGCAGCACCATCTCGTGTACGCGATGCTTCGGCATGATCAGCGATGAAGGACCAGGAGCAAGCGCAGCTTCCGCGCATTTCTTATCCTCATGTCTCGCAGCGGTGATTGCTGCCTCGCATTCGGAATGGCATGCGGCGTCGATCGCATCTCCGATGTTATGACTGCTTCCGTGACGTACCTCTCCGCTCTGCAGAGCCCCCTTATCGCTTGATGTCATCGTCCATTCCTCCTTAGATCAGCAGGTTAAACAACAGCGGATCCTTATTCAGCTCGTAGAACGTCAACCCCTTGGCAAACATCCGTTCCATGAGCGGCGCGTAATCTTCCCGATGCTTCAGCTCGATGCCGACGAGCGCAGGGCCGTTGTCTTTGTTGTGCTGCTTCGTATATTCGAACCGGGTAATGTCATCGTTCGGCCCTAATACATCGTCGAGAAACTCGCGCAGGGCGCCCGCCCGCTGCGGGAAGTTGACCATGAAATAATGTTTGAGTCCTTCATAAATAAGCGAGCGCTCTTTGATCTCCTGCATGCGATCGACATCGTTGTTGCCTCCGCTAATGACGCAGACGACGGACTTGCCTCTGATCTGCTCCCGATACAGGTCGAGCGCTGCGATCGGAAGCGCGCCTGCCGGCTCGGCGACGATCGCGTTCTCGTTATAGAGATCGAGCAGTGTCGTACATACTTTGCCTTCCGGTACGATCAGCACGTCATCGACCAGCTCTTGGCATATTTCGAAGGTCAGCTCGCCGATTCGTTTGACCGCGGCGCCGTCTACGAATTTATCGATCTCTTCAAGAGGAACGACCTTGCCTGCGTTGAGCGAACGCTGCAAGGAAGGGGCGCCTTTGGGCTCGATGCCGATGACGCGGGTCGCAGGAGAGACGGCTTTCACATAAGAAGCAACGCCTGCTGCGAGACCGCCTCCGCCTACTGTAATGAAGATATAGTCAGGAGAGCGCTCTGCCGCCTCCATAATTTCCATGCCGATTGTGCCATTGCCCGCGATTATCTTCGAATCATCGAATGGATGGATGAAGGTCATGCCTGTTCGGCCGCTCTCGGCAATCGCCTCTGCATAAGCATCGTCGAATGTATCCCCGACAAGTACAATTTCAACCTCTGAGCCGCCGAAGAACGATACCTGCTTCACCTTCTGCCTAGGCGTCGTGCTTGGCATATAGATTTTGCCGCGAATGCCGAGCGTTCGGCACGAATAAGCGACGCCCTGCGCATGGTTGCCTGCGCTGGCACAGATCACGCCTTGCGAGATTTGCTCCGACGGCAGCGACCGGATTGTATGATAGGCGCCGCGAATTTTGAACGAACGAACGATTTGCAAATCTTCGCGTTTGAGATAGACGTCGCACTCGTAGCGCTCGGAGAGCACACGGCTGTGCTGCAGAGGCGTACGCGTCACGACCTCCTTAAGGTGCAGGTGAGCTTGCATGATTTCTTCGAGTGAAATTTTGCGTGATTCGTGACTGCTCGTTGCGTTCATCTGGCGTCATCCTTTCAATGGCTCTTAAGCCCATATTAGCATTGTACACAAAAAAATCCCGTCCCTCATAGGGACGAGATTGACTCGCGATACCACCCTTGTTCTGCCACTCCCATTATTACTCGCGGAAGGCAGCGCTTTGTCGCGTACGTGTTCATACGCGTTCCCGGTAACGAGGGACGGCCGTCTGTGCTTACAGCCCGCTTAAGGGTCTAGGTTCGGCACAGCTTCTCGGGGAGGATGCTCGATCCGGGCGCACACATCGGCTTTCAGCGGCTGCCGACTCTCTGGGGAGTGCGTGAACGGTGAACGTGGTCCCTTCGTTGAATGTGAGATTTCATCCTATTGCAGTTATACTTCGTTCGGATTGGTAATGTTATACTCCCGAACGGATATTTTGTCAAGCTGAATTACTTGAATAGGGTTCTGCCTGGCACTCGGGCTTGCGAGTTGAGCAGCGAATTAGCCATGTTTCGTGCAGCGATTACGAAGATATACAAAGCGAATGGGATCGCTATGACAGCGGTGATGCCAAGGCCAATCCACCAGTGAGATGCCACTCCGTTATCGCCGAAGGAAACGGGCAATACATACGTGTTAATCATCGTAGGAACGAGATACGATACCATGGCAAAAGGAAGGCCGAGAGCGGCAAGCAACGGATTCCTCATAGAACCGTACTGTGCATGGATGACGAGCGTCCCGAACAAGAAATAAGTCAGGAAAGCGAGCAGGAGATAACCTGCTCCTTCGATGTCTTTCATAGTTGCGATTATATCTGGACGCTGCACGAAATAGCGGATGCCTGCGCCTATACCTGCCGCGAGCAGGGCGCCGCCCACCCATAGAAGGGTTGTTGTCCACAATGCTATTAGTCTGGATAGAGCAATCTTGAATGGGCTGTAAGGAAAGCTGAAGATCCATTCGATTCGGCGCTTGCTCATATCATTCAAATATAAGAGTGAAACGAGTGTAACAGTGATCATGCTTGGGAAAATAAGGATTACCCGTACCATATCGACCCATTCGTTATCTTGAAGGGCGGCATATCCGCCAATTGCAAGCCCGATGGCTAGTATTCCTCTTATAAGCCTCATCCACTTGTTTGAAGCGATGCTTCGATGCTTGGAGCGCTCAAGCTGGATGAGGCTGCGGAAGCCGATTGCTGCCGATCTTTTGCGAACGGCCCGCTGCGCGAGGCTGGGGTTGCGACGCGAATTGATTCCGATGTTGTCAGAAGTGCGAGGGGTAAGAGCCTTCATCCCGTATTTCGCAACACCATTAATCGCAGCGTGATAGACGCCCCAGCCGAGTAGTGCGAGTCCAATCGCATAGAGGACGGCCATGTCCGATTGCTGCCAGCGGGCAGGCAGCAGATAGTCATTGTTCATCAACTTTCCTAAGTTCCCCATTGGGAAGGACCATACGACAATAAAAGGCAAGAGGAGCAGCCGAAACCAGCCGTTCATCATCATGGGAACCAGAGCCGCGAAGCATGTTACGAACAATACGATGGCTGCGTATAAGAGTGCGTACGCAGCGGCATCAGCCCATAGTCGAGCGGTGCTCGCATGGAATGGCGATTCTGTCAGCATCGCAGCGCCCGAATTGTGGATGGTAGCGATAAGCCACATTGCGGCAGCGAAATAGCTGTTGAATCGAAGGGCGGCCAGCAGCTTTGCCCGTATAAGCGTGCGGCGGTCGAGAGGGAACGTCAGCCACCATTCTTGAAACGGCTGATGCGCCGACTGTATGGCGCGTATGCCGGGCGGCATGATGAATGCAATCCAAGATAGGCATGCACCAAGCAGGTAGATCGCTTCGGGCTCGTTGCGGTCTCCGAATGCGATGCGGCTGGCGAGAACAGTGATAACGATACCGAAAATCCAGAAAGCCGCACGTCTCTTGGTTGTAGGCAGGTAGCGGTTATAAGCGCTGTGTTCAAATTCAACGATTGGGCTAAATGCTCGTGGGCCGCGGCTCATGCGAACACTTCCCTATAGCAGGATTCCACAGAAAGACCTTCATCGCGGAGATCCTCCGTATCGTATACACCTTTAATCGTGCCATCCCCGATTAGAATGATACGATCAAACATCGACTCCATCTCGCGAATGTCATGCGTAGCAATGAGGAACGTACGGTCGCCTTCAGCGGTTTCTTCTGCAATGGCAGAGGAGATGCGCTCTCGTGACAACAAGTCGACGCCCGTGAACGGCTCATCGAGAATAACGAGCTTGGTTCGTCGCGATAGACAAGTAAGCAGCTGCAGCCTAGCCTCTTGACCACGTGACATCGTCCCGATACTAAGAGTGCGATCAACCTCCAGCTTGCGTATCCATTCCCGTTCCAGTGAAAGGTCCCAGTCGGGATAGATGCCAGCCGCATAGCCGAGCCACTCGTCTGCGGTCAACCAATTCGGAAGGTGTCCGCGGTCCGGCAGGAACGACAGCTGACCGAGCGTCTCCACATCAGGCTTGCGGCCAAGCACCTCAACGGTGCCGTTAGTCGGCTCCAGTATGCCAGTCAGAATGCGCATAAGCGTGGATTTGCCGGCGCCATTGGGCCCAAGAAGACCGACGATAGAGCCGCTGTTCGTGGTAAATGTGACATTGCGGAGTGCCTGCTTCTTCTTGAAAGTCATTTCGACGCCGGTGCATTGGATCGTTATCGTTTGGTCCATCATGATTAATCTTCCTCCTTGGCTAGGGCAATGAATTGCTCAAGCGTCAGGCCAATCGATTGCGCCAGCTCTTCCAGCCGTGCAACCGCCGAGCGTGCCAGCTCACGGCGCGAACGCGTAATTGCAGCTTCCTCATTCGTAACGAATGTGCCTTGTCCGCGATACGTGACAAGCAGCGACTGCCGTTCAAGTTCTTGGTAGGTTTTCATGATGGTTGTTGGATTGACGCGCAGCGACGATGCGGTTTCTCGGACGGAGGGAAGTCTTGTACCAGGCGCTAGCTTGCCCTTGGCAATCATCGCCCGAATCTGTTCGACGAATTGCTCGTACAACGGACGGGACGGATCAATCTGAAAATCGTCAATCCGCCAAATCATATCTGGGGGCATCGGATCGTTCACCAGCCCTTTCTTTGTTTGGAGTGTATGATGACAGATCATACACTGGATGCTGGAAAAAGTGTATCACGCACCGCCATACACTGCAATAGTTGTATGCCAAGATATTGCAAATCATTGTTTCTAGGTTGATATCGCTAGATTTAAAGCCTATAATTTTTATAAAAAAAGACAAGGTTGATTGTATCGTGGACAATAAAATCGTAGATGTCGCCAAGAGGGCCGGCGTATCGGCTGCAACCGTATCGCGCGTGTTGAACGACAGCAGCCTTGTATCGGAGAAAACGAAGCAGAAGGTGCGCCAGGCGATCGAGGAGCTGGACTACCATCCGCATGCGGCGGCGAAGCAGCTGCGGTCTCAACGGACGATGACGATCGGCGTCATCGTACCGGACATTATCGTCTCTTACTTCTCGGAGATCATCAAAGGAATCGAGAATGCAGCGTATGCCCGCAAGTACAAAGTTATTATTTGCGACTCGGACAATGAGCTGGAGAAGGAGATGGAGTACCTCGGCCTCCTGTCCAACCGGACGGTCGATGGCATGGTTCTTGTTACGCCATTCGTCAGCGATGAGGTTATTAAGGACTACTCGCAGAAGGGTTATGTGCTTGGCGTCATTGGCAGAGCGATTGATGACGAAGTCATCTTGAGCTGCAAGACGGACAATGTGCAGTTCTCGGAAGCGGCAGTCCGCCACCTGATCGAGCAGGGGCATAAGCAGATTGCTTATATCGGCGGCTTCTCGGATTCCATGGAAAACTATGAACGGATGGAAGGTTACTTGAAGGCGTTGAAGGATAATCGAATTCCGTTCAAACCGAGTCTCATCGACACGGGCCACTTCACGGAAAGCGGCGGATACGAAGCGGCGATGCGTTTGTTCGATCGACAGGAGCCAATCACGGCGGTGTATGCCGCCAATGACGAGATGGCGCTTGGCGTGTATCGGGCATGCAGAGAGAAGGGGCTGCGCATCCCGGAGGATGTGGCGGTTGTCGGCGTCGACAACAACCGGATCACAAGCTACATCGTGCCGTCGCTCAGCACGGTGGAGCAGCCGAAGTATGAGATGGGCGTCTGTCTGGCGGAGAAGCTCATCGATCAGCTGAACGATCTGAACGAAAGCGAACAAAACAAATATGTCATCGAGTCGCGGCTGATTGTTCGAGATTCCTCCAATCATACACGGAAATGATTGCAGCAAGCGGCGTAAGAGCTGTCTCTGGCACATTAGTGCCGGTGGCAGCTTTTATTGTTTCGAGGGTGCCGACGTTGGTGACCAGTGGTTTGTAAATGCATCGTTCTAACGGACGCAATGGACGCTATTGGCACAAATTAATGCGCTAGCGAAGGCTAGCGGACTGAGCAGGCGCTATTCGGTGCTTTTGGTGTTCATTTCATCGTTTAACACCTGAATAAGCACAGATGAATCCGTTAGCGTAGCAATTGTGACGCTGAGACGTGATAGAGTCTATAGGGGCCGTTAGTGAGGTGAGCATGGTTCCTGAATCATGCGATGAAGACTGCAGGGTGACCGAATGGCAGCTTTTTCGACTAAAAATGATATCGATTTCATTCAATGGTATTAATAATTAGTCGAGAAGGGCTAATGAAATCGCTTAAAACCATTGATTTTTACCTTGTGCTAAACATTTTATAAAATTAGCTATTGAAATCGATTTCAAAAATTGCTACTATCAGAATATCAAAACGGACCAAAGAAAGTGATGCGATGAACGAGAGCAAAATCATCGATGTAGCGAAGCGAGCAGGCGTCTCGGCCGCGACAGTTTCTCGGGTGCTGAATCAGAGCGGACTCGTCAAGGAGAAGACGAAGAAGCGGGTGCAGCAGGCCATTGAAGAGATGAACTATACGCCGAATGCGATGGCCCAGAATCTTCGGTCTAGGAAGACGATGAAGATCGGCGTCGTTGTCTCCGATATCGAGGTTTCCTACTATGCGGAGATTATTAAAGGGATCGAGAACATGGCCAATTCGCTCGATTACAACATTATTATTTGCGACGCTCAGAACCAGAAGACGCGGGAGTGCGAGTACGTATCGCTGCTGCAGAACCGGACGGTGGACGGTATGATATTCGTTACGCCGATGATGAGCAATAAAGAGCTGATCGCCCTTGTAGAAGATGGTTACAGCGTTGGCGTTATCGGCCGGTTCATCGAGCATGAACAAATTCCTTGCGCTTTCACCGACAACGTCAAGATCGGCAAGGATGTTGTGAATCATCTCATCGAGCAGGGACATGAGAAGATCGCCTTCCTAAGCGGCTATGCCGATGCGATTGACAGTTACGAACGGCTTGAAGGTTATATGAAAGCGCTTAGAGATGCGGGAATGCCGTTTATTCCGGAGCTGATTGACAATGGGGACTTTAACGAGTCCGGCGGCTATAAAGGATTTCTCCGGCTGCGCGAGCGTAACGCCGATCTGACGGCGGTGTTCGCGGCTAACGATGAGATGGCGCTGGGCGTGTACAAAGCGTGCAAGGAGCTGCTCATCCAAGTGCCGGAACATGTGGCGGTCGTCGGTGTCGATAACATTCGGATTACGAGGTTCATTACGCCGAATCTCAGCACGGTGGAGCAGCCCAAATACGCGATGGGGGCGCTGCTGACGGAGAAGCTGATCGACCAGATGAACGGCAACGAGTTCAAAGATCAGCGGTGCTTCAAGGTGGAGTCGAAGCTGCTCGTTCGGGAGTCATCCTTGTACGCAAGACAACAATCAGCGGAGGAACAGATGGAGCCGGGATAGTCGGAAACCAGGGGAAACTGCTGGACCATTGAGCAAGTTGCTTTTTTAAAAGTAAAAAAGAAATCGATTACATTTTAGTTAATGACGTAGTGGAGGTGTCGGATATGAAAAGCTTCATCCAAGAACTTTATCGTAACAAAACGCTGTTCTTTATGATTGCGCCAACTTTGCTGTTCTTTATCGTCTTCTCCTACGTGCCGATGGTGGGTGTCTATTACGCCTTCACGAGGTTCGACTTCGAGGGCGGATTGTTCGGAAGCGAATTTATCGGCATGAAAAACTTCGAGTTTCTATTCAACTCGGGCGTGCTCTGGAATTTGACCAAAAACACGGTGCTATATAACATCGCCTTCATCTTAATCAGCAATATACTGCAGCTGCTATGCGCGATTTTCCTCAGCGAGCTGCCGGGCAAGCTGTTCAAGAAAACGACGCAGTCGATCATGTTCCTGCCGTTCTTCGTCTCGTTCGTACTGGTCGGCGCATTCGTCTTCAACCTGTTCAACTCCGATAACGGCGTTGTGAACACGGTACTGACGCAGCTTGGCCTGCAGCCATATGACTTCTACGTCCATACGGCGCCTTGGAAATACATCATCGTCTTCTTCCACGTCTGGAAAGGTCTCGGTTACGGTACGATCATTTATTTGGCAGCTATCATGAGCATCAGCGACGAGTATCATGAAGCGGCGAAGATCGATGGCGCGAACATTTTCCAACGGGTCAGACATATCATTATGCCGATGCTCGTACCGACGTTCATCCTGCTCATTCTGCTCAGCCTCGGCGGCATTCTGAAGGGACAATTCGACCTGTTCTATCAAATCATCGGCAACAACGGCATGCTCTACAACTCGACCGACATTATCGATACGTACGTGTATCGCTCGCTCGCAGTCAACTTCGATATCGGCATGGGTACGGCAGCCGGCTTGTATCAATCGTTCTTCGGCTTCGTCCTTATTCTGACGGTCAACTACATTATTCGGAAGGTGCGCAGCGACTACGCGCTGTTCTAGGAGGAAACGGCATGAAAATTAAAATGGAGAAATCGACAATCGTCTTCAACGCGATCGGGTATACGATCATTACGATTCTGGCCGTGTTGTGCTTGCTGCCCTTCCTGTTGATCGTATCCGGTTCGTTCACGCCAGAGATGGAAATCATTGCGCAAGGGTTCAAATTAATACCGAAGCAGTTCTCGCTCGACGCGTATTCGGCGGCATTCAGCAATCCGAAGCAAATATTCGATGGCTATAAGGTGACGGTGCTCGTCACGCTGATCGGTACGGCGCTCGGCTTGTTCCTGACGTCGATGGCGGGCTTCGTTCTATCGCGCAAGGAGTTCAAATACAAGGATAAGCTGGCATTCTTCATCTACTTCACGACGTTGTTCAGCGGCGGTCTTATCCCTTGGTACATTATGATGGTCAAATATTTGGATCTCAAAGACTCTTATCTCGCGCTGCTGCTTCCTGGTCTGCTCAGCGCTTGGAATATCATCCTTATGAAGAACTTTATGAAATCGATTCCAGAATCCATCACCGAATCGGCCAAAATCGACGGAGCCGGCGAGTTCACGATCTACATGAAGCTCATTCTGCCGCTCTCCACACCAGGTCTTGCCACGATCGGCTTGTTCATGGCGCTGGGCTACTGGAACGAATGGTTCCTCGCGAATCTGTTCATCACGACGGAATCGAAGTTCCCGCTGCAGTTCCTGCTCTACAAAATACTTGCAAGCGCAGCCGTCCTGAAGACGAACGTCGCAGGCAATCTGTCGCCGGACTTCCAAGCGCCTGCCGAGACGCTCAAGATGGCGGCGGCGGTTATCGCAACGGGCCCGATTATTTTCCTGTACCCGTTCGTCCAGCGTTTCTTCGTCAAAGGTCTTACGATTGGCGCAGTCAAAGGTTAGAACCGGCATAACCCGGCTAACATAGATGCTTTCTTACTATAAGGAGGAGTCAAGGGCATGAAGAAACAGATAAAGAAATTCAGCGCGCTGCTTGTCGCGAATGTGATGTTGGTAACGGCGCTTGCGGCATGCGGCAGCAGCTCGGACAAAGAAACGTCGCAAGGCAAAGGAACAGAGACGAAGATCGATACGGCCGCAACGGATACGAGCGGCGAGGCGGCAGACGCGTCCAAACCGGATACGTCGAAGAAAGTCCAGCTCGTCTGGTATCTGCTCGGCGATGCGCACAAGGATACGCCTAAAGTCGTTGAAGAGTGGAACAAGATGCTCGAGAAAGATCTCAACGTAACGGTGAAGCTGAACTTCACGACGTGGACGGATTGGATGACGAAGTATAACTTGATGCTCGCTTCCGGCGAGAAAGTCGATATGATCTTCGCCTCTTCATGGGCGGATTACTACAAATTCGCAAATCAAGGCGCGTTCATGCCGCTTGATGATCTGCTGCCGACATACGCGCCGGAGACGTGGAAGAGCGTACCGGAGCAGGATTGGAAAGAAGCGACGGTTAACGGCAAAATCTATGCCGTGCCTGCGACGTATCCGGAATATACGCCGGACGGCATCGTGTACCGCGAGGACTGGAGAAAAGAGCTGAATCTGCCAGAAATCAAGGACCTCGATTCGATCGAAGCGTACCTGGATGGCGTGAAGAAATCGAAGAACGTAACGCCGATCAACGGCAAAGCGTACAACGAAATTTTCACCATGTTCAAAGCGTACAACAACTACCAGCAAATCGGCGGCGACAGCGGCGTCGTTGTAGCGAAGTCGTATGATACGCCGCGTGATATCGTTGCTTATCCGTTCACGACGGAGTTCGAGCAATGGGCGCACAAGATGAAAGAGTGGAAAGACAAAGGCTTCTGGAAATCCGATACGCTGTCCGACCAGAAGGAAGCGGGCGACGCAATCAAGACAGGTCAAGGCGCCGTGTACTGGCGTAACGCACCGGGTGCAGGCGGCTACATCATGGGTCTGCAAACGTCGAATCCAGACATTGAGATGGGTTACTTCCCTTTCAGCCGTTTCAACAACCTGACGATGCCTACGCTGTCGGTTAACAACGCAATGGCGATTCCGAAGAGCGCGCCGAACCCAGAGCGTTCCCTGATGGTGCTGGACAAACTGCGCAACGATCCGAAGTACTATGACCTGATGAACTATGGTCTCGAAGGCACGAACTACTCGGTCGATACAACAGACAGCAAGTATATCGTTTCTCCGCCGGCAGGCACGCCGAAGGACGACAAAGAGCATACGGCATACGGCGTTGCAAGCTGGGGCTACCGCGTCGAGTCGATGGAACGCGTGAAGCAAGCAGGCGGCTGGCCAGGTTTCGATGCGCTGCTGGAAGAATTCAAATCGCAGAGCAAGCCGAACATCTTCGCAGGCGTTCTGATGGACTATGCACCGGTGAAATCGCAGCAAGCAGCCGTCAACTCGGTTATCCAGCAGTACGGCATGCCGATCATGATGGGTCTCGTACCGGACGTGGACAAGGCGATTGCGAACTACCGCAAGCAGCTTGAAGCAGCCGGCGTGAACGATGTTATGGACTACATCAAAGAGCAAGCGAACAAGTACTTTGACTCGCAAGGCATCAAATAATAAATAAACGTTAATCATCAAGCTCCAGGGGGATGTTCAATGACTTACGCGACAGCTGCAATAGAAGGGGCTGCCGTGCGGTCCGCATCCCCCTGTTTGAGTTTAACGAAAGAGGAGAGCAATCATGCTGCAGACGACAATGACGCTGAATACAATCGACGGCGTGAGCATTCCTTATCAGAACGGCATGCCGGTACCGTCCTTCGAGGAGCAGAACCGTACGGTCATCTCTTTGAATGGCGAATGGATGAAGCGGCGTCTAGCGATGGATCATTCGTTCTCGCTTGCCCCGCGCGGCGAGCAATGGCTGCGGGAGCTTACGGAGAAGGAGGACGATTACGTTCGAGGCGATGCGGCGCAGCAGTGGACAACGCATACCGTACCGATGCCGGAAAACCAATTGAGCGGAGCGGCCGAGGCGAAGGCAGCCGAGACGTATGAGGACGGCGTCTGGTACCGGCGCACATTCGTAGTGGAGCATCTGGATCGAAGTCTCGTCTATACATTCAAATCGCTTGGCATCAGCTATGTCGCTGATTTATGGGTGAACGGCAGCTGGATCGGGTATCACGAGGGCGGCTTTACGCCGTTCGCATTTGATGTGACCACTGCGCTGCGAGAGGGCGAGAATGACATTCGCATTCGCGTCGATAATCCGCCTTGGGGAAGCCGCATCGATACGATTCCTGCAGTGGCGGGCACCGATTTCTTCAACTATACAGGCATCATTCAAGATTTATGGATCGAGGCCGCGCCGGCATCCTCGATCGTTAGGGCCGACATCGTTCCGCTCGATACGGACGGACGGCTGCAAGTGACAGTGGTGGTGGACAATCGGGGGCATGCTGCGTCCTATGTCTGCTTGGAGGGAAGCTTGTTCGAAGCAGATCCGCGGTCGGACCATTTTCTCGCATCGCCGCAAGCATCGACGATTGCAGATATACCGGCTGCTATCAATAGGGAGATGCGCAGTATGCTGACGCTTCAGCCGGGGGAAGCGAGGGTCGTTCGATTCGAGACGACCGTGCTCAATCCGAAGCTGTGGTCCGCTTGGCAGCCGAACCTGTACGTGGCGTCATTTACGCTGACCGCTCTGATCCAAGGCGGAGCAGCCGAGTCGAAGGATACGTTCTGTACGCAGTTCGGCATTCGGACGATACGGACGCGCGGCACGCAGATCGAGCTGAACGGTTCGCCGTTGTTCTTGGCGGGAATCGCTCGTCACGAGGAATGGCCGGATACCGGCAGAACCGCTTCATGGGATCGTATCCTCGCCGATCTGAAGCAGATCCGGGGGATGAATGCCAATATGGTTCGCACGGGTCATTACCCGAACCATCTGCACACCTATGTCTTGCTTGATAGGCTGGGATTGCTGGCGATGAGCGAAATTCCGCTCTGGCAGTTCGAGACGGAGCATTACGAGGCGCAGAACGAGAAGCGGCTGGCGGATCAAATGTGGCGGGAGATGGTGTTCTCGCAGTACAACCGGCCATCGGTCATCATGTGGAGCACGCAGAACGAATCCAAGGATGTGTGGCTCCGCCTTGCTTATAACGAGCGCCTGACGGCCGACCTGCGCGGCAGCTATGACGACGGCCGGCTGCTGACGCAAAGCTCGGCTGCCGATCAGCCGGGGCCGCATGATCCGTCCATGGCTCCTCTCGATGTAGCGGCATGGACGATGTACTTTGGCATTTTTCACGGCGGCACTTATTACGAAGGTACACGCGATTTTCTAGAGGAGGCCCATCGGGCTTATCCGAATAAGCCTATTCTGAATACGGAATTCGGCCATTGGACGGCAGGAGCCGATTCGGAAGAAGCGAAGCAGGTGGCGACTTACCGGGATACCATGCGGGCGCTGATGGAGCATGCAACGGTGAGCGATGCAGGAGAGTGGCGGCCTGATGGGTACGTAGCCGGCATCGATTTCTGGATTATGTATGACTGGTACGTCAATCACAACAATTGGATCGATACGTTCGGCATTTGTCATATGGATCGTACGACAGAGAAGCAGGTTGCTGCTCATATCAGAGCCGACTATCAGTCCCTTACAGGAGACAGCGGCGGCGTTGTCACGGTGCGGGAAGGGGTACGCAATGAAACGAGTTGTTAGCAGTGCGCTGGCTGGCGTTCTGCTCGTTGGCCTGACTGCTGCATGCAGTGGTGTTGGAGGCGATTCGGCGTCGAATCAGGTGCAGGTGTGGCTGACGACGGCGGATAAGAGCAAGCTGCTATCGCAAGAAGAGAGCGTGAAGCTGACATCCGGCGAGGACGCACAGGCTGGCGGCATCGTGCTCGACGAGACGACGAAATATCAACAGATGGACGGTTTCGGCGCATCGATGACCGATTCGTCTGCTTACTTGATCGCCAGTAAAATGTCCGAGCAGCAGCGGGAGACGTTGATGGATCAGCTGTTCGACCACGAGCAGGGCATCGGCATCAGCTATATGCGCATTCCGATCGGCGCATCGGATTTTGCACGGACGCTGTATTCGTATGATGAAATGCCTGCAGGTCAAACGGACCCGCAGCTCGCCAATTTCTCGATTGATCACGACAAGGAGTTTCTCATTCCGACGCTGAAGCAGGCGCTTGCGATCAACCCTGATCTGAAGCTGATGGGCAGCCCGTGGAGCGCGCCGGGATGGATGAAGACGAGCGAGTCGATGATCGGCGGCGGTCTGAAGCCGGAAGCCTACAAACCGTATGCGAACTATTTCACGAAGTTTATTAAGGCGTTCGAAGCGGAGGGCGTACCTTTCGATGCTGTTACGCCGCAGAACGAGCCCCATTATGTGCCTGACAATTATCCCGGCATGCGGATGGAGCCGTTCGAGCAGGCGGAATGGATCAAGGGCAATCTTGGTCCGGCCTTCGAGAAGGAAGGCATCAAGTCGAAGATCGTCATCTGGGATCATAACTGGGATGAGTATTATTATCCGATGACCGTGCTAGGCGATGCAGAGGCGAACCGCTATATCGATGGCTCAGCGTTCCATGGGTATGCAGGCGAGGTTGACAACCAATCCAAAGTGCATGATGCATACCCGGATAAAAATATGTATTTCACCGAAGTTTCCGGCGGCGCATGGGCGACCGAGTTCGGCGGCAATTTGAAGTGGGATATGCACAACTTGATTATCGGCGCGACGCGCAACTGGGCGAAGGTCGTATTGAAATGGAACTTGGCGCTCGACGAGCATTATGGGCCGACGATCGGCGGCTGCCAGAACTGCATGGGCTTCGTGACGATCGATCAGCATTCGGGCGACGTAACGTTCAATTCCGATTATTACTCGATTGGCCATGCGAGCAAATTCGTCCGCAGCGGCGCCTATCGAATCGAATCGGGTCCTTCGGACGAAGAAGGAATCGAGCAGGTCGCGTTCCAGAACCCGGACGGCTCCATCGCGCTTATTGCGATGAACAGCGCCGGGGAGGAGCGGGAGCTTCATGTTCGCCATGGCAGCAAGTCGTTCTCTTATAAGCTGCCTGCGGGCGCGGCGGCGACGTTCGTTCTGCCGGCTGCAAAGACCTGATAAATAGAGAAATTACATTGATCTGGAGGGGAATCAATTGACTAACCATGAAGTCGAAGTATGGATCAGCTCGGAGCTGGATCCTGGCCGCGGCCGTTGGTTCGAAGGGCCGCATGCGGCTGATTATGCACTGAGCCCTCAGCCGAATCTGGCGTTGACATCGCCTGCTCCGTCGACAGCAACGACGATAATTGTAAAGCCGGAGCATACGTATCAACAAATGCTTGGCATCGGCACCTCGCTGGAAGAAACGACAATCCACAACCTGGCGAAGATGGATAAGGAGCAGCAAGCCGCTATCATCCAACAGCTGACCGATCGGGAGAGCGGCATCGGGTTCAATCTGTTCCGACTGACGATCGGAACGTCGGACTTCACGGCAGAGCCGTTCTATACGTACAACGATCTGGAGGAAGGGGAGACCGACTTCGAGATGAAGCGGTTCTCGATCCAGAAGGATATCGATCTCCATATTATCCCGACGGTTCAGCAGCTGTTGGAGGCTGCGCCCGACACCGTATTCTTCGCTTCGCCGTGGAGCCCGCCTGCTTGGATGAAGACGAATGGCAGCTTGAAGCGCGGCAGTCTGAAGGAAGGTGCGGAGTATACCGAAGCGCTCGCTCGTTATTATCGGATGGCGATTCAGGCGTACGAGCAGCACGGCATTCCGATCTATGCGATGACGCTGCAGAATGAACCGCTGCTGGAGATCGATTATCCGAGCTGCCATATGACCCCAGCCAGACAGAAGGAGCTTGCGGTTGCGCTAAGACGCGAATTCGAGGCGCATGGCATGAAGACGAAGCTGTGGATCTTCGACCATAATTGCATCGATGCATGGGATTATATATCGCCGATTCTCAATGATGAAGAAGGACGAGATGTCGTGGACGGTCTTGCACTCCACGATTACGAGGGATCGCTGGCGATTATGAGCGAGCTGCATGCTGCATACCCGGATAAACCGATTTATCTAACGGAACGGGCAGTGTGGGGGACCGCAGGAGCCGACCGCATGGCGCAGTACTTCCGCAACTATGCCTCCAGCTACAATGCGTGGGTGACGATGCTGGACAGCCGGATCGGCACCCATCAGTGGGTCGGTACGCCTGGACCAACGATGCTCGTGCAGGATGCCTCGGAGCCGGATCGTTACTGGCGGACGCCGGAATATTACTTGCTTGGGCAATATGCGCGATTCGTACGGCCCGGCGCGTTCCGAGTTGAGAGCACGTACGGCTCGGAGGATACGGTGACGAACGTTGCGTTCCGCAATCCGGACGGCGATCTGGTGGCCGTCGTCATCAATCAGACGGACGAGGAACAGCCATTCCGCGTGTTGTGTGAAGGCAAGCAGTTCATGGCAGTGCTTCCTGCTCGTGCAATCGGAACCTATGTATGGCGCAGCTAGTATAGAGTTATTTGTGCATATCGCAGCTTACGCACATAAGTGTACAGGTTAAGCCAAGGGCTTCAACGGTTCGCTCGCCTATCGTAATTCTACTAAGGGATTCGAAGGGCGGGCGTTCCAAGGCTGCCGAATGCGTCCGGTTGCGAAGCGTTCTGACGATGTTTAGGAGGTGGTCTAGCCCAAAGATATAATCTTGAAGCTGTCTATCGCTTCGCATTCTAAGAATCCCCCTGGGTTGGTGAACTGGAGGTAGAATTACCGCGATGCTTATGCGTTTCGGGAATTTATAAGGGGACAAATATCTTGCCTCTCCCTCCGCTTTAATCTTAATGCCATTTTGGCTAAAGAACCTTAGCAGCGCTATTCGTCGTGAACACGGCTTATTTACTCGTTAACGAATTGTAGACGTACTATTTGGGAGAAATGCGTGTAGTAGGTTAGGTTTTGTTCCATATAGAGTGTTCTCGATTCGTTACAGCGACGAGCGTTCCACCAAGGGCAGATAGCGTGTGCTCAGTTCGTTACTTCGTTCATTCTTAGGAGTCGACTGATTTTTGGCTGAAGAACCTCAGCAATGCTATTCGCCGTGGACACGGCTTGTTTTCTCCCTAACGAATTGTAGACGCACTATCGGGGAGAAATGCGATTAATTAGTGTCGTTAAAAATGAAATCGATTACATTTTATGAGATTAATGAATGCATAAGATTAGTCGCTCGATGTATACCATTCCATTGATACGAAGGGGAGTAACCATTCGAATGAGATATTCGCGAATAAGCAAACCAATTGTATTCATCCTTATGCTCAGTCTCATGCTGTCCGGTTATGGCGGCTTGTATGTCACGAAGGCTTCCGCTGCGGCGGAAGCGGTTCAGGCATGGGTGACGGAAGGGAATAAGAGCAAGCTGCTCAGCGCGGAGTCCGGCATTACCTTCGCTGCCGATGGCGCGGCCGTGAACCCTACGATTGAGGTTGATGAGCATACGACTTACCAGTCCATTGAAGGTTTCGGGGCAGCGTTCACCGATTCCTCTACGTGGCTGATTCAGAACAAGCTGGACGAGGCTTCGCGCAATGAGCTGATGAACAAGATGTTCGGCCGCACAGGCGGCATCGGCATCAGCTATATGCGACTGCCGATGGGCTCGACTGATTTTGCGTTAAACAACTATACCTATGATGATATCGCGCCGGGGACAACGGATGAGAATCTCGATCATTTCTCGATTGCGCACGATCAAGCTTACATCATACCAACGATCAAGCAGGCGCTCGCGATCAATCCCGATCTGAAGATCATGGCGACGCCATGGAGTGCTCCTGCATGGATGAAGACGAACGAGTCTTTGATCAAAGGGAAGCTGAAACCGGAGTATTACGCGGTTTACGCGCAATATTTCGTGAAGTTCATTCAGGCATATGAAGCAGAAGGCATCGCAATCGATGCGATTACGCTGCAGAATGAACCGCATTTTGAGCCGGGCGGCTATCCGGGCATGCGCATGGAACCGGCGGATCAAGCGGCATTCGTCAAGGTGCTCGGCCCTGCTTTCCAGGCTGCAGGCATTACGACGAAGATCATCGTCTGGGACCACAACTGGGATGAACCGAACTATCCGATCGACGTGCTGAACGATGCGGAAGCGAAGCCATATATTGCGGGCTCGGCTTTCCACGGTTACGCAGGCTCGGTTGATAGTCAGGCGTTCGTTCATGATCAACATCCGGACAAAGACATTTATTTTACCGAAAGCTCAGGCGGCGAGTTTGCCAATGTGTTCGGCGATAATGTCGCATGGGATGTGCAAAATCTGATTATCGGCGCGACGCGCAACTGGGCGAAGACGTCGCTGAAGTGGAACATTGCGCTCGACGAGAACCATGGCCCAACGAATGGCGGCTGCATGGACTGCCGCGGCTTCGTGACGATCGACAGCCAGACGGGCAGCTATAAGCTGAATGAAGAGTATTACGCATTCGGCCATGCAAGCCAGTTCGTATTGCCGGGCGCCGTACGGATCAAGTCGAATACGTTCGGAGCAGGAAGCATCGAGTCGGCTGCGTTCCGCAATCCCGATGACTCCAAGGTGCTCATTGCGCTCAACTCCTCGAAGCAGTCGCAGCTGTTCAAGGTGCGGTGGGGGACGCAAAGCTTCACGTATACGCTGTCTGCGGGTGCCGTTGCAACGTTCGTATGGAATGGCACACAGGACAATGCGAGCTTCGTAACGCCTTATTCGAAGATCGAGGCGGAAGATTACACGGCGATGAACGGTGTGCAGCTCGCTGTTGCAAGTGACAAGGGCGGCGGCCAGAAAGTAACCACGGGAAGCGCTGGCGGGTATATCGCTTTTGACAACGTGTCGTTCATGAACGGAACCACAAGCGTGAAGGTAAGAGCGGCGGCGAGTCAAGATGCGGTGATCGACTTCCGCCTGGACAGCCCAACCGGACAATCCGTAGGCAGCGTTCACTTGAGCAGCACTGGCGGCCCAGATGCTTGGACGACCAAATCGGCGGCTGTCCAATCCGTATCCGGTGCGCACACGTTGTATGCCGTATTCACGGGCTCAGTGAACCTTAACTGGTTCCAATTCTCCTTCGACAACATCCAGGACAGCTTCGACTACTTAGCGATGTACGGCGGCTTTGAGAAGGGCACGCTGGAGGGTTGGCAGGAAACGGTGCCTAACGGACAGGATTCCGCGCACAAGGTAGATAACGGTTCGCCGAGAAGCGGCACTTATAAGCTGGTTCATTATCTTGGCACCGATTACGAGCAGTCGACTTTCCGCACGGTTCAAGTACCGAACGGCACTTATCGCGCATCCGTGTGGTATCAGAAAGGGTCGCATTCCGATGTCCAGCTCGAAGCTGGAAACTATGGCGGCGCTGCGCTGGCAGTTGGCGCAGGGACTGCTGATTACGTCGGTCAATGGACGCAGCTTGTTATTCCAGCGATCAAAGTGACGAACGGTCAGGTGGACATCGGCGTTCACTCGACTATCGCAGGCGGCGAATGGGCGGCGTTCGACGATTTCTCGCTCGTCCGCGTAACGACGAAGGCTTCGGCTTCCACACGCGGCACGAATGCGCTGGCAACGCCGACAGGTGTAACGGCTGTGCCTAGTGTTGATCAATTGAATGTTGGGCTGCAGTGGAATGACGTACCGGGCGCGGCGGGATACAAGATTTATCGTTCGGTTCTCGATTCGGCCAGCGGCGCTGATTCCATCTACGCCGATTATCAAGATGTGGGCATGGCGCCAGCAGGCGCTGTCCAATATATCGATCGCGGTCTTCGTGGAGATACGACCTATTATTATCGTGTCGCTGCATTTAGCGAAACAGGCGAATCGGCTGCTTCCGATCGGGTCTCGGCACGTACGGCCGCCGTGTCTGATACCGAGGCACCTGCTGTGCCAACTGGCCTAACAGCGGCAGCGGGCATTGAGCAAGCGAAGCTGACTTGGGACACGAACCTGGAGAGCGATTTCCTGCAATATAACGTGTATCGCAATGGCGTGAAGATTGCTTCCGTCGACCCTGTAACGAATACGTGGTACACGGCTGTTCCGCTGCGAGCAGGAGCCGTGTACAGCTTCGAAGTGACGGCAGTTGACCAAGCGGGCAACGAATCGGCTCGAAGCACGGCCGTTACGGCTGTGCCGCAGGCAGCTGGCGTGCTAGTGCCGCTGGATAACATGGACTTCGAGAAAGGCAGCTTCGAAGGCTGGTCGGAATGGCATCCGGATACGCAGGGAATCGCCAATTTCGTAGACCAGGATACGCCTCGCAGCGGGCAATACAAGCTGACGCACTGGAACGGATCGGCATATCAGCAATCGACGTACCGTAAGTTCGACCTGCCGAACGGCGTCTACAAGGTTCAAGTGTGGGTGCGCACAGGCGGCGGACAGAACACTTTGCAGCTTGAAGTGAAGAACTACGGCGGCAATCAGCTGACTAAGGATCTGCGCAGCGCCAGCGGCGGGACGTATACGCCATTCAGCATCGACAATGTCGTCGTAACGAATGGCCAGCTCGAGATCGGCGTCTTCTCCGACGCGAAGGCGGGCAACTGGACTGCGATCGACGATTTCGAGATTTATCGTTATCCGACGCAGGTTACCGGAGTGACGCTGGATAAGAGCAGCCTCGCGCTTCATATGACTTCTAATCCGACGGATAAGCTGACCGCTGTCATTAACCCGTCGGATGCATCGAACAAGAACGTCGCATGGAGCAGCAGTGCCCCAGCGGTTGCAACCGTATCCAATGACGGCAATGTAACGGCAGTATCCGCCGGTACGGCAACGATCACAGCGACTACCGAGGATGGGGAGTTTACAGCATCGGCGACCGTGACGGTTACGGCTGATCAATATACGCCACCAGTCGTAATCCCGCCATCATCTGGAGGGTCGGGCACGTCTGCCGAGCCGACGGTTGAGCACAAGGGCGGTACATCGACCATTCATGGCCTGACAGCAGAAGCGGAGGGCGCATCCAACGAAGGGGCGGCTCTATTCCATATCCCTGCGAAGCTGGTGCAGGAAGCAGCAGAGCGTTCCAATACGAATCGCATTGTCGCACAGCTGCCTGCTTCTGCAGAGAAGCTCGATAGCGTGACGGTATCGTTCCCAGTTGCAGCGCTTGGCAACGCGGTACAAAATGGCGGAACGCGGACTATATCCGTCAACTGGAACGGGATCAGCTATGAGCTTCCGATCGGTTCGATTGAATCGGTATGGGGAAATCTCGACTCGCAAGCCGAGGTGCGAATCGAGATTGCGAAGGTGACAGGCGACAAGAAGGCAGCTGCAGTAGCATCGCTGACAAGCCGAGGCTCAGCGCTGCTGTCCGACTTGGTGGCGTTCAACGTGTCACTTGTGACTGGCGGCGTCTCCGAACAGGAGATCAACGATTTCGGCATCTACACCGTATCTCGTGTACTGCCGCTGCATGCTGGAGCCGATACTTCCAATGCAGTCGGCGTATCTGTTGATGCATCCGGTAAGTTGCAGTTCGTATCGACCGTATTCGGCCCGTCGACTGAAGACGGCAGTATGCACGCGGTTATGACGAACAACCATAACAGCGTGTATGGTGTTGTGCAATCGTCGGTCAGCTTCAACGACGTGACGAAGCATTGGGCTCGCGGATCGATCGAAGCACTGGCTTCGAGATTCATCGTACAAGGCACGGGTAAGGATACATTCGCACCGAATCGTGCCGTGACGCGTGCTGAGTGGACAGCGATGCTCGTAAGAGCGCTGGATCTGACCGAGAAGCCTGAGAAGGCGGCATTCGCCGATGTTCTGCCAAGCCAATGGTATGCAGGTGCAATTGGCGCTGCAGCTGAGGCGGGCTTGGTTCAAGGCTTCGAGAATGGCACATTCCAGCCGAACGCGCTCGTGACGAAGCAGCAAATGGCGGTTACGCTGGCGAAGGCGATTGCTCGAGCGAAGCAGCAGGACAATGCAACTGCTGACGTGCAGCAGCTGGAAGCGGCGTTCAAGGATGCGGCAGACATTGCCGGCTGGGCGAAGGACGCGGTCGCACAGGTGTATGACGCAGGCATTATTCATGGCGATTCGCAGGGCCTGTTCCTGCCGGATAAGCTTTCTACAAGAGCTGAAGCTGCAACTGTTTTATATAACCTCTTAGTCGCGCTGAAGCGAGTATAAGTGCGAGTTCAAGAAGTCAGGTTTTCAGCACCTGATGCCGAATACTCTTCTTGTGCTGCTTCGTGATCAAAAGCGGAATTGTTGAACGACCTCTGTAAGCGAACGACGAAGACGCCTAGCTGGTATAGGCCGGGCGTCTTCTTTCCTGTGCAATTTGCGGGAGGGAGGTGGTGGCCTATGTAGTCTGTCTGCATCGTATAACTGCTCCATCTACCCGCGTTTTATGGGAGCAGTTTGCAGTTCGCATTGATTGGATTGTCTCGAATGAGCAAAAAACACCAAATCAAGGGAGGTATTATTCATGTCTAAGAAGTCCTTGAAGAAGCTGGTTACCACCGCGGCGGCGCTGGCGATTGCCGTTCCTGCCGCAACTGTGGCGCCATCGCAGACGCTGGCGGCAGGCGAAACGGCGCAAGTATGGCTGACCAATCCGAACAACGGTACGTGGCTGGCTCGGCAGGCTGATGTCAATTTTGGCGCGTCAAGCGCAAACGCAGATTACACGATTACCGTCAACGACGGGGTGAAGTATCAATCGATGGACGGCTTCGGCGCATCGCTGACGGACTCGTCCAGCTGGCTGTTGTTCTACAAGCTGTCAGCGGCCAAACGCACAGAGGTTATGAACAATCTGTTTGGCCCGAGCGGCATCAACATCAGCGCCCTTCGCCAACCGATTGGTGCAAGCGATTTCAACTGGGAAAGCTGGACGTACGACGATACGACGAACAATGTGGACGATATGAATCTGAATTCCTTCTCGTTGTGGCGGGAGGACGCGTACATTCGCCCCATGCTGGATCAAGCGTATGGCGTGAATCCGGGGAGGATTAGAATCTTCGCAGCGCCATGGAGCCCTCCGGCTTGGATGAAGACCGGCAAGACGCTGCTCGGAGACAGCGGCGGTTCACTGCGTACGGACGCCTATAATGCGTATGCTAATTATCTCGTCAAATACTTACAGCAATACCGGGACAAAGGAACGCCGGTCTATGCGATGTCCGTCCAGAACGAGCCGAAGTTCGGACCGCATTATCCAGGTCTGGTCATGTCGGCGACGGAGCAGGCCAATTTCATCAACGTGCTTGGACCTAAGCTTGCGCAGAACAGTCTTACCACCAAAATCATCGGTTATGACCACAACTACGATGACATCAGCTATCCATCCACCGTCCTTAACAATGCCTCATCTTATGTAAGCGGCAGCGCGTTCCACTATTACTCTTCACTCAGCCATTCGAATTTGACGACGCTTCACAACAACTACCCAAGCAAAGACATCTGGTTCACGGAAGGCGGCAGCGGCACGTGGATCGGCGGCGGCACTGACAAAGGAATGTTCCAAGATCTAATGATGCACACGATTCGTTTCCCTCGAAATTGGGCAAAGTCGTACATCATGTGGAATGTCGCCTTGGATCAGAATGGCGGTCCAGTTCTGGCCGGTGTCGGCAACACGAACCGCGGCTTGCTTACGATCCGCTCGGACGTGAATGACAGCGTAACGTACAACTCGCAATATTACGGCCTCGGCCATAGCAGCAAATTCGTTGATCCAGGTGCGCAGCGCATCGACTCGAACACCTATCAGGACAACATGGAGGACGTCGCTTATCGCAATCCGGACGGTTCGATCGTCGTCATTTTGTCCAACCGTCTGACCAGCTCCAAATCGGTTAAGATCCAATGGGGCTCGCAATCGTTCACCTACCAGGTGCCGGCTGAGAGCGCGATTACGTTCAAATGGACGGCAGGCTCGTCTACGACTAACCCTCCGGTTACGCCAGTAGTGCCTCAGCTCAATACGAATTACAAGATCGTCGCCAAGCATAGCGGCAAAGCGCTGGACGTTACCGACGCTTCGACAGCCGACGGCGCGAAAGTGCAGCAGTGGGACTATACAGGCGGGAACAATCAGAAGTGGTACTTGAAGGATGCAGGCAATGGCTATTACAACATCATTAACGTGAACAGCGGCAAAGGACTTGATGTCGCTAACTCATCTACAGCAGACGGAGGCAGCATTCAACAGTGGGTTGTATCCGGGAGCGGCGGCACGAACCAGCAATGGCAGGTCGTCGCTGTAAGCGGCGGTTATTACAAAATCATTAGCCGCAGCAGCGGCAAAGCGCTGGATATCGCAAGCGTATCAACGGCTAACGGCGGTACTGTCCAGCAGTGGAGCTATACCGGCGCCGATAATCAGTTATTCTCGTTCCAGCAGCCATAATAGTTGTACAAATGGGAGAGGCAGTCGCAGTCGGGCTGCCTCTCTTTCTTGTGCATGGATCTACGCCCAGTCGAGTTCAGTAAAGTCGCGTCGCGTTGTACATGCGGATGATGGGATAAGTCGAATAAGTGTGGCTAACCCCTGCTTAAACGTACACGATTCCCGTTCAGAACACAGTAAGAGTGGGATAACCACACTTAATGCCTCGCCAATGTTCGAGCAATGAGCCGTCTGCTGGAATAAGTGTGGT
>NZ_BTCK01000021.1:0-102499 GCF_033239625.1 Paenibacillus sp. CCS19
TGCTTCCGATGCGAGCTTTCCTCCGGAAAGCTTTTAGCTCGCCTTTGTCACTCGGATTGTTACAACTTCTGAATCTATAAAATCAGAACAATCCGAGGACAACAGCGATCGTCAGCATACCCTGACTCGCAGCGGCCCCACGGCGTCAATATCATTCATCTTCTCCGAATCATCCCCAAGCCATCTAATTCCTCTGCACCACCCCAAGTCCCCCATCAAGCCTTTTTCCCAGAATGTACGTTCGACTTCCCTGTGAAATCTATGTCGCAATATGCTAGAATAGAAGTCACTTCATGCCTGATTCTAGGCGTGAAAATGATCGGAAAAAGGTGGATCGAGATGGCGCTGCGATTTGTGCTTGGCCGCTCCGGGGCGGGGAAAACCCGGTACTGCATTGACGAAATACGCGACAAGCTGCGGACGGAGCCCGATGGTCCGCCGCTTATTATGCTGGTGCCGGAACAGGCAACCTTCCAGACGGAATACGAGATGCTAAGAGAGAGCACTCGCCCAGGCACCATCCGCGCCCAGGCGCTCAGCTTCCGGCGTCTCGCCTTTCGCGTAATGCAAGAAACCGGCGGCACAGCGCTTGTGCCGATCGACGAGAACGGCAAGAACATGCTGCTCTACAAGCTGATGCATCGGCTTGCGCCTGAGCTCAAGCTGTTCCAAGGGGCAGGCTCGCAGCCAGGCTTCATCGAGCGGCTCGGAGAGCTGTTGACCGAATGGAAGCGATATGGCGTCGACAGCGGACAGTTGGCGGAAGTGACGAATGCCAATCCCGCTGCAGAGACAGCTGCATCGCCGCTCCTCTCGAACAAAATGCATGATCTCCAGCTGCTCTACCAAGCGCTTGATCTGGAAACGGCGCATCTGTACGCGGATGCGGAGGATTATTTGACCTATCTCGCTCGGGGCTTCGCGCTGAGTCCTGCAGTGGCGGGCGCTGAGATCTGGATCGATGGGTTCCACGGCTTCACGCCGAAGGAATACGAAGCGCTCGCTGCCATTATAGGCGCTTCCTCCAATGTGACGATCGCGCTGACGCTTGATCGTCCTTACGAGGCAGGCGAGCAGCCGCATGAGCTGGAGCTGTTCCATCCAACGGCAGAGACGTACATCAAGCTCCGCGAACTCGCAGAGCTTCATGGCGTCCCAATTACCGAGACGATTACGATGAACAGTTCAGCCCTTCCGCGCTTCGAAGGCAGAGCTGCGCTTGCGCATGCGGAGCGAAGCTACGCGTCTCGCAGACCGATGCCGGCGTCCATCAGTACCGAAGCGATGTTCGACCCTGAGCAGTCTGCTGGTGAGGTATCCCTTCATGCTGCACCTAACCGAAGGACGGAAGCGGAAGCTGCCGTACGCGATATGGTTCGCCGTGCGCGCGAAGAAGGCATGCGCTGGCGCGATATGGCGATCATGGTGCGCAACGCGACCGATTATACCGACTATCTCACTGAGCTGATGCATGATTACGGCATTCCTTATTTCCTTGACCAGAAGCGTACCGCATCGCATCACCCGCTTGTCGAGTTTATTCGTTCGGCGATGGAGACCGTTCTCCATGGCTGGAGCTATGACGCGGTTTGCCGCTGTATGAAGACAGAGCTGCTGTTCCCGGATGGCAGCGAGTCGAGATTGACCCGTGAATCGTTTGACCTTCTCGAAAATTACGCCCTCGCCGCAGGCATCGACGGCTGGCGCTGGTGCGATAAGAAAAGCTGGAGGCCGCTCGTCCGCGAGTCGCTCGACAACGAAGAGGCGGCTGAAGCGAGCAAGAGCGAGCTCGCTCGCTTTCAAGTCGTGCTGGAGGCGCGAGAAGCAATCGTTGCGCCGCTGCAGCGCTTCGGCGATGCGCTCCGCAGCGCGAAGGACGTCCGGTCCATGTGCACGGCACTGTACCGGCTGCTTGAGCTCGCCGACGCCGCTGACAGGCTCGAACGATGGAGCCGTGCGGACGCAGAAGCGGGCCGCGTAAGGCAGTCGCGTTCCCATCGCCAGCTGTGGGATGGCGTCATGTCGCTGCTTGATCAGCTTGTGGAGATGACGGGGGACGAGCAGCTGACACCGGAGCTATTCGCAGGAATGGTGGAGACGGGTCTCGACAGCCTGAAGTTAGCATCGGTTCCGCCGTCGCTGGACCAGGTGTTGATCGGCAGCGTCGATCGGACCCGTTCGGGCGAAGTGAAAGTATGCTACGTGCTCGGAGCGAACGATGGCGTGCTTCCGATGCGGATGCAAGAGGACGGCATTCTAACGGAGCAGGAGCGGGACATGCTGGTGGACCGAGGTCTTCCGCTTGCGCCGAGCGTACGGCGTCGTCTGCTTGACGAACGTTTCATGATCTACAATGCAATCGCTGCGCCAAGCCGTCATCTGTGGATAAGCTATGCGATGGCGGACGAGGAAGGCAAGAGCTTGCATCCGTCTGAACTGATCCGCCATTTGCGCGCCATGTTCCCGCTGCTGCGTGAACGTTCGCTCAGCAGTGAGCCGAATGCAGAGATGAGCCGAGCAGAGCAGCTATCGTTCGTCGTTCGGCCAGCCGCTGTGCTCCCATATTTGAATGCGCAGCTTCGTGCATGGCGTCAGGGTGCGGAGATGGATGCTGTCTGGTGGGATATTTTCAACTGGTTCGCGATTCGCCCAGATTGGCAGGAGCCGCTGAGACAGCGAACCGCCGCGCTTGGTTACACGAATGATGTACAGCCGCTTGATCCTGAGACGGCCAGGCAGCTGTATGGGGAACGTCTGCGGGCAAGCGTTTCGCGAATGGAGCGGTTCGTGTCTTGTCCGTTCCAGCATTTTGCTGTATATGGTCTGCGTCTGGAAGAACGACCGATTTATCGGCTGGAAGCGCCGGATGTCGGGCAGCTCTTCCACGCTGCGCTCAGCCGCATCGCCGATCGTTTCGGCAAACGATGGGGCGCAGTTACCGAGCAGCAGGCGATTGACGTCGTCTCTGAGACGGTGGAGGCGATTGCGCCGCGGCTGCAATCGGAGATACTGCTAAGCAGCGGAAGGCATCGCTATATGCTGGTCAAGCTCAAGGCAATCATTACGCAAGCTGCGATGATGCTGGCCGATCATGCGCGGCGAGCAGCGTTTCATCCCGTTGGGCTAGAGGTCGATTTTGGACCTGAAGGGCACTTGCCTGCGCTGATCATACCAACGCCGGACGGCGGCGAAGTCGAGCTTGTTGGACGTATCGACCGCGTCGATGCCGCCGAGACGGACGAAGGACTGCTCCTTCGTGTCATGGACTACAAGTCGAGCTCGACCAGTCTGCGAATGGAAGAGGTTGCGTTCGGGCTGTCGCTCCAGATGCTTGCCTATCTCGATGTGCTGCTGACGCATGGTGCGGCATGGCTGGGCAGAGAAGTGAAGCCGGCAGGCGTGCTTTATTTCCACGTGCACAACCCGCTGCTCAGCGCATCAGGCGGCATGGACCGCGAAGAAGCGCGGAAGCAGCGGCTGAAGAAGTTCAAGCCGAAGGGACTGCTCGTTGCCGACGAGAACGTCGTACGGCTAATGGATGGCGAACTCGAATCCGGTCATTCGGAAGTACTGCCGCTTGCGATCAAAAAGGACGGATCGTTCTACAGCACCTCATCGGTTTTGGCCGAAGAAGGCTGGGATTCGCTTCGTGTATCAGTGCGGCAGGCTATTGGGCGGATTGGCGGAGCGATCGGCTGCGGCGCAGTCTCGATCTCGCCATATCGAATGGGCGGCAAGTCGCCTTGCACCTTCTGCTCGTACAAGCCGGTCTGCCAATTCGACCCGCTGTATGATGGCAATGAATATGCGAAACTGCCGAAGCTCGGCCGAGATGAGGTATGGTCCGTACTTGGACATCAGCAAAGCGAAGCGAACGATCATGTTCGCGAAACCGCAGCGGCTGCAGAGGCATTCATGACGAGGGGGAACGGGAATGACCGGCGTAACGTTTAGTCCGAAGCCGGAAGGCGCCACTTGGACGGATGACCAGTGGCGTGCTGTATCGGCTGAAGGAAGCAATATACTAGTGGCCGCTGCTGCCGGATCAGGCAAGACGGCGGTACTGGTCGAACGTATTATTCGCAAAATATCGAACGATACCGACGTCGACCGGCTGCTCGTCGCGACGTTCACGAAGGCAGCGGCTTCCGAGATGAAGGAGCGCGTCCGGATCGCCCTCGAAGGCGCGCTCGAACGCAACCCGGAATCGGAGCATCTGCGTCGGCAGCTCGCGCTCATCAATCGTTCATCCATCACGACGCTTCACTCGTTCTGTCTAGACGTGATTCGCAGCTATTACCCGCTGATCGGCCTTGATCCAGGCTTTCGAATGGCAGGCGAGACCGAGAGCGAGCTGCTGCGAATCGATGCGCTGGACGAGCTGTTCGAGCACAAATATGCGGGCGAGGACGCGGACAGCGGCATCTTCATGATGCTGGCCGACCGTTATGGCGGCGAGCGGGGAGATGAGCCGCTGTATCGTCTCGTTCAGAAGCTGTACGATTTCTCGCGAAGCAACCCTTGGCCGGATCATTGGCTGCGCGAGACGGCGGCAAAATTTCGTATTGCAGAGGAATCGTCGCTAGGCGACTCGGAATGGGTAGAGGCTGCCAAAGCGGATGTGCATCTAACCTTAATCGGAGCCGCAGGCCTGTTGGAGCAAGCGCTGGAGCTGACGAGACGGCCTGCTGGCCCTGCGCCATATGCGGACAATCTGTCTGATGATCTGCTGATGGTTTCAAACCTCTTAGGCGTAACGGCAGTTGAGCCTTGGGAGGATTGGGCGGATCGTTTTGCTGCAATCTCCTTCGGCAAACTGAAGAGCATGCGCGGCGATGAATATGATAAGGTGCTGCAGCAGCGGACGAAGGATATCCGCGATAAAGTGAAAGGCTTGCTGTCAAGCGTGATCGACCGTTGGTTCCGTCGTACACCGGAGCAGTATCGGGCCGAACTTGCCGAACTTACGCCAATGATGGAGACGTTGTCCGAGCTTGTTATCGACTTCGCAAGGCGGTATGAGGCGCTGAAGCGCGATAAGGGGCTGCTCGATTTCAGTGACCTCGAGCATGGCTGCTTATCGATTCTTCGTGATGCGAAGTCCACGCCGCACAAGGAACTCCCGTCCGTGGCGGCGCTTGAATACAGAGAACGGTTCGTCGAGATTTTGCTGGATGAATATCAGGATACGAATACGGTGCAAGAAGCGATCGTATCGCTCATCGCGCGGGCGGACAATCGGTTCATGGTCGGCGACGTGAAGCAGAGCATCTATCGGTTCCGTCTGGCAGAGCCGATGTTATTCCTGCATAAATATAAGACCTATACGCCAGCCGACCAGGTCGATAAGCAGACTGACGCTTCGACTCCCAATAACGGAGAACAGGGCGTTCGCATCGATTTAGCCCGTAACTTCCGCAGCCGGAGCGAGGTCGTGGACGGTGTGAACGGCATTTTCCGAGCGGTGATGCGGGAGAGCGTCGGCGAGCTGGAGTATGATGAACGGGCGGAGCTGGTGTGCGGTGCCTCCTATCCGCCGCCAGACATCGCAGGGCGCTGTTCGGCAGAGCTTGTGCTGGTCGATCGCAGCGGTGCCGCGGCAGCTCAGGCAGAGGCAGACGCGTCGGATTCGGACAATGAATCAGAGCACGAGGAAGGAGCGCCGCAGGCAGATGCAGCCGATCTGCAGACTGCACAGCTTGAAGCGCGTGTCATTGCCCGTCGTATTCTCGATCTTATAGCAGAGGGCCATCCTGTATGGGATGGCAAGCGTAAGGAATACCGGCCGCTTCAAATGCGCGATATCGTCATCCTGCTGCGCGCAACGGCGAGCTGGGCGCCTATCCTGATCGAAGAGCTCCAGACGTTCGGAATTCCGGCTTATGCGGAGCTGGGCACGGGATACTTTGACGCAACAGAGGTTGAAGTGATGATGTCGCTGCTGCGCGTCATCGACAACCCGTATCAGGATATCCCGCTGGCAGGCGTGCTGCGTTCTCCGATCTTCGGCTTGACGGCTGCGGATCTAGCCAAAGTGCGAATCGACGCAGGCAGAGGCAGCTTCTACGATGCGGTGCGCCGCGCATCTGCCCAAGCGACTGTCAGAGAGGATATTCGGCTTAAGCTGGAGCGCTTTCTATCCCAGTTGGAGCAGTGGCGCGAGACGGCGAGACAAGGCGCTGTGACCGAGATGCTGGCTGCGTTGTATCGCGAGACAGGTTACTACGACTTCGTCGGCGGATTGCCGGGCGGCTTGCAGCGTCAGGCGAATTTGCGCGCTTTGCTCGACCGGGCGCGTCAATACGAATCGACCTCGTTCCGAGGACTGTTCCGTTTCCTTCGCTTCATTGAGCGCATGCGGGATACGGGCGGAGATCTGGGCACGGCACGAGCGCTAGGCGAGCAAGAGGATGTCGTGCGCATTATGTCGATTCATAAGAGTAAAGGGTTAGAGTTCCCTGTCGTGTTCGTTGCTGGTCTTGGCAAAATGTTCAACATGCAGGACCTGAACGCGCCATTCCTGTTGCACAAAGAACTCGGCTACGGGCCGAAATTCGTCGATGCAGAGCTGCGCGTCAGCTATCCGACGCTTCCTTGCCTTGCGATCGGCCGCAAGATGCGAATGGAGATGCTCGCTGAAGAGATGCGTATTCTGTACGTTGCCCTTACAAGGCCGAAGGAGAAAATGATTCTAGTCGGCACGCTGACCGATGCTGTTGCGAAGCTGGAAGAATGGGCGGGAGCGGTTGACGGCAATGGCAGGCTATCTGACGACCGCCTCGCGGCTGCTCGCTCCTATATCGATTGGATCGGGCCGCTTGCGGCAGGCAGCGGCCTGCTCTCCACGACTACAATCGTGCCGGATGATTCGGCAGACACGTCGTTACAAGCTGCTGACGAATCGATCGCTTCGCTCGACGGACGAACCCCTGTCGATCGTCTGCCGTTAGAGGACTGGAGGTTCGCAGTCATGCCGGCGTCGCTGTTCGCTGAGGAATCGGCTATCGTCGTAGAGACGGATGATGAGCAGGAACGGGAAATGCGCGATCGGATGCAGGCAATCGGCGAGCTGGCGATCATGGAATCATCGGGAGCTGCCGAGGAAGTGGAGCGGCTGCTGTCGTGGCAGTACCGTTATCCTTCAGCGGCATTCGTTCCGGCCAAAACGTCCGTAACGGAAATGAAACGTCTGCATGCTGAGCGCGAGGCGGAAGCCGAGCTGCTTGCACAGCTTCAAGATATGGAACAGCAGCATGCCGCGGTCAGCGATGCAACTGATACCGACGCTACAGAGCGTGCTTCATACACCTTCCGGCTGCGCAGGCCTCGTTTCATGGAGGAGAATGCACTTACCGCTGCGGAACGCGGCACGGCGAGCCATTTGCTTATGCAGCACGTCCCGCTGGACAAGCCTGTGACGCAGGCGTCTCTGCAGTCGTTGGTGGATGATTTGATCGCGCGCCGGATTATGACGGTCAAGCAGGCGGAGGCGATCTTGCTGGAGCCTGTTGTCGAGCTGTTCGCCAATCCGCTTGGTCAGCGAATGCTGCGTGCGGAGTGGGTGAAGCGGGAAGTGCCGTTCAGCTGCACGTTCCCGGCGTCCCGCATCTATGGCGCTCAAGCTGAAGGCTCGGAAGACGAGCCTATTCTTATACAGGGCGTTGTGGACTGCCTGTTCCGTGATCAAGATGGGATCGTACTGCTTGACTACAAGACGGATCAGGTATATTCGGAGCAGTGGGACAGTGCGGCGGAGAAGCATCGATTCCAGCTGGAGCTTTATGCGGAAGCGCTTGAGCTGTCGCTTGGACTGCCGATTCAGGAGAGCTATGTTCACTTCCTGAGCGGAGGCGTGACGGTTCGATTGCGTTAGGTTATACGGTTTGAACACGGAAATGACGGAGGTTTTTACAAGTGGAAATGGAAACGCCGAAGAAACGTTCTTTCACTGTGCCAGTGCTGCTCATCCTGCTGACGTTCAGCTTGATCGGCAACGTATTCTTTTACTCGCAGAATCTGCAGAACGGACAAGACAAGAAACAAAGTGACGGACAGGCGATCATCAACCATGGTCTGGCAGCTAAGGCGCATGTGGATGCCGCATTGAACGCGCTGGGCGGGTTCGAGACATCGACGACTGCCGATCGTGCAGCGCTGCTGTACAAGCTCGGCCAAGCGTCTGCAGGCCAAGCAGATCTGTTTAAATTCATTGAGGATGCTCGAACCCATACCGTATCTCCATCCATTACGGACGAAGACAGTTTGAAGGCGCTTCAAGCATTGAACAGCCAATTCGCTGCTATTGGCGCAATGACAGGCGAGCTCGCCGCAGCGGATAAAGAAGCGATCCAATCGTTGCAGTCGCTGTATGCCAAGCTGAAAGATCAGCTTGCATCGTTCCAACTTGAGAGCGGGGACAAACTGGTGGAGATGTCCGTGTTAACCGGGGGCAGCTGGGTCGATTCAGGCCTCGCCCTCGAACAGGCGATTGTAGAAGCGCAGTCCCATACCGCTTCCAACAAGTAAGCAAAGCAGAGAAAAAGGGCGCACCAAGCGCCAATCAGTAGCCAAACGCCTACTTCTGCATACATTGTAGGAGACAGGAGGGTGAACTGACATGGAGCTTGGTAAATTGGGTCAAAAACAGGCACCGGCCAAAACAGAAGCCGCGGCTAAGCCGGAAACGGCAGCGAAGCAGGATACTGCTGTGAAGCCTAGCGCTGCTGCGAAGCCTGGAGCCGTCTTGAAGCAGCCGACAGGTGTGAAACAGCTGACGGCGCCAGTACCTGCGCTGCCGCAAGTAACAGCGCCTGCAGCAGGCGACAAAACGGAAATGAAGCATTGGTGCAAGCATCATGTGCATCGTTATGTACTTGCGCGGACGTACAACGGCTGGTGCGTGGACGGTATCATCGAACATATCGATGATCAATTCGTATGTCTGGCTGTGCCGTGTGGTGTCGTCTATGTGGATTCCCGCGGATTTTCGCCGTTTGGCGGACCGTTTGGCGGACCATTCGGAGGGCCGATCGGCGCGCCGTTTTATCCATACCCGTACTACCCGCGCCGCCGCTTTATTCGGCAGACGCTGCCGCTCGCCGCGCTGGTGGGGCTGTCTGTGCTGCCATTCTTTTGACAGTATCGAACGGCATGGCGCCTTGGATGCATCCTTCCACGCGAGGATCTGGCATGCATCTGGCGCCGAACGTTTGCAGACGATTGGACGAGCTGTTCCGAATTCGATATGATGGAATTATTGTACAAGCAGAGGTTGTTCAAGCGACTAAGAACCGAACGTGTTGAAAACGTACATAACGCCTTCGGGCTGAGAGGGTGTAGAAGATGAGTTGTATTTTTTGCAAAATTGTAAACGGCGAGCTGCCATCGCGTAAAGCATATGAAAGTGATACGGTTGTCGCTTTTCATGACATTACGCCGCAAGCGCCAGTTCATGTCATCATCGTTCCGAAGAAGCATATCGATACGATGAATGAAGTCGAGATCGGTGCGGATGATGCCGTTATCGCTGAGCTGTTTAAGGCCGCACGTCAGATCGCTCGAGAGCTTGGCATTGCCGAATCGGGTTATCGACTAGTCAACAATTGCAACGCGGATAGCGGAATGGAAGTTAGTCACTTGCATATCCATATACTAGGCGGCCGAAAATTGGGTACAATTGTTTCGCGCCTAGAAAGTTGACACTGCCTTTCCTTATCCTCTATAATGAAATTTGATTACGGTGAAATGCTCTGGACGGTCTGTTTCGGAGGGAGGGAAAACTGGTGTCTGAAACGAAAGTTCGCAAAAACGAGACTATCGATGCTGCACTCCGCCGCTTCAAGCGCTCCATCGCAAAGGACGGCGTTCTTGCTGAGGTTAAGAAGCGCAAGCATTACGAGAAGCCAAGCGTGAAACGCAAGAAGAAGTCCGAGGCTGCGCGGAAAAGAAAGTTTTAGGAGGATCATGTCCCAATGAACCTTAGCGAAAGATTGAACGACGATATGAAGCAAGCGATGAAAGACAAGGACAAGTTTAAACTTACTACGATTCGCATGATTCGTTCGTCCATCAAGAATGCGGAGATTGATTTGAAGCGTTCCTTGGAGGATAGCGAAGTGCTTGATATACTGAGTCGTGAAATCAAACAACGTAAAGATTCCCTCCAAGAATTTAATAAAGCCGGCCGCGATGACCTTGCTAAAGATGTTGCCGCAGAGATCGATATTATTGGTGTATACCTTCCCGAGCAGCTGACAGAAGAAGAAATCAAGTCAATTGTACTGCAGACCATCCAGGAAACCGGTGCTTCTTCGAAAGCGGAAATGGGAAAAGTCATGACCGCACTTATGCCTAAGGTAAAAGGGCGTGCAGATGGTAAACTGGTAAACACGATTGTGCAACAATCCTTGCAATAAATTCATACGGACACATAAACACTCCCTCGTTAGAGGGGGTGTTTTTTCTGATTTTCTCGTATAATAACAATGCGTACATACAACATCTGTAAAATAACGCAACGAAAGGCCTAGTTGTGCGTATGCATCTGTAAACGGAAGTAAGGGGGAGGCATCGTCATTTGTATGTTCGAAACCTGAAAGTAAGCAACAATCCGCTGCTGCGCTGTGCTGTTCTGATGTTAATGGTTATCGTTATGCTCCCGTGGCTGCTCGTTACGTCAGCTTCGGCAGCAGCCGCTGACGAGCAGACGAAACCGGTATCCGCTGCAGGTGGAGCCGTGTACATCGTAGAAGCGAAGAAAACCGTTGAAGCGGGACTGGAGTCATTCCTAAAGCGTGCCTACAAGGAAGCAGTTGAGGCGAATGCGGAACGCGTTGTGTTAGTCCTCAACACATTCGGCGGGCGGGTCGATAGTGCGGAAGGCATTGGAGAGCTGATTCGTACGAGCAAAGTGCCAACGACTGTGTTCGTCGAAGGCAAGGCCGTATCAGCCGGCACGTACATTGCTCTTAATGCCGAACACATTGTCATGCAGCCCGGAAGCACGATTGGCGCCGCGGCTGTCGTGGATGGATCAGGAGAGTTGATCGATAATCCCAAGACGATTTCCTTCTGGACAGGCGAGATGATGGAAGCTGCTCGTCTGCATGGTCGAAATCCAGATTATGCAGCAGCGATGACGGATGTGAATGCTTCTATCGAATTGAAGGAGATTGGGCGGAACAAAGCGAGCGGAGACATATTGACGCTGACCGCGACCGAAGCAGAGAAAGCGGGTTACGCCGATCATGTAGCAGACAGTGTACAAGATACGATTCAGTGGCTCGGACTTGAAGGACGTACCCAGATTCCGATTGAACCATCTTGGGCTGAGAATGTTGCGTCTTGGCTTACCTCGCCAGTCATTGTTACGCTGCTGCTCATTCTTGGTATCGCAGGCATCGCCATTGAGATGCTGATGCCAGGCTTCGGCGTTCCAGGCATCATCGGAATTGCATCGTTCATATTGTTCTTCTTCGGTCATTATGTTGCGGGCTTTGCCGGTCAAGAATCTGTTCTGCTATTCGTTCTCGGGCTCGTATTGCTCGTCTCTGAGCTGTTTATCCCGAGCTTCGGCATTCTGGGTACCCTTGGCGCCATCTCGCTTGTATCAGGCGTTGTGACCGCCTCGCACGATGCGGTTACCGCGCTATATGCTCTGCTTATCGCGTTTGTCGCAGCAACCATTATTGTGTATGTTATGGCGAAGAAATTCAGTCATCGAGGCATTTGGAACAAATTTATTCTTCGCGACAAGCTGTCCACCGAGCAGGGATATGTCTCGAACCCGTCCCGCGATACGCTGGTTGGACGAACGGGCATTACGCTGTCGCCGCTCCGACCAGCTGGCGCTGTCGATCTCGACGGCGAGAGATTGGATGTTGTAACCGATGGCCGATTTATAGGGGCTGGCATATCGGTCGTCATCGTAACCGTGGAAGGCGCGAGAATCGTCGTCAAGGAAACTAACCCATCCCATAACGAATAAAAAGGAGTTGTATGCATGGATCCACAAATCGTCACCTTGCTTATCATCGCGGTCGTTGTTATTTTTGTGATCATTTTCCTTAGCTTCTTCCCGATCATGCTCTGGATATCCGCATTTGCATCGGGCGTGCGCATCAGCATCATTACGCTTGTAGCAATGCGTCTTCGCCGCGTTGTACCGAGTCGGATCGTTAACCCGCTTATCAAAGCGACCAAGGCTGGATTGGGACTAAACATTAACCAGCTGGAAAGTCACTTCCTCGCAGGCGGTAATGTCGACCGCGTCGTCAATGCGCTTATCGCTGCAGAGCGTGCCAACATTCATCTAGTGTTCGAACGTGCGGCAGCAATCGATCTCGCCGGTCGTGACGTGCTTCAAGCCGTGCAGATGAGCGTCAATCCACGTGTCATCGAGACGCCTATCGTTGCTGCTGTAGCGAAAGACGGTATCGAAGTGAAGGTCAAAGCGCGTGTAACCGTACGTGCGAATATTGAGCGTCTCGTCGGCGGTGCGGGCGAAGAAACGATCATCGCTCGCGTTGGCGAGGGTATCGTTACAACGGTAGGTTCGTCGAACTCGCATAAGGATGTCCTTGAGAATCCGGATATGATCTCGCGCACGGTGCTTGGCAAAGGACTCGACGCAGGTACGGCATTCGAAATTCTCTCGATCGATATCGCGGACGTAGACGTAGGCAAGAATATCGGGGCGCATCTGCAGACGGAGCAAGCGGAAGCAGACAAGCGAATTGCGCAAGCGAAGGCCGAAGAACGCCGCGCGATGGCAGTCGCGCAAGAGCAGGAAATGAAGGCGAAAGTTGTCGAAATGCGCGCGCGCGTCGTTGAATCGGAATCGCAGGTGCCGCTTGCGATGGCTGATGCCTTGAAGAGCGGCAAGATCGGCGTAATGGATTACATGAATCTGAAGAACATTGAAGCAGATACGCAAATGCGCAGCTCGATCGGCAAGCCGGATGTATCTAGCAGTCCGAATGACGATCAGAAGGCGTAGCTCCTATGGAGAAGCTGATTGATTTTCTTATCGATAACATTTACATCGTCCTCGTACTTGGAGGCTTCCTGCTGTCAGCGATCGGCAAGATGAGAGGCGGCAATAACAGACAGCCACGGCAGATGCCGCCATTCGGCAGCGGCGAATGGCAATCGCCAAGCGATGTTCGCCCTGCATCGGCGAATCATACACCGGCAGGACGGCCCAACTGGGATGACGACGAGGAAGATGAAGACTATAAAGAATATTCACCATATGCCGCAAGCGAACCACCCGAGCAAGAGGCGTCTGCTAGGTCCGTCGATCGGGCGGTATCAGCAGCACCTGCAGCACCGCGAAGATCGCAGGCTGCAGCCAGCGACACGCCCCACGTTGCTGTCTCTGATGCGTCTTCACGCCCGCAACAGGAGTTGTCTGCAGTTGCGCTGCGACAGGCGGTTATCTGGTCCGAAGTGCTTGGGCCGCCGCGTGCCAAACGTGCATGGCGTAACAAATAGCACACCGTCTAATTGCAACACCGGTCGCCGATTACTGGCGCCGGTGTTTTTTTGTTCCGAAAATACCGTTACATCATGGAGGTTCGCTTCATATTCGGGCTTCGATGCGCATAGGTTGGTAAAGTACGGGAGGAGGGAGCTGATACCGCTATGCGTCGAATGAACCGCAGATTACAGAAGTGGACGGCGAACCTGTTGGAGCTTCCTCAGGATGTTGTATATGACCTTCCGCGTTTGACGATGATCGGCGACCGGCAGCTCTATATTGAGAACCATCGCGGCGTGCTTCATTTCTCCAGCGACCGGCTTCGTCTTGCGCTCAGCAAGGGCGAACTTGAGGTGACCGGCGAGGACTTGGTCATTCGGACGATCTGGACGGAGGAAGTGTTCGTTGAAGGGGTCATTAAGCATATTGAAGTACGTTGAAAGGAGCGACCGGCATGAAGGGGACATGGATGCACTGGGTGAAAGGCATCGTCACGGTGCGGGCGCGAGGGGGCGAGCTGGAATCATTCGTCAACCAGGCGCTTCAAGGCGGCCTTACGCTGTGGTCGATTAGACGGACAAGCGAGGGACAATTGGAATTCGAGACGACGGTGGGACATTTTTTCCGTCTTCGTCCCTACTTGAAGCGGACAAGCTGTCGCATTCATGTAACGGGCAGAAACGGCATGCCGTTCTGGATACTGAAGGTGCGGCGCCGCGTCTTTTTCGGTGTCGGACTTTTGTTGTTTTTTGTCGGATTGTATTTGCTCTCCTCTCTTGTGTGGAACGTCCAGGTGTCCGGCAATATTCGTATATCGGACGAGCAGATTCTTAAGGCTGCGGAGGCAGAGGGTATCCGCCAAATGCAATGGTCGTTCAAGCTGGATGATCCGCAAGTATTGTCCAAACGGATCGCTGCAAGGCTGCCGGATGCCTCGTGGGTCGGCGTTGAGAAGAAGGGGACTTCAATCATCATCAATATCGTAGAGTCGACGAAGCCTAATCAAGGCCCGCTGCTAAGTCCTAGACATCTCATCGCAACGGATGATGCTGTAGTTACGGACATCCAAGCGGATGCAGGCCGACCGGTGGTCAAGCGCAATATGCGCGTGAAGAAAGGCGATATCCTCATTTCCGGTTCGCTGGGCGATGAGACCAACATACAGACGGTCATAGCCAAGGGGAAAGTGCGCGGTCTTGTATGGCATGAATACAACATCGTTTCTCCTCTGACGGAAAAGGTTAAAGTATATACAGGAGAATCGACAACGAAGTGGCATGTTGTCGCAGGAGGACGAGCGCTGCAGGTCAGCGGTTTCGGTAAAACCTCTTATTCGGACTTCGAAGTAGTGCAAAGGGAGGAGCAGTTGTCCTGGCATGGGATTAAGCTCCCATTCGGCAGAATGAAGGAGTCGGTACTTGAGGTCCGGTTGGATGAACGGAAGTTGACGGAGGAAGAGGCCGTAACGAAGGGAATACAGCAGGCCAAGGCCGATTTGATGACGAAAGCTGGGACAGACGCGGTTATTGTGGCGGAAAAACTTTTGCATGAAAAGACGGACAATGGTAAAGTTTATTTGAAAGTGCTTTTGGAAGTCGAACAATCTATTGTGACCGAAATGCCAATCGTGAGTACGCAAGGAGAATGAGTCTATTTGCACAATGAGACGAAATCGGTAAAATTAACGCTGCGCAACGCAGCGGAAGGTCTTGCAGTATTCGGTCCTCAGGATCGATACTTGCGGCTGATCGAAGGACAGATGAGTGCTTCGATTCAATCGCGCGAAGCGGAGATTGTTATCCACGGCGAAGCGGCGGAGGTCGAATCGCTGGAGCAGCTGTTCAGTGTTCTGCTGCAATTGATTCGCGGCGGATTCACGCCGACGGAGCGGGATGTTACGTATGCGCTGGAGCTGGCGCGTTCGCTGCAAGCCGATCAGCTGCTTGATTTGCTGACATATACGATTACAACGACGTATAAAGGCAAGCCGATTCGCGTGAAGACGATCGGCCAACGTCATTACATCAAGACGATCAAGAAGAAGGATATCGTATTCGGTATCGGTCCTGCCGGCACCGGTAAGACGTATCTAGCGGTCGTGCTAGCCGTTGCGGCGCTGAAGGAAGGCGCTGTCAAACGCATTATGCTTACGCGTCCTGCTGTTGAAGCAGGCGAGAATCTGGGCTTCCTGCCCGGTGATCTGCAGGAGAAGGTCGATCCTTACTTGCGTCCGTTGTATGACGCTTTGCATGATGTGCTGGGACTTGAGCAGACGACGAAGCTGTTCGAGCGCGGCATGATCGAAGTGGCACCGCTTGCTTACATGCGGGGGCGGACGCTTGACGATTCGTTTATCATTCTCGACGAAGCACAAAATACGACACCCGAGCAGATGAAAATGTTTCTAACGCGTCTTGGCTTCGGCTCCAAGATGGTTATAACAGGTGACGTGACACAGATTGACCTGCCAAGGGGCAAGAAGAGCGGTCTCATCGAAGCTTCTCGCATTCTCCAAGGCATAGATGAAATCGGATTTATTACCTTCTCTGAGCAGGATGTCGTACGTCACACCTTGGTACAGAAAATTATAACGGCTTACAACCACGACGCGGAAAACCAAGCATAGAGAGGATTGTACGCTGCATGAACCGAAACAAGGACAACCGTCAGAATCATCGGACGAGAACGACAGGCTGGAAGCAGAGCGCGGGCGTACGCTACGCGCTGCTTTTTCTGTTCATGCTGCTGTTCTATTTCAACTTCTCTCCTTATCTCGTACCGCAAACCTACAATGTAATGAAAGGCGCGGTCAGTGAGAAGACGATTGAAGCGCCGAAGCAAATATTCGATGAGAAAGCGACGCTGCAAGCGCAGGAGAAAGCCGCAGATGCAGTGGAACAGATCTATACGTTCGTCGCGCTCCGCGGCGATCAGTTGGCGGACCAGATTTTCACCCGTATGGATCAGTTGAATATGGATGATGGTGTCACGACGGAAGAGAAGATCGAAATCTATCGGAATGAAATTCCGCGCAAATATGATGAATACCTCGAGCAGTACGCGAAGTCGAATCGTGGTCTTGGTTCGTACAACGATACGCTGCTCGACGAGATGCTGCAGACCGCGAAGGGACAGAAGTACGCGATTCCAGAGGAAACGTACTATAAGCTTCCTAAGCTGACGCAGGATCAAATGTCCGAGATGCGCACTGTCGCAATGGAAACCGTTCGCAAGTTGATGGGCGAACAGCTGCGCGATGCGGAGACAGCGCGTGCGCGCGTATCCGAGCTCGTCAACACGAGCACATTGACCGATCGGACTGCGCGAGAGATCGTGCAGGAGCTGGCGCGGTATGCGATCATGCCGAACAAGTTCTTCGATAAAGAAGCGACCAACGAAGCGAAAGCGAATGCGCGCGAGCTGACGCAGCGCGTCACGATTCCTGAAGGGGAAGTGATCGTTGCCAAAGGCGAGATGATTACGGCCGAGAAGTACGAATTGCTTGAGAATGCAGGTCTTCTTCAAGACAAAAAGACGTACTGGCCGCAGCTCGGATCGTTCCTGCTCTCCGTGTTGTTCGTCGTCATTCTCTTTAATTTCATGGCGCAATCCGGCGGCATAAGCGGTGCGAAGCCGAAGTATGGCAATCCGCAATTGCTCATGCTGCTGCTTATCTTCGTTCTCAATTTGACGATGATGCAGATCGTCAGCTTGCCGCAGACGGCCGAAACGTCATACGTCGGCTATCTAGCTCCTGTTGCTACAGGGACGATGCTTATCGCCCTCCTGCTGGATATGCAAGTTGCCATCGTCAGCTCATTCTTGTTCGCGATTGCGGGCAGCATCATATTCAATGCCAGCCACGAGCGGCTGTTCGATTTCGATTACGGCTTCGTTATTGCTGTCGTATCGTTCTCGGCGATCTTTGCCGTCCATCGTGCAAGCCAGCGCTCCACGATTCTTAAAGCCGGCATTATGGCGAGCTTATTCGGGGCGTTGTCCGTATTAGCCATTCAATTGCTCGGTGAGAAAATCGATGAAAGCCAGCTGCTGTACGCTACCGGCTTCGCATTCGCCAGCGGATTGATCACCGCTGTTCTCGTTATCGGTATTATGCCGTTCTTCGAAGTGTCGTTCGGCATTCTATCTGCGCTGAAGCTGATCGAATTGTCGAGTCCGAACCATCCGCTTCTGCGCAAGCTTCTGACGGAAACTCCTGGTACCTACCATCACAGCGTCATGGTAGGCAACTTGTCCGAGGCGGCCGCTGAGGCAATCGGAGCGGACGGTCTGCTCTGCCGGGTCGGATCGTTCTACCACGATATCGGGAAGACGAAGCGGCCGAACTATTTTATCGAGAATCAGACGAACATCGAGAATCCGCATGATTCGATCGAGCCGAAGCTGAGCAAATCGATTATCGTTGCGCATGCGCGGGACGGCGTCGAGATGCTGCGCGGATATAACATTCCGCGTCCGATTCGCGATATTGCAGAGCAGCATCACGGAACGACGTTCCTGAAATATTTTTACCACAAGGCATTGAAGCAAGCGGAGGAACAAGGCGTCGAACCGGATTTCACGGCGGACGACTTCCGTTATCCGGGACCGAAAGCGCAATCGAAGGAAGCTGCGATTGTCGGCATTGCCGACTGTGTAGAGGCTGCGGTTCGCAGCTTGCGGAAGCCGACGATGGAACAGATCGAAACGATGATCCACAAGATTATTAAAGACCGTCTGGATGATAACCAATTCAACGAGTGCGATCTGACGATGAAGGAGCTCGATAAAATCGCGCAGACGCTTAAGGAAGCGGTCATCGGCATTTTCCACTCGCGGATCGAATATCCAGAAGACGTCAAACCGAAGGAGCGGCTGGCATGAGCTTGCAATTGGATTGGAGCAATGAGCAATCGAAGATCGAAATTCCTGAAGCCTGGATTACCCGTCTGGAGCAGCTGCTCCAGATCGCTGGAGAGCAAGAAGGAATTACAGAAGGTGAAGTGTCGCTTACGTTCGTCGACGATGAAGAAATTCATCGGCTGAACCGAGAGTTTCGTAACATTGACCGTCCTACCGACGTCCTGTCGTTCGCGATGCAGGAGGAAGGCGAAGAAGAGCCGGAGATCGTCTTCGAGGTCGTATCGGAGGATGAGCAGGATCCGTTCTCGGGCATGCTTGGCGACATTATCATTTCGACTGAGCGCGCGAAGCTGCAGAGCGAAGACTACGGCCATTCTTTGGAGCGCGAGATAGGCTTTCTGTTCGTGCATGGCTTCCTGCATCTGATCGGTTATGACCATCAGGATGCAGAAACCGAAGCTGAGATGACGGCCAAGCAAGAAGCGGTGCTGCAGAAGGCCGGTCTGCCGCGTTAATGCGGCGGTTCCTCAAGAGCCTGCGCGCTGCGACTGCAGGAATCGGATATGCAATACGCACGCAGCGGCACGTGCGTATTCATCTGACAGCAGCGTTGCTCGTATCAGCGGCTGCCATATGGCTGGAGCTGAAGGCGATTGAATGGGCGCTGCTGCTCGTCCTGTTCGCGCTCGTTATCGCGCTTGAGATCGTCAATACGGCGATAGAACTGACGATCGACCGCATCGGGCTCGAGCGGCATCCGCTCGCCAAGGCAGCGAAGGATACGGCGGCAGGCGCTGTTCTCGTCGCAGTCCTGTTCGCGATCGGGGTCGGCTTGCTGCTGCTGGGCCCGCCGATGTGGCATCGGCTGTTCGGTTGATAACGCTGACTCGATATTCGATGCAATTAGCCAGGGAGGTCTGGATGCATGTCTGAAGCGGCAAACAGGCTGCAACGATGGGGCGATTTGATGAATGCGGCGCGTGAGGCTCGTAGTCGAGCTTACGTGCCGTATTCCCATTTTCAAGTCGGTGCAGCATTATTGGATCAAGAAGGCCGTATTCACCACGGCTGCAATGTGGAGAACGCCGCTTACGGGCCTACGAACTGCGCAGAGCGGACGGCGTTGTTCCGTGCAATTGCCGACGGCTGCAAGCCGGGGACGTTTCAAGCCATTGCCGTTATCGGCGATACGGAAGGCCCTATTGCGCCGTGCGGCGTGTGCCGCCAAGTGCTGCTGGAGCTGTGCGGGCCTGACATGCCCGTCGTGATGGGCAATCTGCAGGGCGACCGAACGGTCATGACGGTCGGCGAATTGCTGCCTGGCGCGTTCTCGGCGGCTGATTTGAACAAATGAACGTATAATAGAGTAAGCTAAGCAGAGCAAGCATAGAAGGAGTATCAATTGATGAAACAATCGAATCAAACCGAACAACGCGGTAAGCGCAAATTTCATTCTGGCTTCGTAGCCATTGTCGGACGGCCGAATGTCGGCAAGTCGACGCTTATGAATCACATTATCGGACAGAAAATTGCGATCATGTCGGACAAGCCGCAGACGACGAGGAACAAGATTCACGGCGTCTACACGAAGGATGACAAACAGATCGTTTTCCTCGATACGCCTGGTATCCACAAGCCGCAGTCGAAGCTCGGCAACTACATGGTGAAGTCGGCCATTAGCGCACTGGAAGAGGTGGAAGCTGCCCTATTCTTGATCGACGTGTCGGAAGGTCTTGGCGGCGGCGATCGTTTCATTATTGAGCAGTTGAGCAAGGTCAAGAATACGCCAGTATTTCTTGTTATGAACAAGATCGATAAAGTTGACCCGGAGACGCTGCTGAAGACAATCGTCCAGTACAAAGACTTGTATGATTTCGCAGAAATCGTCCCGATCAGCGCCCTGCAGGGCAATAACGTTGAGACGCTTCTGGATCAGATCGGCAAATATTTGCCGGAAGGACCGCAGTACTATCCTGCTGACCAGATCACCGACCATCCGGAGCAGTTCGTTGTCGCAGAGCTGGTTCGCGAGAAAATCCTTCATCTGACGCGCGAGGAGATTCCGCACTCGATTGCTGTGCAGATCGAAGATATGCGCGTGCAGGAGAATGGCGTCGTCTACATTGGCGCCGTCATCTTCGTCGAACGCGATTCGCAGAAGGGCATTATCATCGGCAAGCAAGGCGCCCTGCTGAAGGAAGTCGGGAAGAAGGCGCGGCGCGACATCGAGACGCTGCTTGGCTCCCGCACATTCCTTGAGTTGTGGGTCAAGGTGAAGAAGGATTGGCGCAACCAAGAGCGCGTACTGAAGGATCTTGGCTTCCAGAACGACTGATCAGCGTTAGGTCGTTTCGGATGATGCAAACAGCATCTGCTGCGATTGACGAATTTTGACAAGGATACGTATTCCCCATTTATCGCAAGCTATGGTTGTCAGGCAACCTTAAGCGATTTCTGGCAGGGCGGAAAGGGTGAATACGTATGCGAGATTTTTCGTGGAAGTATTTTTCGTTGACCGGCAACGTCGACGCGTTTTTGCTCTACAAGGAAATGCACCAGCTTAGCGAGAACAATTCCGCAGATGATGCAGCCTCCCTCGACATGCAGGAGAACGAGGAGGAAGGAGCGGCTGCACCCGTGTAGGGTGGCAGTTGTGGTGCGTCGCGTTAATTGCTCCTGAACTGGCGCAGGGCGAATGCCTGCGATGGGAGAAGATAGGGGATGCTGTACCGAACCTGCGCCATCATTATTCGAAGTATGGATTATGGGGAAGGCAACAAAATCGTTACCCTGCTGACGGAGGGCGGCGGCAAGGCGGGTGTCATCATTCGCGGTGCGAAGAAGGCCAGAAGCCGTCACGGTTCGCTCGCCCAGCCGTTTACATACGGGGAATTCGTGTATTTCAAAGGAAACAGCGGTCTTGGGACGTTAAATCATGGTGAGATTATGGAATCTCACCATTTGCTGCGCGAGCGGCTGGAGCTGGCTGCATACGCGTCGTACGCTGCGGAGCTGACGGATCGAAGCCTGCAGGACGATGAGGCTGATCCGTTCCTATATGTCCAATTGAAGGCGTGTTTCGAGGCGCTGCAGGCGGATAAGGATCCGCAGATCGTGAGCCATCTGTATGAGATGAAAGTATTGCAGCGCGCCGGCTACGATCCGCAGCTGGATCACTGCGTGTCGTGCGACACGGAGGAAGCGCCATTCCTGCTGAGCGTTGGAAGCGGCGGCGTATTATGCAGACGATGTGCGCATCGCGATCCATACGCGATTCGGCTAAGCGATGGAACGCTCAAGGTGCTGCGGTTGTTCCGCAAGCTTGACCTACGGCGCTTAGGCAGCATTGCCTTGAAGCTGGAGACGAAGCAAGAGGTGAAGAAAGTGATGCGCCGCTTGCTGGATTCGCACCTCGGATTGCAGTTGAAATCCAGGAATTTTCTCGACCAGATGGATAAATACGAGATATAACGGCACGGATAGGCTAATATGGAAGGGATGTTCGGAAATCGCGAACATCTCTTTCTTTTTTGAGCGTAAATGGATGAATTCGATTACATTTGCGGTTTGACGGTCTTTCCGCATGCCTTTACAATTGCGTCAGACAGGAGGGGCGGTTGACCATATGTTTAATCGAAAAAAAGCTTCGTCCTTATCAGAAGAGTCGAAGCTGTCGATCTGGGCGCTGACATGGCCTATTATGATCGAGATGACGCTTCAATTCATGCTCGGTACAGCAGATACCGTCATGGTAAGCCGTATTTCGGATGATGCAGTCGCCGTGGTTGGCATCTCCACGCAGTTTTTCAATGCCGTAATCGTATTATTTTCGCTTGTTTGCAGCGGCTCTGGCATTCTCATTGCTCAGAAGCTGGGGGCAAACAAGCGGATGGAGGCGAGGCAGATCGGCGTGATGTCGGTTGCCATTACAGCGATGATTGGCATCGTTGTATCCATCCTGCTTGTCAGCTGCACGAATTTGTTTATTGGCATGCTGAATGTTCCGACTGAGATTCGTCCGCTGGCGCACACGTATATGTCCATCGTCGGAGGCGGCATGATCATTACGGCGCTCAATCTGTCGTTCAGCACAACCGTCCGCAATACGGGGGATACCCGATCGCCGATGCTCATTGCCGTTGGTATGAACGTTCTTCACATCGTGCTGAACTACGGCTTTATATTCGGTGCCTTCGGACTGCCGAAGTGGGGGCTGTACGGCGTTGCCTTGTCGATGATTATTGCTCGCGCGACTGCGATGCTATTCCAGCTGCGGTTGTTCCGGCATGCATTCGGCGAACGAATTCAGTTCCGCGAGTTTTTGCAGTTTAACCGTAAACTGCTGAAGGAAGTCGTCAAGCTCGGCTGGCCGCTTAGCATGAATGGCGCGTCTTGGACGTTCTCGCAATTAACCATTTTCTCATTCATCGCAACGATGGGTGCTGAGCAATTGGCTACGCGTACATATCTGAACACGATCGAGTCTTTCGCCTTCCTATTCGGGATGTCGCTTGCGATGGGCATACAGATTCGTATCAGTTATTTGTACGGAGCCGGCCGTTATCGAGAGATGTACTCCGATTCCTATAAGGTGCTCGTGCGGGGAATCGTCATCGTGCTTGTGAATACAGGCATTATCCTGTTGTTCCGTCATCAGCTGCTTCAGTTGTTCACCGACGATCAGCGCATCATCGACGCCGCCTTGTCGCTGCTATGGCTTAATCTCATCCTACAGCCAGGAAAAATGTGGAACATGGCGATCGGTCAGGCGCTTAATGCAATCGGCGACAGTCGAAACGTCATGTACTATACCCTTCCGATCATGTGGTTCTGCGCGGTTGTCGTCTCGTATTACCTTGCCGTACCGCTCGAGTATGGGCTTCTAGGTATCTATATCGGGATGATCAGCGATGAATATGTACGCGGAACGGTCAGCTTCTTACGCTGGCGTCATCATAAGAAAACCAAGTTCGCATCGGCATTTCATCCTTCGGCCGCACAGCTCGCAGAGGATGGTTCGACAAAGCCGGTTTCGATTTGACAATGGGATAAAAAACGAATACTATATTTCAAAGGTAAGTTGAATATTGTACGATGATGGAGAGAGTAATCGGATTGGATCGGCCGTTTAGCGATTCGGGGACAGTGGAAGCCCGGACGGATCATTCGATGAAAGGGCGCTCTGGAGTGCATTTTGTGGAAAAGAGGGTAGGATCGTTGCAAGCCGTTCGGCTTCATGCAGCCCCTGCCAAGTAGGGTGGAACCGCGGGAGCATGCTCTCGTCCCTACGTCTGATCAATCAGGCGTAGAGGCGGGAGCTTTTTTGTGTCTACATACGGACCGAATAGCGATGCCTTGAGCTTGAACATTGTGTTAGAGGTAAAACTAAAAAGGAGTAGAGCTTATGAAAATGAATTTCCAGAACATGATTCTTACGCTGCAGCAATTCTGGGCAGAGCAAAACTGCATTCTCGTACAGCCATATGACGTCGAGAAGGGTGCAGGTACGCTGAACCCAATGACTTTCCTTCGTGTAATCGGTCCAGAGCCTTGGAACGTTGCTTATGTCGAGCCTTCCCGTCGTCCTGCGGACGGCCGTTACGGCGAGAACCCGAACCGTCTGTATCAGCATCACCAATTCCAAGTCATCATGAAGCCATCGCCTGACAACATTCAAGAGCTGTACCTGGAGAGCTTGAAGCGTCTCGGGATCGACCCTGCGCATCATGATATCCGCTTCGTTGAGGACAACTGGGAGCACCCAGGTCTTGGCGCATGGGGCCTCGGCTGGGAAGTGTGGCTCGACGGCATGGAAATTACGCAGTTTACGTACTTCCAACAAGTCGGCGGCATCGATATGAACCCGATCGCTGTTGAGATTACGTACGGTATGGAGCGTCTGGCTTCGTACATTCAAGAGAAAGAAAATGTGTTCGATCTGGAGTGGGTTGGCGATGTCAAATACGGCGACGTATTCTTGCAGCCTGAGTTCGAGCATTCCAAATATACGTTCGAGAAGTCTGACACGGCAATGCTGTTTAAACTGTTCAACATGTACGAAGAAGAGTCGAAGAATGCTCTGGAGAGCAATCTCGTATTCCCAGCGTATGATTATGCACTCAAATGCTCGCATGCATTCAACCTGCTTGATGCGCGTGGTGCAATCAGCGTAACGGAACGTACGGGCTACATCATTCGTGTCCGCAACCTCGCCCGCGCTTGCGCAGCGACGTACCTGGAAGAACGCGAACGTCTTGGATTCCCGCTGCTTAAGAAAGGAGATGCATAAGAATGGCTAAGGATCTATTGTTCGAGATCGGTCTTGAAGAGGTGCCGGCACGCTTCGTGCGCGCTGCGGTCAACCAATTGAAAGATAAATTGTCCAAATGGCTGGACGATTCCCGCATTGCTTATGGCAAGGTAGAGGCTTATGCGACGCCACGCCGTCTTGCTGTTCTCGTAAGCGAAGTGGCTGAGAAGCAATCGGACGTGAACGAGGAAGTGAAAGGTCCATCGCGCAAAATCGCTCAAAACGAGCAAGGCGAATGGAGCAAAGCAGCACTCGGCTTCGCGCGCAGCCAAGGCATCGAGCCGGAACAGCTTTATTTTAAAGAACTGGCTGGCGTTGAATACGTGTACGGCAATAAAAGCAGCGTAGGCGTCGATACGGCATCGGTGCTGTCCGAAGGTCTCGTTGGCATCATTACATCGATGACGTTCCCTAAGAACATGCGTTGGGGCAGCTACGATCTGAAATTCGTTCGTCCGATCAAATGGTTGATCGCGCTGTTCGGTACGGACATCGTTCCGCTCGAGATTACGGGTGTTCAGAGCAGCAACGTTACTCGCGGCCACCGTTTCCTTGGTTCCGAGACGACGATTGCGAAGCCGGCTGATTATGTGGAAGCACTGCGCGCACAGCATGTCATCGCTGACATCGCAGAGCGTGAGGCGGAGATCGTTCGTCAGATCGAAGAGCTTGCTAAGGAGAAAGACTGGGAAATCGCAGTCAAGGAAGATCTGCTAGAAGAGGTTCTGTTCCTGGTCGAGACGCCAAGCGTTCTGTTCGGTACGTTCGATCCATCGTTCTTGAACATTCCGCAAGAAGTTCTGATCACGTCGATGCGTGAGCATCAGCGTTACTTCCCTGTCCTCGATAAGGAAGGCAAACTTCTCCCATTCTTTGTTACGGTTCGTAACGGCGACCGCACATCGCTTGATGTTGTTGCCAAAGGCAACGAGAAAGTTCTTCGCGCCCGCCTGTCCGATGCGAAGTTCTTCTACGCAGAAGATCAGAAGCTCGCGATTGCAGACGCGCTGGCGAAGCTCGAGACGATCGTTTACCAAGAAGAGCTTGGTTCGGTAGCAGATAAGGTTCGCCGCATCCGCGCTATCGCTGACAAGCTTGCATCGCATGTTGGTGCTGACGCGACGGCAACGGGTGACATCAGCCGCGCTGCCGATATCAGCAAGTTTGACCTCGTTACCCAAATGGTCGGTGAGTTCCCGGAGCTGCAGGGCATCATGGGTGAAGACTATGCGCGCAAAGCTGGCGAACGCGAAGAAGTTGCGAAAGCAATCAATGAGCACTACCAGCCTCGCTTCGCAGGTGACCGTGCGCCGGCGACACTGCCAGGCGCAATTGTCAGCCTGTCCGACAAAATCGATACGATCGTCGGCTGCTTCTCGATCGGCATTATCCCGACGGGTTCGCAAGACCCGTACGCACTGCGCCGTCAAGCTGCAGGTATCGTGCAGACAGTTCTGGCGCAAAGCTTGCCGCTCGCGCTCGGCGACCTGTTCGATATTGCAATCTCGGTTCACGAACAGCGCGGTTTGAAACGTTCTGCCGCTGACATTCGTAAAGAGCTGTATGACTTCTTCTCGCTGCGCGTGAAGAACGTGCTGACGGAGCAAGGCGTTCGTTACGACGTTGTTGATGCGGTGATGGCTGCAGGTTTCGACGATTTGAAATTGACAGTTGAGCGCGCTGCAGTATTGGCTGCACGTGCAGCAGGCGAAGCGAAGGATGAGTTCAAGCTGGTCGTCGACGCTTGGAGCCGTGTGAACAATCTGGCGGCGAAGGCAGAGACGTCGGAAGTGAACGAGACGCTCTTCGTGGAAGCAGCGGAACGTTCGTTGCACGATGCTTGGAAGTCCGTTCATCCGGAGTATTCGGAGCAGCTTGCTAACGGCAATGTTGCAGGCGCGCTGGAATCGCTCGCATCGCTGAAGGCACCAATCACGGGCTACTTCGACTCGGTCATGGTAATGGCGGAGCAGGAGGAAGTGCGTCGGAATCGTTTGGCTACGTTGGCATCGATCTCGGCGGATATTGTGAAGCTTGCTGATGTTAGCAAGTTGGTTTGGTAGGCTAGTTTCTGTAAAAGAGTGTGGGTTAATCGACCGCTCCGATGACAGATCATTCTTCCGATTGCTGTTGTCCTCGGATTGTTCTGATTATATGAATTCAGAATTGGTAACAATCCGAGTGACAAAGGCAAACGCTGACGCTTCTACAGAATGATTCTGCCCTCTCCGCTGAAGCGGACGCTGCGCTCACAATATTTTTGATGGGGAAAATGATCGTTCGCGTCGTTAGACTCCGCTCACGTAATGGAAAGACTGTGATGGATTATTCGACCGCTGCGATGACAACTCCGTACACGGAATAAGGGAAGCATGAGGGGGCCATTATTGGCCCAACATCATGAATAACTTCGCCGTGTGAAGGTAAAATATACCTTCATGTCTAATAGGTATCAAGCGTCTCAAAACGTATGTTGCTTACGTAATATGTATGGTGCACTCTAATGCAGCGAATGCTGCACTTTTTTCGTTTTATGTGAGTCTAGAACGGCTATATCGCTTATTAAGCTCTAACGGCGCATTTCGAATAGTAACGGTTGTGACAGTGCTTATTTGTAGTAGATTACGATCTATTAGTGCGATCTGTACCAAATAGTCGCTGTCGTAACCGTTATAGATATGATTTGCCCATAAAGAGCGGAATAGCGACTATGGCAACCGTCAGGCATCACTGAGTGAGAAAAGTAACATTGGTTTGCCGTTCCGCGAGTCCGGATTGGACGAGCGATCAATCATTAAAAAGGGAAGCAGTTGGCATGAGACGGACGTGGAGCGAAGGGGTGGAATTGTTCCGTAGAAACGTAGTGGTTGCTTTTGTCTCCGGATTGATACCTATTCTGATCTTATCTAATCAGAACAATCTGGAGACAACGGCAATCGAAGGAACATTCCACACCGCAGCGGGCTATCCGCCAAGTAACAAAAGCTTTCCGCGAGTCCGGATTGGACGAGCGATCAATCATTAAAAAGGGAAGCAGTTGGCATGAGACGGACGTGGAGCGAAGGGGTGGAATTGTTCCGTAGAAACAGGGGATTATGCTTCCGAAGCAGCTTTTCTCCGAAAAGCTTTAAGTGTTCGCCTTTGTCCTCGGATTGTTACATTGTGACGATCTCATAAATTCAGACAATCCGAGGACAACAGCGATCGAAGGAACATTCCACACTGGAGCGGGTTAGAACGCCTAAGTAAGTATCTAACCCACCGAGTCTCATGACAAATGCTAAGGGAGCCGGGTATGGAACAAAATCTGATCGTTTATGTCGTGTCTGACTCCGCGGGCGAGACAGGCGAATTCGTTGTCAGAGCAGCTGCGGCGCAATTCCATCCGATTCATGCGGATATTCGCAGAGCTCCCTTCATTCAAGATGTGTCCGCCCTTGAGCGTGTCGTACAGCGGGCCAAACAGACAGGCGGCATCATTCTGTTTACGCTCGTTATCCCTGAGCTGCGCGAGGCGCTGATTCAGCTCGGACGTACGCAAGGAGTAGAGTGCATAGATTTGCTAGGACCGCTTGTCGCGAGTCTCGAACGTCAAACGGGCAAATCGGCAAGGCAGGAGCCGGGGCTCAACCATGTGCTTGATGCCGATTATTTTCGCAAAGTGGATGCTGTCGAATTTGCTGTCAAATATGACGATGCTCGCGATACGACAGGCGTACTCAAAGCGGACATCGTCCTCGTCGGCGTATCTCGAACGTCGAAGACGCCGCTGTCGATGTATTTGGCACACAAGAAATACAAAGTCGCCAATGTTCCGCTCGTACCCGAGCTGAAGCCGCCTAAGGAATTGTTCGAGATTCGCAAGGAGAAGATTATCGGCCTGACGATCGGCGTTCCATACTTGAACATTATCCGCAAAGAACGACTGAAGGCACTAGGTCTTCCGGATAGTGCTGCATACGCGGCGACGACGAGAATCGAGCAGGAACTGGCGTATGCCGAAAGTATTATGAAGCAGCTAGACTGTACGATTATTGACGTATCGTTCCGAGCGGTGGAAGAGACCGCAAGCCTAATTATGGAGCGGATTCGACTTCAGACATAGCGGTGAGCAGGATTTTAATAAACAATGCCGTATATATATAGTTCGTGTTCAAAAAGAACGGATGTTTCGTGATCAAAAGCGGACTTTTTGAACAACCTCTAATAGTACGTGTTCAAAAAGAACGGTTTTCAGCACCGAGAAGATTGGATCAAGCGGGGAATGAGGATCGGAGCGTAGTGGTTTGCTACGTGAGAACCGGAAGTCACAGCTTCATCCAAGATTCGATGCCGAGATTTCTTCTAGTGATGCTTCGTGATCAAAAGCGGACTTTTTGAACAACCTCTAATAGTACGGTATTTCATTAATCGATGAATGGTGAGGGTAGCTATGCAGCCCCAGATGCAGCCTGCTGCGCAAGAAAGAGTGATCCTTGTCGACGCCGATGCTTGTCCGGTCAAACGCGAAATTGCTCTCGTTGCAGAGCAGTTCAAGGTTCCCGTTATTATGGTATCGTCCTACGACCATTGGCTTGAGCCGGCGGCGGGAGTTCAAGTGATTCAAGTTGACCGAGGGAACGATTCGGTCGATTTGTATATCGTCAATCTTGTGAAGCGAGGGCACATCGTTGTGACGCAGGATTTGGGGTTGTCAGCGCTTGTTCTCGCCAAAGGCGGTTTGGTGCTTTCTAACCGGGGGGAAGAAATCGTCGAGGAACAAATCGGTTACTTGCTGGAGCGTCGTCACGAATCGGCACGCAGACGCCGTGCAGGCGGTCGGACGAAAGGCCCTAGGGCATTGACCGAAGAGGATCGATTGCGGTTTCAGCAAAAACTGACAAAACTTTTGAGCCCGCGGCAGGAGTTTAGTCAACCTTAGCGAATAGTAATTAGGTGCAAGAGGATAAGGGTGAGTAATGTGGCATACGGAAAAATTCCGGAATCCGCCATTGAAGCGGTACGCAATGCGCATGACATCGTGGAGACGGTTGGGAAATACGTGCATCTCACCAAAAACGGGAAGTACATGAAAGGCTTATGTCCATTTCATTCCGAACGAACGCCGTCGTTTACCGTCACGCCCGAGATTCAAATCTTCCACTGCTACGGCTGTGGCAAGAGCGGCAATGTCATACGTTTCATCGCTGAGATCGAAGGGTACTCATTCCCTGAGGCGGTACGCGTAATGGCTGAAGAGGCGGGGATTCCCGTTACATGGGCTGATGCTGCAGACGCAGGACCACCAGCAGATCCGAACCGTGATAAGCAGATTGAAGCGCATGAGCTGACTGCCAAGCTGTATCATCATTTATTGATGAATACGAAGCAGGGCCAATCAGCGCTTGCCTATTTGCGCGGACGCGGAATATCGGACAAGCTGATCGATCAATTCTCGATCGGATATGCACCGGAGTCTTGGGACACACTCGCCAAATTTCTTGAATCAAGGAAGTTTCCGCTTCCATTGATGGAGAAAGGCGGATTGTTGTCTGCGAAGCAGGACGGCAGCGGATATGTGGATCGTTTTCGCGGTCGGATCATGTTCCCGATCTGGAATCGAGACGGCAAAGTCATTGCTTTTGCTGGACGCATCATGGGAGATGGACAACCCAAGTATTTGAACTCGCCGGAATCACCGTTATTTACGAAGAGCCGAATCTTATATAACTTCAACAACGCTCGGCCCGACATACGCAAACGGCGCAAGGTTGTTTTGTTCGAAGGGTATATGGATGTCATCAAGACATGGAGCGCAGGCATTCGTAACGGTGTTGCGACAATGGGTACGGCACTGACGGAAGAGCATGCGGCGATCTTGGCCCGTTCGGCTGACGAAATCATCATTTGTTATGATGGCGACTCGGCAGGTAAAGCGGCTGCCATGAAGGCGATCCCAATGTTCGAGAAAGCAGGGTTGGTCGTATCGGTCGCGATGCTGCCAGGCAACATGGATCCGGACGAGGCAATTGATGCTTACGGCCCTGATGCATTCCTACGCGACGTAATGGATCATCCCGTTTCGGCTGTGAAATTTAAGCTTATATATTTGCGAAAAAACCATATGCTAGAAGAAGATGATGGCCGTCGCAAATATTTGCTTGAAGCAGCCAAAATCGTGGCTGAGCTTGAAACAGCGACGGAGCGCGAGATGCACATGAAGGAGCTGTCACGCGAGTTTGGCGTTTCGATGGAAGCGCTGAAGCAGGACGTCCATGCTGTGCGCTTGACAAATCAAAATTTGCAAGCTCCAAGGGATAATAACGATTTTTCGTGGAATAATGGTAGGAATGAAAAGCGTCCTTCGCTCTCTGGACCGCCTGCATTGTTGCCTGCCTACCAACAGGCTGAACGGAAGTTATTGTCCGTCATGATGCGCGATGCGGCAACGGCTCGAACGGTGCACGATCAGTTAGGCGATGCTTTTAATGTTGAGGATCACGCAGCGCTTGCTGCTTATTTATATGCATTTTATGCGCAAGGTCATGATCCTGATGTCAAACGGTTCATCTCCACGCTTCAAGACGATCGTCTTGAGCGAACAGCCGCTTCGATTCTGTTAATGGACGGCGATTTTCCATTCAATGAGCAGCTGCTCGATGATTTTATCCGGGAAATTCGTAAAGTTCCTCGTTTACGCGAGCTTGAACAGAAGAAGGAACAGTTGGTGCGAGCGGAGCGATCCGGAGACATTGCGCAGGCTGTGCAAATTGCAAGTGAGATTATAGCCCTAGAGAGACAGCTGAAAGGACGGCAGGACGATCGTTTCTAGGGAGGAGGGAGTCGGAATATGGCGAATGATCAACATACTGAACTAGATACGGAGCAGAAGCTTGAGTTGGTTAAAGACCAACTGATCGATCACGGTAAGAAGAGATCCTCCTTAACGTATAAAGAGATAATGGAGAAGCTTGCCCCGTTCGATCAGGATCCGGAACAAATCGATGAGTTTTTCGAGCAGCTTGATGACTTGGGAATTGAGGTCGTCAACGAGAATGACGATGACTCCCCGATGAGTCGGGACGAGCATGATCGGGAGAGAGATCAAGAGCACGACGAATTCAATTTCGATGATGATCTTTCATTGCCGCCAGGCATTAAGATCAATGATCCTGTACGCATGTATTTGAAAGAAATTGGACGGGTTCCGCTGTTATCGGCTGATGATGAGGTGGAACTGGCCAAACGGATCGAGAAGGGCGATGAAGAAGCGAAGCGCCGTCTTGCGGAAGCGAACTTGCGTCTCGTCGTAAGTATCGCGAAGCGCTATGTCGGACGCGGCATGCTGTTCCTCGACTTGATCCAAGAAGGCAATATGGGTCTGATCAAGGCTGTTGAGAAGTTCGACCATACGAAGGGGTACAAATTCAGTACTTACGCGACATGGTGGATTCGTCAAGCCATTACGCGCGCGATCGCCGATCAGGCGCGTACGATTCGGATTCCGGTCCATATGGTAGAGACCATTAACAAGCTTATCCGGGTATCCCGTCAACTGCTGCAAGAGCTGGGACGCGAACCGACGCCAGAGGAAATCGCGGCGGAGATGGAGCTTAGCACCGATAAAGTAAGAGAGATCATGAAGATTGCTCAAGAGCCTGTATCGCTGGAAACACCGATTGGTGAAGAAGACGATTCGCATCTTGGCGATTTCATCGAGGATCAGGAGGCGCTTGCGCCGGCTGACGCAGCCGCTTATGAGCTGCTGAAGGAGCAGCTTGAAGACGTACTGGACACGCTGACTGAGCGGGAGGAGAACGTACTTCGCCTTCGTTTCGGACTCGACGACGGGCGTACGCGCACGTTGGAGGAAGTCGGCAAAGTGTTCGGCGTTACGCGCGAACGGATTCGCCAGATCGAGGCTAAGGCGCTTCGCAAGCTGAGACATCCAAGCCGCAGCAAGCGGTTGAAAGATTTTCTTGAATAATCGCCAAGGGACCTTCCTGCTTCATGCAGCAAGGTCTTTTTTTCCAAATCTGAGGGGGAGCGGATTATGGATCAGCAACGAAGAAAAGTCATCGTGCAAGAAATCGAGCATTGGCAAAAAAGCAAGCTGCTGCCGGATCACTATTGTGACTTCCTGCTGAACCTGTATGCCGAACAAGCGGAACAACCCAAGCCTTCGGCCCGATTAACCGGGCGTGCTGCTGAAGCTGCCAGAAGCGCTTCGGGCAAACAATGGCTGTTTGCAATTGTCTTTTTTTCCTTGATTTGCTTCGTTGTACTTCATTTTAACGCTTTTCATCCGCTATTGCAAATAGGCATAACGGCCGTCGGCTTCGTTCTTTTGCTATGGTATGGCCAACGAATTCGGCGTAAGAATGAGGCGGCAGGCATCGCAGTTATCGGGATGGATATGCTAGGACTACTCGGTATGGGTGTCTATTTGCTTCATCAGCATGGCTATGACGGCTGGTCGTCCAAGGCGCTGCTGCTTGCTGGCAGCGCACTGTTATGGATCGGTTATGGAATCGGCGCACGATTGTCGCTTCTGCATTTAGCCGGTTGGGTCGTACTGCTGCTTCTGTATGCTTGGGTATTAGCAAGACGCGATGCGGAGCCTCCTTGGTATGAGATTCAGCTCTACTGGGTGCCGATGACGTTCGTATTCGCATGGTTCAGCTGGTTTATTCAGCGTTGGTCGCGTCCAGTTGCAGCCGTATTGTTTATCGTTGGTTGCTTTATCTGGTTTATGCCAGAGTTGTACAGCGCGTTGTTCGTAGAAGATCGTGCTTGGCCTCAGCTGCTTCTGTTCGCTAAGATTGCCATCGGCGGCGGGCTGCTGTTCGGATTAAGAAAACAATGGATTGCGTGGGTCGCTTAATGATTACGAAATTGTCTCATCGCCTTGGCACGATTGCCGGGCTAGTGCAAGAAGGTGCGCGCGTAGCCGATATTGGCTCGGATCATGCGCTGCTGCCGGTTTATCTTGTGTCTAAAGGTCAGTGTCCATCAGCTGTTGCAGGGGAATTGAACCAAGGGCCGTTCGAAGCGGCGCAAAGACAGGTCCGCGAAGCAGGCCTTGCGAATCGGGTTCAAGTCCGCAAAGGGAATGGGTTAGCAGTCATTACCCCTGGGGAGACGGATACCATTACGATCGCGGGGATGGGCGGCCATTTGATCGCTACCATTCTTGAAGAAGGGCGTATTGCAGGCAAACTGGAATATGTGACCGAACTTGTCCTGCAGCCTAACGTAGGAGAGGATGCGGTTCGACATTGGCTGACTCAGCATGGCTGGGCATTGATGGATGAACGGATCCTCGAGGAAGACGGTAAAATTTATGAGGTGCTGCGTGCTGTACGTGCTGAGAACGCCGCGACTCATAACAATGAGCTGTACAACGCTTCGCGTTTGCCTGTTCAATCGGGATCAGAGGTGGCCATTACCGAAGAAGAGGCAGTTGAACTGCTGTATCGATTCGGGCCGCATTTGTTGAATGAACCAAACGAGGTGTTCTATCTCAAATGGGAAAGCGAGCTCGGCAAAATGGACCGCATATGCCAGCAGATGGAGCGGTCCGGCAATGATGAGGCCATTAGCCGCGCGAAACAGTTCCGTCATGAGATGGCACAAATGGAGGAGGTGCTTGCATGTTTGCGAAAGGACAAACGGTAGCGCAGCTAATGGAGCAGCTTGCTCCTAAACATTATGCCGTTGAAGGCGATCGAATCGGTCTTCAGCTCGGGACGCTCAGCAAGCCGATTCCGAAAGTACTGGTTGCGCTAGACGTGACTGATGCGGTGGTAGATGAAGCGATCGAAGCAGGAGCGAATTTAATTATCGCGCATCACGCGATTATTTTCCGACCGCTCGCTAAAATCGACACATCAACGCCTGCCGGCAAGCTGTATGAGAAGCTCATAAAGCATGATATCGCAGTCTATATCGCCCATACGAACCTCGATGTGACGGACGGCGGCATCAACGACTGGATGGCGGATATGCTCGGTATCGTATCTGAGGGGCGTGCAAGCCTCGAGGAAGTGCATACGGACAAGCTGTATAAGCTCGTTGTTTTCGTTCCGCAGACGCATGGAGAGCTTGTGCAGCAAGCGCTGTGGAATGCAGGTGCAGGAGCGATCGGCAACTATGACAGCTGCAGCTTCGTTATTGAAGGAACGGGTACGTTCCGTCCGGGAACAGGCACAGATCCGTTCATCGGTCAGCAGGGCAAGCTGGAGAAGGTTAAGGAAGTGAGGATCGAGACGGTGGTGCCGCATAGCATCCATCGTGCAGCGATCCAAGCGATGCTTAAGGCGCATCCGTACGAAGAGGTTGCTTATGATTTGTACCCGATTGATCTGAAGGGCCGTTCATTTGGACTTGGCCGTGTCGGCAAGCTGGAACAGCCAGCAACATTGGCTGAGCTTGTAGAGCGGGTGAAGGCTGCATTCGACGTGCCATTCGTCCGCGTCGTAGGCGATTTGAATGCTCCTGTGAAAAAGCTTGCCGTACTCGGCGGCTCCGGTGCGAAGTACGTCAGAGCGGCTTCGTTCGCAGGCGCTGATGTGCTTGTTACGGGCGATATCGATTACCATACTGCGCATGATGCACTAGCAGACGGCATGATGATTATTGATCCTGGCCACAATATCGAGAAAATTATGAAGCAGAACGTTGCCGACTGGCTTGCTGCTCGTCTAGCAGAGCGCAAGTCGACAACAGAGGTTGTTGCATCGGGTTTATCGACTGAACCATTCCAATTCGTATAACGATTGGATGCATTGGTTAACGATAATGGGTTGAGCTTTCGTAAATTTGCAGGTATACTAACTAAGCGAACCGGAAAGTTTGACAGACAATCGCTGGCGGCTATGCCGCGAGAGGAAAGTCCGGGCTCCGTAGGGCAGGATGCTGGATAACGTCCAGTCAGCGCGAGCTGAAGGATAGTGCCACAGAAATGGACCGCCGATGGCCGGCTTACGCCGGATCAGGTAAGGGTGGAACCGTGGTGTAAGAGACCACGAGGAGCATGGGTGACTATGTTCCTGGTAAACCCCATCTGGAGCAAGACCGAGAGAACGCAGCGCCGCAAGGCGCACCCTTGCCCGGGGCGTGTTCGGGTTGGTTGCTTGAGCCGTTTAGCAATGAACGGCCTAGATAGATGATTGTCGCTAAGTAGGTGGGAGGGTCGTTCCCGATTGCACCACCGAAAGTACAGAACCCGGCTTACGGCAAACTTTCCGCACGAACCAATTAACGCCAACGAACAAGGAGCTGGCACTGCGTCATGTTTTTCATGACAGCAGTGCTCAGCTCCTTTTTTGTTATTGTTCCGACTTGCCTTGGATCCGTCTGTTGAGGTTGAAACCCGAGATAAGCGTTACAGGGCAGCGCCTACCTCGGTTAGGGACTAGATGATCTATTTCAGCTTACCCAGCTTACGAGCAACATTGTGCGGATAACGCTGCAGGGAGACTGCGGATTGCTCTGCTGCATCAAGCGCTTTAACAACGTCGATCTGGCCGTAGCCGAAATCGTTGTCTTTGCCTTTAGCGCCTAGATCCTTCGCTGTCTGGCGAATGATGTCCATCACCTCGGTGTTCTTAAGCTCCGGGTTGATGGAGCGGATTAGCGCAGCAAGCGCGGCTACGTGCGGGCTTGCCATCGAAGTGCCCGAAAGTGCTGCGTATTGGCTGCCTGGATAGGTGCTGGCAATGGCGTCTCCTGGTGCGGCCACATCGATATAGTCGCCATAGTTGGAGAAGGAAGCACGCTTGCCGTTCTGATCCGTTGCTGCAACTGCCAGTACTTCTGGATAAGCGGCTGGATAACCAGGGCGCTCTGTATTGTCATTGCCGCTGGCAGCAACGAGCACGACATCATGGTCGAAGGCGTATTTGAGCGCATCATGCAGAAACTCCGCTTCCGCGTAGTTGCCGAGGCTCATATTGATCACTTTGGCGCCATGGTCCGTTGCCCAGATGACGCCTTGTGCGACCGAGTAGGTGGAGCCAGCGCCGCTGCTATCAAGCACCTTGACCGGTAAAATTTTGTTGTACCAAGTCATTCCGGCAACGCCCTCTCCATTGTTCACGGCTGCTGCGATAATGCCTGCTACGTGCGTGCCATGACCAACATCATCTTCAGGCGCGTCTTTTTCGCTGACGATGTTCATGCCTTTGATAAGCTTGCCCTTCAGATCTGGATGATCGGCTTGAACGCCGGTATCTAGCACGCTGACGATGACGGAATCGCTGCCGCGGCCTACACTCCAGCCTTTCTCCGTGCTGATCGTAGGCAAATTCCATTGATATTGCTTATACAGCACATCGTTAGGTATGACCGACTTATGGCTATCCGATAATGCAGATGGACGACTTGATGGTATTTGACGATCGTTCGTCATATATAAATAATGGGGCTCAACATAAACCGGGTTCCACCGCTGCTGGAAATACCGCATCATGGTCTTGGTCTCCATCTTCTGGGAGCGGAACACATACGTATAACCAAGCTTCTGAATCGTCAGCGCATTAATATCTTTACGGATTTGCGCTAACTCCAGATCGGAAGGGTCTTGGCGGAAACGAACGACGACTTCATTAATATGGTAATGACTTGCACCGCCATTATCTTCGCCTGTGCGAACGGTCGTTTCCTCCGTGGAGTTCGCTTTCACCGATTCTACCCGATAGTGGCCTTCTGCCGGATACGGGACAAGCCGCAAATTACGGCGCTGATGACGCTCCACTTGGCCGACGACATCCTGCATGACGAGTCCAACAACGCCGCTGCCGGGATGCTTCGGCTCGGGACTGCCAAGCACGATATACCGATGTCCATCATGCAGGAATGGAGAAGACGTGTATTTATCGCCTTTCTTGACAGCGGTGCGCGCATCCTTCAGCAGCTTATCTGCTTTGTCACGCACACTGGCTGGAACGGCGCCGCGTTCGACAGAACGCTTGGCGTTCATCCAGCTGATGTACAGCATGTGTTTATGCATGTCCATCATATGTTTTATTTTCTCGTCTTTCGTGGAACCCTCCGTATGACCGGACACCAAGTGAGCAAAATCTTTGGTACATTCCGTCGTACAGAGCATCGAGGTGGCATCCATATCATGCTGCATGATCTTGAGTTTGCTTGCCGTTTCGGCTTTGACGGATTCCGCACGTGATTTGGCGGTTGGTGAAGGCTTGTTCGACTTAGGCTCTGAGCAGGACGTGAGCGGCATAACGATCAGTGCGGCGGTTGCTAATGCAATCCAGCTTTTCCATTGTTGTTGTCGCAACGAGAATTCCTCCATCTCCCCGGGTGCGGGGCTATTCGCAGCATTCCTCCTTAGAGTAATAAAACGGCATGTAAATTATGCGGAGAATGAGGCGAAGGAGTGTACCATCAAGCAATCATTTATGGTACGATAATAAAGATTTTGTTGAAATATTTGAACCAATAAGTCATGGACTTAAAAGTGAATCTGATATTTCATCTCGACGGACATGAAAGGGGAGCAACTCATATGCCAGTTGCCAACGTTAAAGGTTTAAGCGAAACAACGCACGCGAAGCTGAAGGAAGCCATTGTTCAATTAGAGTCGTTCCTGAACGAATATGCAGTGCCGCAGCTTGTGAACGGCGATACGAGTGAAGGCGCGGCGCTCTTCTATAAAGGGCTGCTCGCAGATCTGCGTCATCTGCTCGTGTATTCTGAGACGGTCTATGAGAAAATCGGCATCGTGCTTCGTCGTCCGAACTTCGATACGGAGTCGGCTGAGCGCAGCCTGTATGAGGCTTATCATCAAGCGGTAGCTGCATTCTTCTATCCGAAAAATGAATGCTATTCCGAAGATGGACGATATGCTTACACAGGTCAGGATGCGATTCGTTTCCGTTTCGTTCCAACTCGTCCTGCACGTGAAATCGTGCTGTCGGTATCCAAAGTGTATGAAGAGCTTCGTGATGAGCTCGCTTATTATGAGAATGACTATATGACCCAGCGCCGCATGCAAGGGCAAAAATAACCTCGCATGCGCGCACCTCCGCTGCGGCAAGCTAGTAGCGGAGGTGATGAAGATGCCAAGTGGCGTCAAGTGCAGCGTATCGAATTGTACGTTCTGGAAGGAAGGCAATCGTTGCAATGCGGATCAGATCGAGGTCGATTTAGACGCACATGCCTCGTTTTATGCGGAGTTTGCAAGTGAATCATTTATCGATCATCAAGATGAAGCAACTGAATCTTCTGTCACCTGCTGCCAAACGTTTCGGAAGAGGTGACATTAGATGGGCAACGATTGGGAAGATTGGGGCTCACAGCCGGAAGAACCGAACAATCATCATCCGCGCCGTACGGTCTGGAGACGCAAACGGTGGGACGATACGGAGATCTCTGCTGAAGCAGGTGCATTCCCGAGCTATACGGGCTATTTGCCAGATGCGCATAAGCGTCATGAGGCGCATGTGTATGAGGAAACGACGCGAGGATCATCATCGGTCTCGTCTACGGTGGGATGGATTGGTCTCATATTCGCGATCGCTTCTTGGTTTCTCTGGCCGGTCATCATGGGGCCGACCGCTGCCGCATTAGGCTTGTACGCATTTAGTACAGGCAGCCGAGCGCTTGGCATCTGGGCGATGACGCTTGGCATTATTGCAGCTGCTGTCTACCTGGTACTCATCCCGGTTTATATGGCGGCTCGATGAATGAAATAAAGCCGGTATCTCGGATTCTGCGGAGATACCGGCTTTTTGTCGAAATGCGACTTTAAGAAGGTATAGTTAGGACTGGCGAACTTCCTCGAAACCATGTAAAATAATATCGAAACATGCGAAGGTATTATTTTCAACCTATTACATGACATCGGGAGAGATCATATGAGTATCGATCCACGTACTATGGCAACGCTGCTCCAGATGCAGTGGACGAATCGGACAAGCGATTATGCAGCATCGCCGTTCACAGCGGCAACAGGCGAAGGGGAATCTTCCATATTCGATACGCTGCTGTCGCAATATATGATGGCGGGCTCGAACATGGATACTTCAGATCTATCGTCGTCAATGGCTTCGCTTGGACTAGGTGACAATATAATTCCGCCAATCGCAGGTCTGGACGGTTTGTTATATGCAGCGACGCAGCAATCGGATGCTGCGGCTTCTTCTACGGAGTACGATGCATACATTAATGAGGCTGCGGCGAAGTATGGCATTGATCCTTCATTGATTCGAGCGGTAATCCAGACAGAGTCATCATTTAATACGAATGCGGTTTCTTCTGCAGGAGCGAAAGGGCTCATGCAGCTTATGGACGGCACAGCACGAAGCCTTGGGGTTTACAATTCATTCGATCCAGCGCAAAATATTGAAGGCGGCACTCGTTACCTAGCCTCTCTGCTGGACAAATATAATGGCAATGAAGCAGTGGCCCTTGCCGCGTACAACGCAGGCCCAGGACGCGTCGACCGTCTTCAGATCTCGACGAACGAACAGCTTCAGCAACTCGCGTCCTCACTCCCAGTTGAGACGCAGCGTTACGTCGCCAAAGTGCTGGCAGCTAAGTAATTTTCTTAGCAATTCATGCAATCATACAAATCGTTGTCGAAAGGCTCCGTGAGGGGCCTTTCTTGTTTTGCGTATAGAATCGCGAAGTCCTAAGTCCTTATTATTAATTTTTCAACGCTCGAACAAAAGCTGTACCCGCAGGCACGCGACTCCCAGCACGCAGTAGCTCATCCGCGTCTCTGTACAACTCACGTTATTCATACCGGGGTCCCGGGGTTGGAAACCCCGGGGGTCCTCCCTAGCAGGGAGGATTTAGGCGGGTAGAAATTTATGGATTAAATCGGTTTAATAAAACAATTAAAATTGTTGTTTTAAGAAATAACGGGGTATAGGGGCAGAGCCCCTAAGGAGGAATGCGTATGCATTACTTTGATCATTGCGCTTCAACGCCGCCGCGCGAAGAAGTCATACAGACGTTAGCTGAAGTGATGCGGATTCACTATGCGAATCCCTCTTCTATACATCAAGCAGGCGCAGATGCCGGCCAGCTTATTGAGCGCTCTAGAGGGCTTGTAGCGAAGCTGTTCAAGACGAAGCCGGAGGAATGGGTATTCACTTCAGGCGGTACCGAAAGCAATAACCTTGCGATTCGTGGGGCAGCCAAGCAGTTCGCCGGCCGCGGGAAACATTTGATTACGACAATGGTGGAGCATGCTTCGGTATATGAGACCTTCCAGCAATTAGAGCAGGAGGGATACGCTGTTACGTATTTGCCTGTAGATGAACTGGGGATCGTATCCGTCGAATCTCTTGCTGCGGCGCTAACAGAGGAGACCATTCTCGTGAGCATAATGCATGTGAATAATGAGACTGGAGCTATTCAGCCGATTGAGGAAATTGGCGAGCTGCTTAAGTCACGTCCGAAGACGCTGTTCCATGTAGATGCGGTGCAGAGCATCGGGAAGCTGCCGATCGATCTCGCTGGATGGGGGATTGATCTATTGTCAGGTTCTGCGCACAAGGTGCGCGGGCCCAAAGGTGTCGGCATCGTCTATATTCGCAGCGGACTAGCCATTGCGCCGCTGTTCACTGGCGGTGAGCAGGAGCGTGCTCTACGGGCAGGTACGTCGAATACGCCGGCGATCGTCGCTTCCGCGAAGGCGTTCCGAATGGCGATAGAAGCGGCAGAGAACCATAACAAGCAGTGGACACTGCTTAGAAACCAATTAATCGATCGGCTGGCCGCAATACCGGAGCTGATTGTGAACAGCAGCAAGGACTCGCTGCGATCAGCTCCGCATATCGTTCATTTCAGTTACCCCGGCATGAAGCCGGAAGTAATTGTCCATGCCCTGGAGGAGCTTGGTTTCATCGTCTCGACCAAATCAGCCTGCTCCTCGAAGGATGACAAGCCATCGCGCGTTATCATGGCGATGACACGTGATGCAAGACGAGCGGCCAGCGGGATCAGAGTCAGCTTCGGAGATGAGCATACGGCAGAGGATGTGGATAAGCTTGCCGATGCCATTGCGCGTACAGTGGTTGATCTGAAGCCTATGGAGAGGAGAATTTAATTGTCGTCAAACATTTATGATATGGTGCTGCTGAGACTCGGCAGTGAAATTACGGTGAAGGGAAAAAACCGTCACCGATTCGAACAGGTGCTTGCGGACCATGTCCGCAAAGCGCTGCGTCCGTTTGCGAAGGTAGATGTAAAGCATACGTACGGTAGATTGTACGTCATGCTGAACGACCATCCGTATGAAGAGATTGCCGCAGCACTGCGTGACGTATTTGGTTTGGTCTCTTTCAGCCCTGTTAAGAAGGCAGAAGCGGAGCTGGATGCGATTCGCGACACAGCGCTTGCTGTTTTCCGAGCGAATAAGGGACCGAAGAGCACGTTCAAAGTGACAGTAAAGCGGGGCTGGAAGCAGTTTCCGCATGACTCGATGGAGATGAATCATCTCATTGCCTCGCATGTTCTTCGTGAAACGCCGGAGTTAAAGGTAGATATCCGTAATCCGGAGGTTGAGCTTCGCGTTGATATCCAGCAGGGTGCTGCTTACGTATACTGCGACGTCGAACAAGGAGCAGGCGGTTTCCCGTATGGAGCGAACGGCAAGGGGCTGCTGCTGCTGTCTGGCGGCATCGACAGCCCGGTTGCTGGCTGGTTAGGGATGCGGAAAGGTCTAACGCTGGAGGCGGTTCATTTTCACTCTTATCCGTTCACTAGCGAGCAGGCGAAGGAGAAGGTTGTCACCCTTGCGAAGCGTCTTCTTCATTATACGAATGGCAAATTCAAGCTTCATCTCGTTCCGTTCACGGATATTCAGACAAGCTTCGTTCAGGCGGGTCAGGAACGACTTATCATTACGCTGATGCGGCGCGCGATGCTGCGCATTACGGAGCAGATCGCAGAGCGTGAAAGCGCGCATGCGATTGTTACCGGCGACAGCCTGGGCCAAGTCGCAAGCCAGACGCTCGGCAGCATGAATGTCATCGGCCGTGCAACTAATCTGCCGATGTTAAGGCCGCTCGTCATGATGGACAAAGTCGATATCATACGGATTGCGGAGCGTATCGGAACATATGAGACGAGTATTTTGCCATTCGAGGATTGCTGTACGTTATTCGTACCGAAGTCGCCAACGACGAATCCGAATTTGGAGTCGGTGGAGAAGACCGAAGCTTTGATCCCGAATCTCGACGAGATGATTGCACTCGCCGTGAAGAATACGGTGACGGTTGTATTGAAACAGGACGAGCCCGAGAAGAAGGCTCAAGCTGCAGAAGAAGATCGGTGGTTCTAACCACTTCATACAAAGAAAAACAGGGGCTCCTATGCGGAGTCCCTGTTGCTTATTACGGCTTGGTTAGCCGAGCGCTGTCTGCGTCTGCGTTTCAAGTTGTTTGTTCCTATGCCTGCAGCAACAACCAACAAGATGCACAGTGCGATGAATCCCCATAACACCCATGCGCCTTGATCGAAGAACGACTTGAGTTTCTCTTCATGTGTAATCATCTTAGCGGCGGTGTAGGCCAGAACGCCGGAACCGATATAGACAATCCATGGGAAGCGATTAATGAGACGGATGAACAACGTGCTGCCCCATACGACGATCGGAATGCTGATGAGGAGTCCAAGAATAACGAGCAGGTCGTTGCCGTGTGCGGCGCCTGCAACAGCGATGACATTGTCTAGACCCATAGCGGCATCGGCGATAATGATTGTGCGGATCGACTGCCACAACGTACCGCCCGCCTTAATGTTGCCGTGATCCTCTTCCTGAACCAGCAGCTTATAGGCAATGAATAGAAGGAGAACGCCCCCGACGACCAGAAGCCAAGGAATTTCTAACAAATGAACTACAAGCAGCGTAGCGACGGCACGTATGACGACGGCACCAACCGTACCCCAAATTACGGCCTGGCGCTGCTGCGCTTTCGGGAGATTCCGAGCGGCCATGCCGATAACAATTGCGTTGTCGCCTGCAAGTACCAGGTCTATGAACACAATTTGCAGCAGAGCAGCAGCAAAAGCCCACGATAAAATTTCCAGCTCCATTTCCAAAAAACCTCCTCATGCATTCGACTAGTACTCCTTACGGACGAACAAGAACTTACGTTTCAACCATTTTTGTGATCATATTCGGACAGGCGTGGACATACCTCTGATTAAGCGGATGCTTTTTGTTGTGAGCAAAATGCTAAGCGTATGCTTTCGAAGCGAGCAATTTGCTAGCAGGTAGTTATTTCGAAGAAGTAAGCAAAATGCTAAGCGTATGCTTTCGATGCAAGCAATTTGCTTGCAGGAGGCAGTCTCAAGGAAGTAAGCAAATTGCTTTAAGGAGTGTGTACATGTTGGATAGCCTACTCGTATTTATGCAGATCGTCCTCATTAATATGCTGCTTAGCGGAGATAATGCTGTCGTCATCGCGATGGCGAGCAATGGGCTGCCAAGCGCCCAGCGGAAGAAAGCGGTGTGGTGGGGAAGTGCTGCGGCTGTACTGCTTCGTTGTGTATTGACGGTTGCGGCGGTTGCGCTGCTGCAGATTCCATATTTGCAGGCCACCGGCGCGCTGCTGCTTGGGATCATCGCGGTGAAGTTGTTCCGTGATGCATTTAACGGCGAAGAAGCGGGTCCGCCTGGCAGCGGCAAGAGCAAACGATCGGTATCGCTAATCGCAGCTATCCGCACGATCGTTGCTGCTGATTTCATAATGAGTCTCGATAATGTGCTTGCGATTGCGGCGATCGCAGACGGTGAACCGATATTGCTCATCCTTGGTATTGTCGCCAGCATTCCGATTATCATATGGGGGAGCCATTTTGTCGGGGCGCTGCTTCGAAAGTTCCCGCCGCTTGTTTATGTAGGTGCTGCATTGCTTGGTTATGCGGCTGGAGAAATGCTTATCAGCGACCCTGGCTTAAACGGTTTGTTTAACGGTTCGTCGACTTTGCACGAGGCGATTCCGCTATTTTGCATCCCGATCGTCATTATTGCAGGAATCATTGGCAAACCCAAATTGCACACGCATTAATGGCAATTATGTAGGAGTCAGCGTCGTCTATCTCTGCGGAGTGGATGAGCTGACTTCTTCTTTTTGTAAGCAACCTGTTGTTTACACTGGTTTTTTATGCTCAGTTCTATTACACTAGAGGTTGCGAGAAGTGACGGGATCGTGTCGTCTTTCGTCGAAAGAGATTGGCGGCGATACAGATACCGATTGTAACCGGAACGATCGGGGGGAAACATGGTGTCTAGACAGCATTATGCGGGAATCGCTCTGCTTGGCGCAGGGCTTGTCATTCTGCTTGGCAAATCAGGCTTTTTCAGCTTTATTGGCAGTGTGCTGTGGCCAGTTATACTGCTAGTCGCAGGTATTCTTCTGCACGTGCTCTACTTCGGGAGGATGCTTCCGACAGTGGCGCTCGTACCAGCAGGCACACTATCTGTTTATGGACTGTTGTTTCTGATCTGCAGCGTGTTCGGATGGTCTTCGTTTGACCACTTATGGCCGTTCGTGCTGTTCGGTCCGGCAGCAGGTTTGTATGAGTATTATGCTTTCGAACCGTTTAAGCCTCGCCTTGCATTGCAACTAGCCGTCGGCTTGGGGGCCGTGACGGTAATTGCTTTCGGGTTCATTCTCATTTCAAGCTGGAGCATTTATGTCATCGGGCTTGTATTGATTGCAGCCGGGCTGTGGCTGACTGTAGGACGCGGCCGCAAGTCGCGCTGGTAATGTTGGCCCCCTGTTTCGCAACCGGTAATAATATAGAAAATAGACAAATTGGAGTGGATTAAGAATCATGAAAGAAAGACAGAATATCCGCAACATCGCGATCATTGCACACGTTGACCACGGCAAGACGACACTCGTAGACAAACTGCTGCAGCAATCCGGTACGTTCCGTGATCATGAAGCGGTGCAAGAGCGCGCTATGGACTCGAACGATATTGAACGGGAGCGCGGTATTACGATCCTGGCGAAGAATACGGCGATCAATTACAAAGAGTATTTGATCAACATCGTCGATACGCCAGGCCACGCCGACTTCGGCGGCGAAGTAGAACGTATTATGAAAATGGTTGACGGCGTATGTCTCGTTGTCGACTCCTTCGAGGGCTGTATGCCACAGACGAAATTCGTGCTTCGCAAAGCGCTCGAATCGAACCTGACTCCGATCGTAGTCGTAAACAAAATCGACCGCCCGAACGCTCGTCCTGCGGAAGTAATCGACGAAGTGCTCGATCTGTTCATCGAGCTTGGCGCGTCGGATGAGCAGCTGGACTTCCCAGTCGTATACGCATCGGGACTTATGGGGACGTCGAGCTTGGAGCCGGAAGTAGAGAAGCAAGAAGAAAACATGCGTGCCCTGTACGATACGATCGTGGAGAAAATTCCAGCGCCTACGGAAAGCGTAGACGAGCCGCTGCAATTCCTCGTTACGCTGCTTGATTATAACGAATATCTGGGCCGTATCGCTGTCGGCCGCGTTAACCGCGGTATCGTAAAACAAGGTCAATCCATTGCTGTAATGACGCGTGAAGGCGGCATTAAGCAAGCTCGTATCGAGAAGCTGTTCGGCTTCCACGGTCTGAAACGTATTGAGGTTGAAGAAGCTGGAGCTGGCGACATCGTTGCCATTGCTGGTATCAAAGATATTAATATCGGTGAAACGCTTGCTGATCCTGCTAATCCAGAAGCGCTGCCTGTCCTGACGATCGATGAGCCTACGCTGCAAATGACGTTCCTCGTGAACAACAGCCCATTCGCAGGCCGCGAAGGTAAATGGGTAACATCCCGTAAGCTTCGCGAGCGTCTCTACAAGGAGCTGGAGACCGACGTTGCACTGCGCGTTGAAGATACAGACAGCCCGGACGCATTCATCGTAGCTGGCCGCGGCGAGCTGCACCTCGGTATTCTGATCGAGAACATGCGTCGCGAAGGCTTTGAGATGCAAGTGTCGAAGCCTGAAGTTATTATCAAAGAAGTGGACGGCGTGAAGTGCGAGCCGTACGAACGTCTGCTCATTGACGTGCCAGAAGAAAGCATGGGCGCGGTAATGGAAAGTCTCGGAACGCGTAAAGCTGAGATGGTGAACATGATCAACAACGGCACGGGCCAAGTTCGTCTTGAGTTCATCATGCCGGCTCGTGGTCTGATCGGCTACCGTACGAACTTCCTGACGATGACGCGCGGTTATGGCATTATGAACCACGCATTCGACAGCTTTGGTCCGGTTATCGCTTCCAATGTTGGCGGACGCCATCAAGGCGTGCTCGTATCTAGCGAGAACGGCACGTCGACGTTCTACGGCATGCTGGGTGTAGAGGACCGCGGTATGCTGTTCCTCGAGCCAGGTACGGAAGTTTACGAAGGCATGATCGTTGGCGAGCACAACCGTGACAATGACATCATCGTTAACATTTGCAAAGAGAAGGCTCTGACGAACGTTCGTTCCGCTACGAAAGAAGATACGGTTAAGCTGAAAACGCCGATCCTGTTCTCTCTCGAAGCTGCGCTGGAGTACCTCAACGACGATGAATATTGCGAGATTACGCCGAAGTCGGTTCGTCTTCGTAAGAAGATCTTGAACAAAAGCGAGCGTGAGCGTGCTGAGAAGCATCGCAAAATGGCGCAAGCTAACGCGTAATGCTTCGAAAGTTGAAGGAGGATTTGTGCGATGCAAGAATGGTTTAGCAACCATCCGCTCGTTACGTACGTCTTAATATTGGCGTGCATCATTTACATCTTCAATGCGGTGTTTCGAGTCAAGCGACTGCCGATCCTCAAGGAAGTACTTGCACACCTCGTCATGGCGATTGGAGCGTTCGTATTGTACATTCTTCAGGTCGATAAGCTGCCGATCATTCAATGCATGGCAGTGGCGATCATCATGATGATGATGCTTCGCGGGCGTCAGTTGTATGACAAGCTGCGCAACAAGCGCAGCGGAGATGTGAAGACAGATTCCAGCCGGTAACCATTAGCGTGATATAGGCGAGGAGCGATGAGGTCAGATGAAGCTGGACGATGCTCTCTTCAATTGGCTGCAAATCGAACGTGTGGCAGCGGCGCGGCCCGATGACGAGGCCGCGCTCGATACACGCGATTTTTTCCTGCAAGTGCTTCGGGAGGATCACGGCGTTAACAAGGTCATTGTGACTTCCGAAGATGCGACGATGGTGTATGTGCGCATCGAGAAAGAGGAAGGCGGCACGAAGCTGTTTTTCTTCGATCGTGAGGCGGCAGACCAGCTGGTGAATGATGTCTATAATGATCGCTGTCAATCATGAAAGACACATGAACAGAAGGTGATTACGATGGATTCCAATACGCCGCTGCCGCCCCGCTCGGGCAAAGGGTTGTCCAAATCAGGCATCCAGAAGCAGACGTATAAGACAAGTAAGGCGGTTAAGCCGAGGAAGCGCGTTCGTTGGGGCAGAATTATCGGCATGCTTATTCTCGCAGCCGTTCTGTTGGTCGGATGGTTTGTAGTCGATTTATTCTTCAAGGCTGACGAAGCTATTAAGAAGGTATCGCTGCCATCGGACAAGGCGGTAGAGGTTCCAGCCGAAGAGTCGGTGAAAGTAAAGCCGACAGCCATCCTGCTGCTTGGACTCGATTCGCGTGAAGCGACCGGGACGATGAATACGGACGTTATTATGATCGCTGCAATGAATCCGGATACGAAGAAAGTAACGGTTGTAACCGTGCCGCGCGATACTCGGATCGAACAGTCCGGTTATGCGAAGCACAAGGCAAACAGCTATTATTCCAACTTCTATCATAAAGCGTTAAAGACGACGAAGGATAAAGATCAGGCAAAGTTGATGGCGCTCGGCGACATGAAGAAAATGTTCGGCCGCTACTTCGGCGTCGATATCAAGTATGCATCGATTATTAACTTCCAGGGCTTTGCGGACGTTGTTGACGCCCTGGGCGGAGTCGAGGTTGACGTCGATATGGACATGCATTATGTCGATAATGCGGACGGTACGAATATTGATCTGAAGAAGGGCCGTCAAGAGCTTAACGGCGAAGATGCGCTTGACTTCGTTCGCTATCGCAAATCGAATGATGGCAAGAATATGTCGAGCGACTTCGACCGCAATCGCCGTCAAGGCGAAGTGCTCGGGGAAATTGTCGATCGCCTGAAATCGCTGGGAGGGGCAACGAAGCTTGGTTCGGTCATCAAAGCAGTAGGCGGCAACATGAAGACTGACATTCCTGAATCGGAAATCCACCAATTGATGTTCACCTATTTCGGTCTCTCGCGAGCTGACGTCGAGTTTAAACCTCTGGAAGGCAAATGGATCAGCCCATACGTTTATGCGGATGAACAGAGCTTGGCGGATACCCGCCAATCGCTTAGAGCCCAATTGTCTGCACAGGAGTAGTACGAAGCGTATAAGCTGTGTTATAATGGGAATACGCAGTAGACGCCATAGCCAAGGAGGTCATGCGGATGACCGAACTTATCCGAGCAACATCCAAGATTGCTACGATATCTTTGAATGGCGTACCATTAGCACCAGCATGCCGCCTTGAACTCAATGTGAATACGATGGAAGGACAAGTATGGTCTTCTGTCATGAAGAAAGCCTAGCGATTATCGCTAGGCTTTTTGTGTACTCATTTGGTCTTCACATGTTCTTAACATCTTGCTGTCGCTCATCTCCGAGCATCATGATTGAGCGATTTCTCATTCATTCTCGGCGCTTGCTTGATGCTTTCGGTATGTTCATCCTTGGGCATCGTATCGCGCGGCAGCTGCGGAACGATGCGACCGATGATATCCGCCATCTCCTCGGAAAAGCCTTGGATCGGCCGGCCATTACGTATATCTGCGCCAATCTCCTTCAGCCGTTCGGATAGGTCCATGTCAGCGGTTACGACTGCATTGACACCGTATGGATCTTTGCGGAACGCTTCGGCAACCGAATATTTGATCGTACCGATGCGTGAGCGCTCCAGCTTCGAGTCCACATCAATACCGACGACTGCAACGTTGCCGGCAATGACGCAATGCGCATTATGAACGCCTGGAATACCCATTGCTAACGATTCCAGATGCTTCGCAACGGCTTTGCTATCGGTAATTGGCTTGGCTCTTGGTTCTGTCTGCTGTGCCCTTACATTTGGATTATTCTGAGGAGAGGGTGATGTCTCATTGCGCGCCACGGTGCCGCACCCTGCAGTCAGCAGGCATAGCACGGTAGCAGACGCAAGACAACCCAGAAGTGTGCGCATATCGCCACCAGACCTTTCACAATTCACTTTTGTCGTCGCTGCATAGTTTGCCCGAAGCTGAATATGGTTATGTATGCCTTTCGTCACCAGATCGATTTCGGCGCCAGGAGGGTCCGCGATGAAAAAAATTTTCGTGCTCGATACGAATGTGCTGCTCCACGATCCGCAAGCCATCTTCGCATTCGACGACAATGAGGTCATCATACCGGCGATAGTACTCGAGGAAATCGACTCCAAAAAGCGGCTTGCAGACGAGTTGGGCCGCAACGCACGTTCGGTCTCACGCCTCCTTGACAGCATGAGGGAGCAGGGACACTTGCACGAGGGCATTGTGCTGAAGAACGGCGGGCTGCTGAAGGTGGAATTAAACCATCGAAGCTTCGTCCGCGTTCAAGAAATGTTCGGCGAAATGACCAACGACAACCGGATTCTCGCAGTGGCGCTTAATTATGATATGGAGGAGCAGGAGAAAGGGTCGAACGTAAGGACCGTGCTCGTGAGCAAAGACGTTCTTGTCCGAATCAAGGCTGATGTGCTCGGCTTGGCTGCGCAAGATTATTTGTCCGACCGAACGGTTTCTGCAACGGATTTATACGCCGGCTACTCTACACTCCATGTACATCCTTCTGTCATTGATGAGTTCTACACGTACCGGTTTCTGTCTGTAAAAAGCATGAACTTGTCGTTGAAGCTCTATCCGAATGAGTTTATCATCCTGCGGGATGAAATGGGAACTTCGAAGTCAGCGCTGCTTAAGGTAAGTCAGGATGGGGTGAGGCTGGAGCCGCTTTATCTGAGCAATGATGCGGTGTGGGGGATTACGGCGCGCAACGCGCAGCAGCGAATGGCGCTTGAGCTTTTGCTCAACGATGACATTCCGCTCGTCACATTGACCGGCAAGGCCGGTACCGGCAAAACGCTGCTGGCGCTCGCAGCAGGCCTATTGAAGGTTGAAGATGAACATAAGTACAAGAAGCTGCTTATCGCCCGGCCAGTCGTGCCAATGGGCAAGGATATCGGGTATTTGCCCGGGGAGAAGGAGGAGAAGCTGCGTCCGTGGATGCAGCCGATCTATGATAACCTGGAGTACTTATTCGATACGAAGAAGAGCGGCGATATTGATAAAATATTAATGGGACTCGGCAGCATTCAGGTCGAAGCACTTACCTATATTCGCGGCCGGTCGATCCCAGGGCAATTCATCATTATCGATGAAGCGCAAAACTTAACGAAGCACGAGGTGAAGACCATCGTCTCGCGCGTCGGTGAAGGCAGCAAGATCGTGCTGATGGGCGATCCGGAGCAGATCGATCATCCTTATCTGGATTCCATCAGTAACGGATTGACGCATATCGTTGAGCGATTCAAGGGCGAGAGTTCCAGCGGGCATATTACGCTGGAGAAAGGCGAGCGATCGAAGCTGGCGCAGCTCGCGGCAGATTTGCTTTAAAGGACGATATGGATATCGAAGACGGACGCAGCGGCGTCCGTCTTTTTATTATGTTTCGGTGATGTGTAGGAGGAAAGTCATAAAGTAGTGGAAGACAATGCATCAGCGCATTTGATATGATAGAACTATACCTGCATTTGGAAAGGAAGGAAAATGTGCTGTGGTATATCGTAAATCAACACTGCTGCTGCTGACGGGTTCTTTAGCGGCTGTTATTGTCGTGTTCCTATCGCTGGTCAATTTGCCGAATGGAAGCTCCTCGCCATCGACTAAACGCGGCGAAACTGTCACACCGCTGCCCGCAGGCCAAGCAGGTGACGATTTGCAGCACATTATCGTAAGCGTTTCCATTCTAGACAATGAATTTAATGACATGCTGGAAGCAACGTCTCGCTTTATGGAGGAGCACCCGAACATTGTCGTCGAGCTGCGGAATGTGAACCCCGAACTGGCATACGACAGCTTGAAGAGCGATGCGCAGCTTGGCATCGGGCCGGATATCGCGCTAATGGATAACGGATGGGTGAAGGAATTTGCAGTGCTCGGCTATCTGAAGCCGCTCGACTCGCTGGTCGCAGCGATGCCTGGGGAATGGCTGAGCGGACTGCTCGAGCCGCTCAATTGGAATAATTACTGGTGGGGGCTGCCGAAGGATGCTGACCCGTTGGTAGTCGCGTGGAGCAGATCATTATTGGATCAGCTTACGGGAGGGACGATTCCGCCGGATTGGAGCTCATTCGCTGATTTAGCAGCCTCTGAAGGGGCCGAGGTACAGGATGTGCCGCTGGTGCGATTAGATCCAACAGATGCTCGTCAATTGCTTGTATGGCTGGCTTCATTCCCTTCGAAGGAGCGCACAGAGCTTCTTCAACCATTTGAAACCGAACTGAAGGAACGGTTATCCTTTCTTGCAGAAGGTCAAGGTTTAACGTTTGCGGTAAGCCTGGCAAGTGACAAGGACAATGCGGAGAAGCTTGCAGCAGGTGAGCTGCTGTCAGCCGTTATGCAATGGTCTGAGCTGCAGGCAATGACGCTGGAGAGGCGTTCGAAGCTGGCAATCGGTTATCCCAATGGCTGGTATGGAGGCAGGAGCTTCGTCGTATTCTCGCACAGCCGCGCGAAAGATGAAGCTGTATCATTGTGGCTGAAGATGATGGCTGGAGAAGACGAGCAGCAGGCAGCGTATGATCGATACCGGCTGCTCCCTTCGCTTAAGCCGCTTTATGCAGCGCGTGAACAAAGTACCATGGATTTCGAGATGAACAATCTGGCGGATTTCGTCTGGTTGAAGCAGTTGGACGCCGTATCCAGCCAAACGTTTGATCCGCAGTGGCCGATTCGACTGGCGAACTGGGACCGAGTCTGGAATGAGCTTCGTCAATCGGACAGCTGGCTGGATGAATTAGCAGATCGATGGAATGACAGCTTTCGTTCATAAATTTATATCGTATCGTTATGAGAGCTAGAATTGGACTGCCAGCGATACGACAAGCTCGCCGTCGTCGATCGCGACGTCTTTCGCCGTTAGAAACTTCAGAATCTGCTGCGGATAGAAGCTGAGATCGAACGTTTCTTCCAGCTCCTTTCTTGTCGTATCAGGCAGCGGAATGCCGTTGAATTTGAGCGAAACGATATGAAATTGGATATGATTTTTGGGCTTGGACTCGACGGTATAAGAGCCTGTCACCTCAATGGAGATGCCGTCGCGCGAGCCGCTGGCTGTCACTTGTCCATTTTTAAATTGAAACGCGAAGACGTTGAACAGATCATTTTGCTCACGGAGAAAATCATTAAGCGAATCCTCTGGAATGCGCAGCTTGTAGTTGAAGCCGTTGATCTCCAGATAATCTTTGTTGTTCTGTGCCCATTCCGGCAAATGATTCATCGCATCGGACAATGCTTGGAAATAGGTGCGAACCTCGCGTACGCCAACATTGTTCCAATAGGTGTTGAGCTCGTTCATCAGCAGTCTGAGCTTGTCTGCATCGGACCTTCCCTCCAGCGTAATGTTCATCTCCTTCTGCAGTTGAGCGACACGATCACGCTGTTTCAACAAATCCTCTTCTACTTGATGCAGCTTGCGCTGCTGCTCGGATTGCTCCTCGTATTCTTGCCGCAGCAAGCGGGCCTGCTCTGCGTATTGCGTCATTAACGTACGATCCCTTGAGAAAATAATGTCGATATAGTCCAGCAGCTTCAGCCAATCTTGCAAAGAATGGAAGGAGAGAAGCGCCTTAAGCAGCCAGTCTCGTTCGCCCATGTAATAGGAGCGGAGAATTCGTCCTGTCTCTTCGCGCTGTTCGGCAAGCTGCTGCTCCTGATGATCGATGCGAGTTTGCGTTGTGGAGAGAAGGGATTCTTGCTTCGTCTGCTCCTGCTGCACTCGCGCTATTTCTTTATCGATTTCAACAACGGACAGGCTTTTCTCCAGCAGCTGTTGAATCTCTATATCATCAGGGGTAAGGGCGGAGGCTGTACCGACCGTCTCGAACAAGAGGAGAGCAGCTGTAAGGGCGGCTATGCTCGTACGCCGAATCCAGGCGATCATGCTAGTTTCCTCCTTATCCATAGCGTCAGCGAATGTAGTCAAGCCTAGCATTACTGTATGCGGTCATCTCTCCTATTATATCTCAATCAGGCTAAGGAGTGGCAGAGGAATGGAAATGCGGATGCATCGATTTAGCAGTCGAATTGCAGACATAATAGAGACGGAAGGTATACAAGCAGAGACGGCTCAAGGCACGCCTTGCAAGGCGATCTCTTTCAGTCGGTATATGGAGCTGTGTTTGTATGACGAACAGGATGGCTATTATCGAAGCGGCAGTGTTCGCACGGGCCGACAAGGCGATTTCTACACGAGTGGGGCAATCGGCGGCATGATGGGTATGATGATGGCCCGTTACATCCACGGTGCCGCAGTGCAGAATGAAGGCAGATTTGTGATCGCCGAATGGGGAGCAGGAGCGGGAGCGATGAGCGCTCAAATGCTGGAGGCTTGGGGAAACGAGCATTCGGCGTGGATGCAGCGATTGGATTACCATCTTGTTGACGACCATCCGCTTCACCTGGAAGCAGCTCGACAGCGGATCGAGGACATGAAGCTAATGGAAAGCCAGGACAAGGTGCGTTCAATAAGCTACTTCAGCTCCAGCGACGCAGTTGAAGCTCTTCGTGCTGCGGCAGTAGATTCTACTATTATTATCGCAGCGAACGAACTTATTGATGCCATGCCTGTCCATCGGGTCGTTCGACGCCAAGGGAAGCTGATAGAGCTAGGCGTAAGCTATGTGGTGACGGACGATGGCCCGTTATTCAAGTGGGCGTATATGCCGCTGTCGTCGAATGCGATTGCGCATTCCATCGAAGCTGACGGTACGAGGATAGCGGAGGGGCAGGAAACGGAAGTGAATCTTGCCGCGGAGCAGTGGCTTGCGATGCTCGGTGGAATCGTACGCAGCGGCATGTTGTTCTTAATCGATTATGGTCATCATGCGGAAGAATATCGCGCGATTCATCGGATGAACGGTACGCTGCTCTGTTATAAGCAGCATATGGCGCATGATGATCCATTCCTTGTACCGGGAGAGCAGGATATTACTGCGCATGTTAACTTCACGGCATTGCGGAGGGCGGCGGAGCGTGCAGGGTGGAGGACTGAGATCGAGACGACGCAATTGCAATTTCTGATCGATCAAGGCATTCTCGATCTGCTGCGCAGCCATCATGACCGCGATCCGTTCAGCGAGACAGCCAAACGTAATCGTGCGATCCGGCAGTTGCTGTTATCAGACGGCATGAGCGAAACGTTCAAGATTATCGTGTTGACTAAAGGTGATTTTCGAATACAGCGCATACAAAAACAACCGGAATCGGTATGATTCCGGTTGTTTGCTGTCTTGCGGTATCGATCGCTTGAAGTGTATTAGAATGGGAGACCCATCTTAAATACGGTCCAGTAGCTGAAACCGACAAACGAGAATACCATGTAGCCCCAGAACATGAGTATGTATGTACGTTCCGAGAAGTTCAAATAGCCGAGTAAGATGAACGCGGCGGCTTGCATGAAGAACAAGAGCGACATTTCGGTCATGTCCCCTGCAAACGACATCAGGCCGATGACGAAACACCAAAAGCCCAGAACGCGAAACATGCGTGCCATTCTCCATCCCCCTCTCTTCGATTCGACCTTTTTTTCTATTGCCAATTATAACGTTACGTACAAGCAGTGTAAACCTGAATCAGTGACAAACCAGAAAACTTTTTACAAATCCATGCAAGGATTTAGTTAAACGTATTCCCTTGGCATGGATTGTCTGGAATGAAACGCCTCTACGCCTAGAGTAGGACATTGACAGACGTCTCATCTTCATCGTTTGGGCAACTTGCACCACTAGTTTGCACACAATCGATACCGAACATGTATGAGCTTATAAAAAAATGGATATATAAATTAGTATCCGATAGATTCTATGAAATCTACCAAGGGCATAGAGATAACTAAGCGCCTTTAACGTTAGGAGGTTTGGGTAGCATGACAGCAGTCAGACAAGATGCATGGAGTCCAGACGACGACATCATTCTTGCGGAGGTAACGCTGCGGCATATTCGAGAGGGCAGTACGCAACTTGCTGCCTTTGAAGAGGTCGGAGAGCGGATCGGAAGAACCTCTGCAGCATGCGGGTTCCGTTGGAACAGCTGTGTTCGCAAACGGTACGAGGAAGCAATTCAAATTGCTAAACAGCATAGACAGAAGCGTAATTATTTGAAGAAACAATCGTCTTCTGTTGCTGCCGCACCGCATGTATCGTCCCTTTCTATTGTGGACGAGGACACGAAGTCATTCAAGCAGGATGTAATCTCTGAGGAAAGCATTACGATAGACGGTATAATCCGCTTCTTGCGGCAATGGCGAGGCGCATATCAAGAGCTGCAGCGCCAAGTGAAGCTGTTGGAGAAAGATTTGCTCGATCGCGAAGAAGAACTATCTGAATTGCGGGCCGAGAATCACCGACTTAATAGTGAAGTCACGAATGCACAGACGGATTATCGGACCGTTAACGATGACTACAAGACGTTGATTCAAATTATGGATCGAGCTCGCAGACTAGCAGTGCTGAATGAAGAGGATGAATTAAAGCCTCGGTTCAAAATGGATGCCAACGGCAACTTGGAGCGCATTGAATAACCGAATGGAACAACTATAGCAGACGCCCTCGCATGAGTAGATGCGGAGGGCGTTTTTGCGTTAAAATTCAAATAAAGCTGGCTGCAGTTAGTATACGCTGGGATGTTGGAATGGAAGGGCTGGTAGTTGGACAACCATTCGGTGTCCGTTCATTCATCTCATTTGAATAGAAGGAAGTGTGTGAATGATGAGATTTGATATTGTAGGCGGCGGCGCGATTGGACTGTTGTATGGAGCAAGACTAGCATTGGCCGGTCACCTTGTGACGATATGGACGCGAACAGCCGAGCAGGCAGAACGTCTCATGGATGATGGAATTGAACTGGTGAGTCAAGGCATGATTCAAGTTGCAGACGTGAATGCATTCCCTTTGCATGATTGCAGCCGCGCAGCTGTTCAGTCAGTGGAGGGGGAGACTAAGACGAATCATGCCATACTCATCGCCGTCAAACAAACGCAGTTAACAGTCGATCTTCTCGAACAGATCGGTAAGCTGGCTGGTCCGGATACGCTCGTTATTGGATTGCAGAACGGGGTCGGACATGTCGATAAGCTGCTGCAGGCAGTTCCGAATGCCAATGTGCTTACAGCCGTTACGACCGAAGGTGCGCTCCGTCATGGACCGAGAACGGTTGAACATACCGGTGATGGAATCATTGCATTCGGGGATCCAGTGGGGGAGATGGGACGAAAATCAGCGAGCAATGACGAGCAAATGGAACGAATGAAGCAGTCTGAGCAAGAAATAAGGCATAAAATGTTATTGAATACGTTTTCATCAGCAGGAATTACGTCTGAGTTGTCGAAAGAGATGAATAATCGTATTTATCAAAAATTGCTCGTTAATGCTGTAATTAATCCGCTTACCGCACTGTTTGATGTTCGAAACGGTGAACTTCCGCAGCATCCTCGTCGTGCTTCGCTTATGCGATCGCTGTTCGAGGAGACTGTTCGAGTGCTCGCTGCTGCAGGGATGACAGGCGATGAGGATCGCTGGCAGCAGGTGCTGCAGGTGTGCGAGCGGACAGCAGGTAACATATCGTCCATGCTCGCCGACGTTCGGGCAGGGCGGCAGACGGAGATTGAATGGATCAACGGCAGTGTTTGCCGTTTAGCGGCACAGTATGGTCTAGAGGCACCGGTGAATGCCTCGGTCGTGCAGCTGGTGCAAGCGATGAAATAATACTGCACATAGAAGGAGGCGGCGGGTATGTGGTTATGGGAAAGCGTTCGGCTTATTTATGCATTCCTTGCAGTCATACCAGTCATTCCGTTCGCTCTCATTTATTGGGGCTATGGATCTCTAACTAACGATAAGAAGAAAGCCTTCATGCTGGCGATGGATGTGACGACTGCACTTCTGGTTGGCTGCGTAGCTGTTTTGTTTGACAAAGTTTTCGGATTAGGAGGCACTTTCGGCTTCTACTTGATCGTTCTTGTTCTGCTGCTGCTTGGCGGTTTCATCGGCAATATTCAATTCCGCAAACGCGGAGCAGTGGATACGAAGAAAGTGTTTCGAGCGGTATGGCGAATCGGCTTTCTGTTCATGAGCGTATTGTATGTGCTGTTTATGTTTATCGGAATCGGCAAGGTGCTGCTGCTTCCGATGTAGTCTTATCACTTTGTGTATAAAGTCATCCGGCATACGTGCCGGCTGGCTTTTTTTCGTTCATACCGATTTATGAGCTTTGACGCTTCAAGGCTCCATTGTGTACAATGAATAAGTTAACTTTTAACATCGTACATTCATGATGACTTTAAGCATACAGTGTGGTTCTAACGGGCTGCTGAATATGATGCGGATCGAGGTTGAAATGGGATATGACATCTACTGAATTTTATGAGCTTCCGGCTTCCCAGCCGTTGAGTGAAGCTTATGCACAGCAATCGGATCAACGTCTTGGCGAGCTCTTTCACAGCGGCCATCCGTCCTCGGACGAAGCGTGGCGCAGTCGTGCGCAATATCTTGATCGCTCCGCCAGCAAGCGTGTTTCAGCCTCAGATATCGCAGGGGTGCTTCGTGCTTACAATTCTCGGTTTGGTATAACTTCGGAAGTGGCATCGAATATCGATGCGCTTGGCGAAGGAGCGCTAGTCGTGGTTGGCGGTCAGCAGGCTGGATTATGGACAGGTCCGCTGCTGGTGATCCATAAAGCGATATCGGTTCTGTCTGCAGCTAAACATGCTTCATCCGTCCTTGGACGAACGGTCGTACCCGTGTTCTGGATTGCCGGTGAAGACCATGATTGGGATGAAGCCAATCATGTGATGGCAGTTACGGATCAGGGACTGCGCAAGCTGTCGATTGCAAGACCCGATGGACCGCGCACATCGGTTAGTCGGACGCCAGTATCATCGGAAACCTGGGAAGCTGCGATTGAAGAGCTTGCTGCTTCGCTTCCGGGCTCCGAGTTCAAAGAGGGGCTTCTGGACAAGCTTCGTTCGATCTCGGCAAGCAGCAGCACGTTAAGCGACTCGTTCGCATATCTCATTATGATGCTGTTCGGCAGTGAAGGACTTGTCCTGATGGATGCGGATGACAAGCAGCTAAGAGCGATTGAAGCGCCGATGTTCTGTCGCATCCTTAGCGAGCAAGAGCCGCTTGGGCATGCTTACAGCACTGCATCGGCAAGACTGACTGAGCTCGGCTATCGGGCGCAGGCCTCTTATACGCCTGGTTGTGCGAACTTGTTCTTGTTCCGTCAGGAGAATGACGAGTTCGGCATGAAGAATGAGCGCGTATTGCTGTATAAGCGCGAAGATGGCGATGGCTTTACGGACCGCAAAGGCGAGTCGAGTTGGAGCCGGGAACAAATGGTTAACATCGCAGAAACGAAACCCGAGCAGCTCAGCAACAACGTACTGACGCGTCCGATCATGCAGGATTACGTGCTGCCGGTGCTTGCGGCTGTCCTTGGACCAGGCGAGATCGCTTATTGGGCGCAGTTGGGGGAAGCTTTCCGCCATTTTGGAATGGAAATGCCTATCCTTGCACCCCGCATGTCGTTTACCTTAGTCGAGGGAACGATTGCCAAACATATGTTGAAGTATGAGCTCACATTCGATGACGTCGTTGCACGCTTCGAGGAGAAGAAACAGGCGTGGCTCTCTGCGCAGGACAGATACGACATCGCTGCGAAGTTCGGTCATGCGAAGGAGCAGTTCGAGCAGCTGTACACGCCGCTAGTGGCGCTTGCTGCAGAGGTGCAGGCTGGACTAGAGAAGCTGGGACAGACGAATATGAGCAAAATCGTTGAACAAATTAGCTATTTGGAGTCGAAGACAGCCGACGCGTTCCGTAAAAGCCATGATGCGTCCCTTCGCCATTGGGAGCGGATTGGCCTCGCGATATGGCCGGCGGGCAAACCGCAGGAGCGCGCCTTGAATATGACAGCTTATTGGAACCGGTACGGATTAGACTGGCTGCAGCGTCTGCTGGAGCTGCCGTATGATCCGAACGGCGGACATCGCGTTATTTATTTGTAAATGTAGTTCAAAAAGTCCGTCGGTGCTGAAAACCGAACTTTTTGAACACCTAATTACAGAAAGGTTGAGATGAACATGAGTACAGATTCGAAGCAAACGAGCATCGTAGCCGATATGTCACTGGCGCCGGAGGGCCATCTGAAGATTGATTGGGTCAGCGCCCATATGCCAGTGTTGAACCGTATTCGCGAGCAATTCGAGCAAGACCAGCCGTTCAAAGGGCTGAAGGTTACAATCGCGCTTCACTTGGAAGCGAAGACGGCTTATCTTGCGAAGGTTGTTAAAGCCGGCGGCGCTGAAGTTACGATTACAGGCAGCAATCCGTTGTCTACGCAGGACGATGTATGCGCAGCGCTGGTAGAAGACGGCATCACCGTATTCGCGAAGTACAACCCAGAGCCGAAGGAATATAAAGAGCTGATGATCAAAGCGCTCGAAACGAAGCCGGATCTTATTATCGATGACGGCGGCGACCTTGTTACGATTCTCCACTCGGAGCGTCAGGATTTGCTGTCGACGATTCGCGGCGGCGCAGAAGAGACGACGACGGGCATCATCCGCTTGAAAGCACTCGAAAAGCAAGGTGCGCTGAAATTCCCGATGGTTGCGGTTAACGATGCCTATTGCAAGCACTTGTTCGACAACCGTTACGGAACAGGCCAATCGGTATTCGACGGCATCAATCGGACAACGAACCTTGTCGTTGCGGGCAAGACGGTTGTTGTTGTTGGCTATGGCTGGTGCGGTAAAGGCGTTGCGATGCGTGCCAAAGGGCTTGGCGCGAACGTCATCGTAACCGAGATCGATGCGATCAAAGCAGTGGAAGCTTACATGGACGGTTTTGCCGTTATGTCGATGATGGACGCTGCGCGAGTCGGCGATATCTTCGTAACGGTAACGGGCAACCGAGACGTTATCCGCGGCGAGCACTACGATGTGATGAAGAACGGTGCGATTCTATCCAACGCTGGACACTTCGATATCGAAGTCAACAAACCGGAGTTGGCAGAACGTTCGTCGAATATTCGCACGGTACGCCGCAACATCGAGGAGTATCAGTTGAAGGACGGACGCAGCATTTATCTGCTGGCAGAAGGCCGTCTGGTCAACCTTGCAGCAGGCGACGGACATCCAGCGGAAATTATGGATATGACTTTCGCGCTGCAAGCGGTGGCACTGCGCCATGTGAATGAGAATTACGAAGCGATCGGGCGTGCAGTCGCGAACGTGCCTTATGAGCTCGACGAGCAGGTGGCACGACTGAAGCTTGAAGCGCTGGGCATTGGTATTGATACGTTGAGCGATGAGCAGAAGGCTTATCTGGAGAGCTGGACTTCGCACGAGTAATGTAGGCTAACGCGCGGGGCACTCCGCATGGGAATGTTCCTACGATCGCTGTTGTATCCAGATTGTTCTGATTGCATAAGATCAGAAAAGGTAACAATCCGGATACAAAGGCGAACGCTTAAAAGCTTTTCGGAGAAAAGCTGCATCGGAAGCATATGCTTCGCTTCTCCGGAACAATTCCCATGCTTCGTTTACCGCAATCACAACATTTTGTAGCAGAGCAGGATTCGCAACCGCTCATCGTTGGGTGGGAAACTTGGTGGCTGCGCTTGAAGAATGCGCTTCGCCTGGAAGTGGGAGAGAGTGGGGCGGCTAATCATGCATTAGCCGCCTTGGAGTGAAAGGTTGAACAGGTGATGGACCTGTTCAACCTTTTTTTGTTACTAAGTGTGACTTTGCCTTAATTAAATGCAATTGAGGAGAGTTGAAGCGAGTTTAGGTGTGGCCTTGCTGCACTTAAATGAAAGTGTAGGGGGGTAAAGGGGTTTAGGTGTGGTTCTACCACGCTTAACGCAGACGTCGAATCATTAATTCGATATCAGAACGGAATTAAGTGTGGTTATCCCGCATTTAGATGAGTTTATAAAGGGGAATTATGAACGATAGGAGCGAATTTACCACTCTTAATCCCGAATCAGTACATGACATTTTCGGGGGAAGTGTTGAAAGTGGGAGCAAGTGGGGGAACTCCCTCCTGAAGCGATACTCGCTGAAAGTGGAGCAGAGTGGGGCGGCTGCGGTGCGTGTCAGCTGAATAGGAAGCGGTTGTGCAGGATTTGGCCTGCACAACCGCTTTTTTTTGTTTGTATGAACGTGAAAGTGGGGAGAAAGCCCATAATGACGGGCTTTGTGAGGCGGTGAACGCGATAATTTATATCATAAAATTATTTTAATAATCGTTGGTAAGTAGAAGGATTTTTATTTTAGGTGGCGAATAAGTGTGACTTAGTGGAGAAAAGTGGGGCGTAGTGGAGGAAAAAGGGGAAGGAGTGGGGCGGACGTGTTCATGGGCGAGCATCAGCATAGCATCGATGACAAAGGCCGTCTGACCATCCCATCCAAATTCCGTGAAGCGCTAGGCGACACTTTCATTGTTACGCGTGGCTTGGATAATTGCTTATTTATTTATCCGATGAGCGAGTGGAGCGTTCTGGAGCAGAAGCTTAAGGCGCTTCCTCTTATGAAGTCGGATGCGCGTGCTTTCACTCGGTTTTTCTTCTCAGGTGCAACCGAATGCGAGTTGGACAAACAGGGAAGGGTAAATTTGCCGAAGCATTTGTGCGAATATGCCAAGCTGGACAAGGAATGCATGGTACTTGGCGTATCCAGCCGAGTAGAGATTTGGAGTAAAGAGACGTGGGCAGGCTATTACGAGCAGTCTGAACAAGCCTTTAACGAAATTGCAGAGAAGCTGGTTGATTTTGATATTAACTTCTGATAAGTAGAGACAGCTAGAATCGACAGCAGGAATGGGAGGTTGACCGTGTGTTTCAACATGTAACAGTGCTCATGGACGAAGCGATTGAAGGATTAGCCGTGAAACCGGATGGCATTTATGTCGACTGTACGCTCGGAGGAGCGGGTCATAGCTCTGGCATTGCAGCTAAGCTAGGTAAGGGTGGAAGGTTGATCGCCTTCGATCAGGATGATTGGGCGCACGATAACGCACGTGTCAGACTTGCGCCATACATGGAGCAGGTAACGTTGGTGAAGAGTAATTTCCGTTATCTCGAACAGCGTTTGCGCGAGTGCGGCGTGCCGGAGAAGGACGGTATTCCACAGGTTGACGGTATTTTGTTCGACCTTGGCGTATCCAGCCCGCAGCTTGACGAAGCGGAACGCGGCTTCAGCTATAATCATGACGCGCCGCTAGATATGCGGATGGATCGCGGGATCGCGCTCACTGCAGGCGACATCGTGAACACTTGGGATGAGCGGGATATTGCCCGCGTTCTGCTTGAGTACGGCGAAGAGAAGTTTGCTCGCAAAATCGCCAGAGAAATCATTGCGGCAAGAGCGAATGCGCCGATCGAGACGACAGGCGAGCTTGTCGAACTTGTGAAGGCCGGTATCCCGGCAGCTGCCCGCCGAACGGGTGGACATCCGGCAAAACGGACTTTCCAAGCGCTGCGTATTGCAGTCAACGATGAGTTGGGTGCGGAAGAGGATGCACTGGAGCAGGCGATACGCTGTTTGAAGCCAGGCGGACGGGCATCGGTTATTACGTTCCATTCGCTGGAGGATCGCATTTGCAAGCAAACGTTCACGAAGTATGTGGAGAAATGCACCTGCCCGCCTGATTTTCCGCTGTGCGTATGCGGTGGTAAGGGAACGCTTAAGCTGGTTAATCGTAAACCGATCGTGCCTAGCGAAGCGGAGCTGGAAGCGAATCCACGCGCGCGGTCTGCGAAGCTAAGGGTGGCAGAGAAGCTATAGCCTCTCTTGCCAGCCTTCTATGGAGTTAATAACAACAACGTACATCATGCACCAAAACATATACATGAAGTCGTGCTATGCGACGCATTAACGAGAGGGGGATCATCATGGCTTATACGAATGGCAATCTGGCTTTGCAGCCGAAGAAAAAGCAGCAGGAGCAGCGTCAGCGACAGGTTGTCCGTGAAACAAGACGAACCGTAGTGGTGAAGCGTACGTTGCCGATGAAGGAGAAGCTGCTATACTTGTTCACGATCATCGCGGTCGTGCTTGTAATGGGAGCGGTTATATTCCGTTACGCTGAAGTCTATCAAATGAAATTCCAAGTGATGCAGTTGACGAATGAGCAGTCGAAGATGAATGCGGAAATCGAGGAGCTGCAGAAGCAGGTCGAGACGCTCAAGGATCCGAAGCGAATCGCTGATACCGCGGAAAAGCAGCTTGGCTTTAAAACCCGTGATTCAGAAGACGACAATGTGATCAAAGTGACGAAGCCCCAAGACGAGACGGACCTTGCATTGAAAGACTAGGTGAGCGCAATGATCAGAAGAATAAGATTACGAGTCATTTTTTTAATCGGAGGGCTGATTACCCTCTTTTTTGTTATTCTCATTGGGAGACTCTATTGGGTCCAGGTTGTAAAGGCGGATTTCTGGCTGTCGAACGCAGAGAGTTATTGGTCAGCTTCTGAGCATCTAACAGCCAAGCGCGGTGAAATAATGGACCGGAATGGTAACGTACTAGCGATGGATGGTAGAGCGTATACTGTTGCAGTCAGTCCGAAGCAGCTTAATAAACTAGGCATTACCGACAAGGTCATAACCAAGCTAGCAGGATTACTAGGGATGAATGAATCAGACATGCGGAAGGTTGCAACCGCAAAGAACGATAAGAATGAGCTGTATGCGCAGCGCGAGATTCATCCGAAAGGGTGGAAGATCGATACTGCGCTTGGGGATAAGATCGCAGCGTTCAAGCAGGAGCTCGAAGATGAGACGCGCAGCGTAGATGTCGGCATTTATTTGATTAACGAATCAAAACGCTATTATCCCAAAGGTACACTAGCATCACAACTGTTAGGTTACGTCGACAAAGACGGGAATGCCAAATACGGTTTGGAATCCTTCTTCGACAGTACGCTCAGAGGCGAAGACGGCTATCGAAAGTATCAGAAGGACGGTAACCGGATTCAACTCGACAGTGGACAAGTTGATTACAAGGCTGCGCGCGATGGCAGCAATATTATGCTCACCATCGATAATGAGATTCAGAACTATGTTCAGCAAGCGATTCAGAAAGCGTACGACAAGTATACGCCGAAAAGCATTACAGCTATCGCGGTCGATCCGAATACGATGGAGATCTTAGGTTTAGGCAATCTTCCATCTGCCAATCCGAATATTTATTCGACGCAGGATCCAGCCGGATTCTACAACCACGCGGTTCGCTCTCTCTATGAGCCGGGATCGACGTTCAAGATTGTTACGTTGGCAGGCGCTGTGCAGGAAGGTATCTTTAATCCGAATGCAACCTATATGTCTGGGCGCATTCGGGTAGCAGACGCAACGATTCGGGACATCAAGCGCGACGGCTGGGGTGAAATCAGTTACTTAGAAGGATTGAAACGGTCGAGTAACGTCGCGTTCGTTCATCTTGGTTACGAGGGCCTCGGTGAGGAGAAGCTTCGCAGCTATATTACGAATTTCGGCTTTGGCGCAAAGACGGGTATTGAGCTTCCTGGCGAGCTTGTTGGTTCGATCAAGTTCCATTATGCAAGTGAGATTGCAACTGCAACGTTCGGCCAAGGCGTATCCGTAACGCCAATTCAACAGGTTGCAGCCGTATCTGCTGTTGCGAATGGCGGCAAGCTGATGAAGCCGCAAATCATTAAGCAGATTGAAGATCCCGTGACAGGTAAAGTCGAGGTACGCAAACCTACGGTTGTGCGTCAAGTCATCTCGGAAGAAACGTCACGCAAAGTGAGCGAGTATTTGGAGCAGGTCGTTTCCGACAAAGAAATCGGTACGGGTAAGAACGCATACATTGAAGGTTATCGTGTCGCTGGTAAGACGGGTACAGCACAGAAATGGGACAACACGCTTAGAGATGGCAAAGGTGGCTATTCAGATGATAAGTTCGTCGTTTCGTTCATCGGATTCGCGCCGGTCGGCAATCCGAAGATTCTCGTCTACGTCGTTATTGACGAGCCGAACGATAAGTATGTAGGCGGCGGTACGGCGGCAGCGCCTGTATTCAAGGAAATTGTACAGCAAAGCCTGCGTCGACTTGGTGTGAAGCCGCAGCTGACGGCTGAACAGGAAGCGCAGCTGAAGGCGGAGGCTGCAGGAGATAAGAAGGCCGTTACAGCCACTGTCCCCGATCTCGTAGGAACTCCGCCTGCTACAGCCAACTCTAAGTTGGAAGGATTGGAGCTTGTATCCAAAGTGGTAGGAAAGGGCAAGGAAGTGCTGCAGCAAATTCCGCGAGCAGGCTCTGTTGTTCCGCTCTCTCAGAAAGTTTACTTGATAACCGAGAAGCGGGATCAACTGACCGTGCCTGATCTGAAAGGTTTATCGCTGCGTGACGCGATGGAAGTCAGTACGCTGTTCGGCATGCGCACAATAACGGAAGGCGAAGGCTACGTTGTCTCGCAGTCGATCGAGAAGAAGAACGGCATTCGCATTCTGAAGCTTGTGCTCGCTCCGGAAGATCCGGAATCCTATTCGGATCCAACGGATGACAAAACAGCAAACGACAAGTCGAAGGATTCGTCAAGCAGCGAACCGCAAGATTAGTTCCTCAGCAGATTCGTCCATTAGTCCGCGCCTTTGTGCGTAGTCTCGTGATTCGATTTATCTCCCAGTCCGCGCTCGTAGAGCGCGGGCTTGTTCTATTGCCGGCGCCTCCCGAATACGATGGCTGTAAGCGGCGTACAGTCTGTCCCCTTGAGACAGCGGCGCTCGTGACGGGAGGGGGAAGCAGATCAATGAAGGTATCAAATGTAACGGTGCGCAGACGCCTGTTTGCGGCGCTCCTTGTCGGCATCATCGCTTTTTTCGGACTGATCGGACGTTTGGCATACGTACAGCTGATGAAAGGCGAGGAGTTGGCTGCTAAGGCTGAAAATTCCTGGCGACGGGAAGTGCCGTTCACCGCGAAGCGCGGAGAAATACTCGATCGCAATGGTGTGCGTATGGCCTATAATATTAGCTCGCCAACGATTTGGGCTGTTCCTGTCCAAATTAAGGACAAGGCGGCGACGGCACGGACGCTGGCGCCGGTGCTTGGCATGTCCGAGATGAAGCTGCTGCCGCTGCTTCAGAAGAAGGCCTCTATCGTGAAGCTGACGCCCCAAGGCCGTAAAGTGACGCTGGAGAAGGCGCAAGAGGTTCGTGCGCTCGCATTACCGGGTATTATGATTGGTGAGGACAATAAACGGTTCTATCCTTATGGCAGTCTTGCGGCGCACGTGCTTGGGTTCACCGGTATCGATAACCAAGGGTTGACAGGCGTTGAGGCCAAATACGATCAATATTTGAAAGGAATTCCGGGCAACGTCGCCTATCTGTCGGATGCCAAAGGCAACCTGATGCCTGGTTCGGGGGACCAGTACAATCCGCCGAAGGACGGGCTTAGCCTTCAGTTGACGCTCGACAAGCAGATTCAGACGATTATGGAGCGAGAGATGGATCAAGCGGTTGCGAAGCTGCATCCTGACCATATTATCGCGATAGCCATGAATCCGAACAACGGTGAAGTGCTCGGGATGGCCAGCAGGCCAACGTTCCAGCCGGATCAATATCGGGAAGTGGCGAAGGAAGTTTACGATCGCAATCTGCCGGTATGGATGACGTACGAGCCTGGTTCAACGTTCAAAATCATTACGTTAGCAGCAGCCATCGAAGAGAAGAAGGTTGACCTGCTCAACGAGCGGTTCTTTGACCCAGGCGCTGTTGAAGTAGGCGGCGCGAGGCTCCGCTGCTGGAAGAAAGGCGGACACGGCAGCCAGACGTTCCTTGAGGTTGTGCAGAACTCTTGCAACCCTGGGTTTGTAACGCTAGGCCAGCGGCTTGGCAAAGAAACGTTGTTCGATTATATCCGCAATTTCGGCTTCGGCACGAAGACGGGCATCGATATTAATGGCGAAGAAAATGGTATCCTGTTCAAGCTCAGCCAAGTGGGTCCTGTCGAGCTGGCGACGACGGCATTCGGTCAAGGGGTGTCCGTTACGCCGATTCAACAGATAACAGCTGTTGCAGCAGCGATAAATGGGGGTACATTATATAAGCCGCACATTGCCAAGGGTTGGATCAATCCGGATACAGGCGAGACGGTGGAATCGATCGAGCCGGAAGCCGTACGCCAAGTCATTAGTGAATCGACCTCCAAGCAGGTGAGAGAAGCGCTTGAGACCGTCGTTGCGCAAGGTACGGGCGGCAATGCCTTTATCGACGGCTATCGGGTAGGCGGCAAGACCGGTACGGCGCAAAAGGTTATCAACGGCCGTTACTCGCCGAACGAGCATATCGTGTCGTTCGTTGGCTTCGCGCCTGCCGATGATCCGCAGATCGTTATTTACCTCGCGGTTGACAACCCGCAGGGCATACAATTCGGCGGCGTCGTTGCCGCGCCGATCGTCCGCAACATGCTTGAAGACTCGCTTCATTACTTAGGTATTCCGCCAAGGGAGAAGCAGGTTGAGAAAGAGTATAAGCCCACCGAGAACAAAATTGTTACTGTACCGAACCTCGTAGGCAAGACGGTATCGGATTTGTACGAGGATCTCAACATGAACTTCAATTTAAGTGCGGCAGGCACCGGGCAGACCGTAATTCGTCAAGCGCCGTCGGCAGGTTCGCGCGTCGAGAAAGGTTCGACGATACGCATCTACCTAGGCAGCGAAGAGAATCTGCCTAAAGCAGCGGAAGATGGTCACAATCATGAATAGTAAGAGCGTTGCGGCTGCTCGAGGAAGGAATTGCAAGAAACCGATGGTTGAAAATCCGGCAAGATCGATCATAATGGAATAATAATGAATGGGGGGATGCACCAATGAAATTGAATGAGATTGCAGGATGGCTTGCGGCTGCTCGCCTCGAAGGTGACGGCAGCGTTGAGATAACGGCAATTGAGAACGACTCGCGCAAAGCCGGGCCGGGCTCGCTGTTCATTTGCGTTCCCGGCTTCAAGGACGATGGACATGATTATGCGCCCAGCGCCTATGAGAATGGCGCGGCAGCGCTTATCGTAGAGCGGAAGCTTGATATTCCGCTGCCGCAGCTGATTGTGAAGAGCAGCCGGACGGCAATGGCGATCCTTGCTGATCGTTTCTATGATCATCCTAGCCGTAAGCTTCGTCTGATCGGTGTGACGGGTACGAACGGCAAAACGACGACGACGTACTTGATCGAACGAATCATGACGGAGGCAGGCAGGAATGCGGGCGTCATCGGTACGATCGAGACGCGTTATGCAGGCAATACAGTACCGATGTCCGGCACGACGCCTGGCGCATTGGAGCTGCAGCGAATGCTGTCCGATATGGCCGATTCGAAGGTGGATATTTGTGCAATGGAAGTATCCTCGCATGCCTTGGACCAAGGACGTGTGCTTGGTACGCGGTTCCGCACTGCTGTATTTACGAACTTAACCCAAGATCATCTCGATTACCATGAGACGATGGAGCAGTATGCAGCAGCGAAGGGACTGCTGTTCGCAAGACTCGGCAACGAGTTCAGCGAAGCGGAAGAGGAACGCAGCTATGCGGTGCTGAACGCCGATGATGCCGCATCTGCTATTTTTGCGAAATTAACGGCTGCCGAGACGATTACATACGGCATTGAATCCGATGCGGACGTGCGCGCCAGCGGCATTCGCATCTCGTCCCGCGGTACGGCCTTCAAGCTGGATACATTCGCCGGAAGCACGGACATCGTCATTCGAATGGTCGGCAAGTTCAATGTATACAATGCGCTCGCCGCAACTTCTGCGGCGCTGCTTGAAGGCATTTCGCTGGATACGATCAAGCGCAGCCTGGAGGCGCTCCCCGGCGTTCCAGGACGTGTAGAGTCGGTAGACGCGGGACAGTCATTCGCAGTCATCGTCGATTACGCCCACACGCCGGACGGTTTGGAGAACGTACTGCGTACAGTCACAGAGTTCGCCGAAGGCCGCATCATCTGCGTCTTCGGCTGCGGAGGCAATCGAGATCGAACGAAACGTCCGATTATGGGCCGCATCGCAGCGCAGTACGCAGATGTGTGTGTGATTACAAGCGACAATCCGCGTCTTGAAGATCCGCAGGCTATTCTGCTGGATATTGAAGCGGGACTCAAGTCAGATAACGTTGCTCCTGATCGTTACATGCTTATTGAGGATCGCCGCGCTGCGATTGAAAAAGCGGTTGAAATGGCAAGCCCGGGCGATGTAGTATTGATTGCGGGGAAAGGTCATGAAACGTATCAATTAATCGGCGGGGAAACGTTCACGTTCGATGATCGGATCGTGGCGGAAGAAGCGATAAGGGGAACGAACAAGTGATTAAACGAAATTTGGGTCAAGTCGCCGACATGTGCGGTGGAACATTGGCGCACGGGGAACGGGATACGAACATTGTCATTCGCGGCATTACGCGGGACTCCCGCGATGTGCAGCCTGGACAATTGTATGTACCGCTTATCGGGGAACGGTTCGACGGACATGAATTCGCAGCGCAGACACTCGCAGCAGGCGCAGCAGCCTCGTTGTGGGAGGAAGGCTGTCCGGTGCCGGAGGAGCTTGAAGACGCTCCGCTCATCCTTGTAGCGGACACGCTGTCAGCGCTTCAGCGTCTGGCGTCATCTTACCGAGATCAGCTGAATGTTCGCATCATCGGCATTACGGGCAGCAACGGCAAAACAACGACGAAAGATTTGACCGCAGCGGTGCTTGGCACCGCATTTCGCGTGCATAAAACAGAAGGCAATCTGAACAATCACATCGGCGTTCCGTTGACGCTTCTTCAGTTGGATGAATCCACGGAGACGGCCGTGCTCGAGATGGGCATGAGCGACTTCGGCGAGATTGAGCTGTTGACGAACATCGCTTCGCCGGATGCGGCAATCATTACGAATATTGGCGATGCGCATATGCTGCAGCTTGGCTCACGCGCTGGCATAGCGGAAGCGAAGCTGGAGATTGCCTCGGGCCTTCGTCCAGGCGGCGCATTAATCTTCAACGGAGATGAACCGCTCATTCGTGAGCGTCTTGTTGCGATTGAACTGCCGGAACAGACAAAGCTTGTTCCATTCGGCAGCGCCGACGACTGCTTGTGGTCGGCAGCCAACATTACGTTGAATGCGGACTCCGCGACGTTCGATGTTGTATCTCCACAGCTCTCAACGGAGGAACAGGAACAGCTGCGAGGTGTGTTTCTGCCCGTTCCAGGCGCTCACAACGTGAGCAATGCGCTTGCCGCCATTGCCGTATCCCATCGGTTCGGCGTATCCGCTAAGCAAATTCGCGAAGGTTTGGCATCGGTAACGCTGACGGGCATGCGGATTCAGCCGGTTACAGCATTCAATGGCGCCAAAGTGCTCAATGATGCATACAATGCGAATCCAACAGCAGTCCGCGCAGCGATCGACTTGGTTGAAGAACTAAGCGGCTACCGCCGCAAATGGATTGTACTCTCGGATATGCTGGAGCTTGGACCGGAAGAGGCAGAGCTGCATCGCGGCGTCGGTGCCTATGTTACGCCGGAAAAGGCGGATGCCCTGCTCACATGGGGAACGCTTGCGCAATATATTGCAGATGGAGCGTCATCGGCATTCGCAGCGGCAGGCCGCGCAGAGGACGTTCGACATTTCGAATCTAAAGAAGAGCTGACGGCTTGGCTGCGTGAACAGCTTAGCAGCGATGATCTCGTGCTTGTCAAAGGGTCGCGAGGCATGCGTATGGAGCAAGTTGTCCAAGCTTTGGAGAACTGACAGGGGGTGAAACAATGGACATCAAGGTCATTTTGCTTACAATCGGAGCTTCCTTTCTTCTAGCGGTACTATTGGGACCTTTGTTCATCCCGCTCCTGCGCCGCATGAAGTTCGGGCAGCAGATTCGGACGGACGGCCCGCAAAGCCATTTGAAGAAGCAAGGCACACCGACAATGGGCGGCATTATTATTATGCTGGCATTGCTGCTTGCCTTCCTGAAATTTGCGGATAAAACAAACGACTTCTGGGTGCTGCTCGTCGCATCGCTCGGATTTGGACTCGTCGGTTTCTTAGATGATTATATTAAAATCGTATTCAAACGCTCGCTTGGCCTCACTGCCAAGCAGAAGCTCGCCGGCCAGCTGTTGTTCAGCATCGTCGTGTGCATCCTGCTGCATCGGATGGGCCACGATACTTCGATCGGCGTGCCGGGCACGGACTGGTCGTTCGATCTGGGTTGGTTCTATTATGCATTTGTCGTCATCATCATGTTCGCTACGAGCAACTCCGTTAACTTTACGGATGGACTCGACGGACTGCTCGCTGGTACGAGCGCGATTGCGTTCGGCGCATTCACCATTCTCGCGCTGAGCGTCAACGAATACGAGTCGGTCGTGTTCTCGGCAGCCATGGTAGGTGCAGTGCTCGGCTTCCTCGTCTTCAACGCACATCCTGCGAAGGTATTCATGGGCGATGCAGGATCGCTTGGCATCGGCGGCGGTCTTGCCGCAGTCGCGATGCTGACGAAGATGGAGCTTGTTCTGATCATTGTCGGCGGCGTATTCGTATTCGAGATGCTGTCGGTCATTATCCAGGTCACTTCATTCAAGCTTAGAGGCAAACGCGTGTTCAAAATGAGTCCGATTCATCATCACTTCGAGCTGTCCGGCTGGTCGGAATGGCGAGTGGTGACAACTTTCTGGGTTGTCGGTTTTATACTGGCAGCCATCGGACTTGTTGTCGGCAAGGCTTTCTAGACAGACCGATCTGATTGCTAGGAACGTGTTTGATAGCAGCGCCGTCCTTTCGCTTGTCGGGAGGACGGCGAAGCCGTTTTCAGGTATAATTCAATTTGGACTTGAAAATTTCACCGGAATGAAACGTACTGCGCCACTTTATGGACGGCGACAGCCGGTTAACCTTGGCAGCAGCATTTGACAATAGAGAGAGGTCACTGTTATGGATCATCCGTCAATGTACCGCAATAAACATGTCGCCGTGCTCGGCTTAGCGAGGAGCGGCGTCAGCGTTGCCAAAGTGTTTCACGCGCTTGGCGCCAATGTTGTCGTGAACGACAAGAAGGAGCGCGAATTAAGCCCGGAGGCAGCAGAGCTAGAGGCATTAGGCATCCCTGTTATTTGCGGCTACCATCCAGAAGATTTAGTAACGGCAGACACCGCGCTGCTGGTTAAGAACCCAGGCATTCCTTATACCGCGAGTCCTGTTCAGCAAGCTGAGGCTCACGGCGTTGAGATCGTTACGGAGGTAGAGGTTGCATACCATCTGTCTCAGGCGCCAATGATCGGCATTACAGGCTCCAACGGCAAGACGACTACGACAACTTGGATTGGCGAGCTGCTTGAAGCAGCAGGTCAACAGCCGATCGTTGCAGGCAATATCGGGACGCCTCTGTGCGAAGCCGCTCAGCAAGCGACGCCAGACAATACGATAGTCGCAGAGCTTAGCAGCTTCCAGTTGAAAGGCACAACAGGGTTCCGTCCGCGAGTTGCGCTCCTCCTCAACGTCGTAGAGACGCATCTGGACTACCATGGCGGCATGGAAGACTATGTTGCTTCGAAGAGCAAGCTGTTCGCGAATCAGACGGCGGAAGATACGGCTGTTCTGAATTGGGATGATCCAACATGCCGAGCGATAGCATCACGTGTGAAGAGCCAAGTGTTTCCATTCTCGTTAGTCGAGCGACTGGAGTATGGCATGTACATAGAACCGCCGTATCCGGTCGAAGTTGAATTCAATGGCGGAGATGTGTCGGCAGCTGCTGATGACGTAACTCGAACGATCATCTATCGTGATCGCAATGGATCTGCCATAGAGATCCTTCCTGTAGCGGAACTCGGCATTCCCGGCAAGCACAATGCTGCGAATGCAATGGCAGCCATTGCTGCCGCGATTACGATCGGTACGCCGATCGAATCGCTCCGAGAGCCGCTTCGCGCGTTCCGCGGGGTTGAACATCGCCTTGAGTTCGTATGCGAGCGCAATGGCGTAACGTTCTATAACAATTCCAAGGCGACGAATCCGGTAGCGACGATTACAGGTTTGAAGTCGTTCCCGCTGGACAAAGTCGTGCTTATCGCTGGCGGACTTGACCGCGGCTCAGACTATATGGAACTTAAACCTTGGTTCAGCGGTCTGAAGGCGCTTGTAACCCTTGGCGAGACGAGAAACAAGCTCGCACGCGTGGCGGAGCTGGCAGGTTTAGCGGCCGTCGAAACGGTCGAACCTGTTGAGGACGCCGAAGCGACATTGCAGGAGGCTGTCCGGCGCGCGGCTGCGCTGGCGGAGTCCGGCGATGTTGTATTGTTAGCACCTGCATGCGCAAGCTGGGACATGTTTAAGACCTATGAGCATCGCGGGCGCATTTTTAAACAATCGGCGCATACCTTGTAATAGGGGGCATGTCCCTACTATTCACGTGTTAGAGGTGTCGGCGCAATGGCTAAAGCTCGGTCCGCCCCGGACGTATGGATGATCGGCTCAATCGGACTTATACTCACGATCGGTATTGTTATGGTGTACAGCGCCAGCGCTGTGCTTGCCTTTCACGAATTCGGCGATAAGTTCTACTTTGTGAAGCGTCAGCTGCTGTTCGCTCTATTAGGCGTCGGTGCGATGCTGTTCACGATGAATGTCGACTATAGCCTATGGAAGCGGTGGGCGGGCATCGGCTTGCTCGTATGCTTCGGGCTGCTTATCATTGTCCTTATACCAGGCATCGGCGTCGTTCGCGGAGGTGCGCGAAGCTGGCTCGGCATTAGTTCATTCGGCATCCAGCCGTCTGAATTTATGAAGCTTGCGATGGTCATGTTTCTTGCCCGCTGGCTGTCTGACAACCAGCAGCAGGTAACGCAGTTTTCCCGCGGATTGCTGCCGCCGCTCGGTTTCATGGGAACGGCATTCGGTCTGATCATGCTGCAGCCTGACCTTGGTACAGGAGCAGTAATGGTAGGTGCTTCGCTGCTTATCATCTATACCGCTGGCGCTAGACTTGCTCACTTGGGCTCGCTTGCGATGGTTGGCGTGGCGGGGCTCGTGGTGCTCATTGCGATTGCGCCGTATCGGCTGCAGCGCATTACCGCTTTCCTCGATCCGTGGCAGGATCCTCTTGGCGCAGGCTATCAAGCTATCCAGTCGTTATATGCGGTAGGACCTGGCGGTTTGATCGGGCTGGGACTCGGGATGAGCCGGCAGAAGTACAACTATTTGCCGGAGCCGCAGACAGACTTTATTTTTTCTATACTGGCTGAAGAGCTTGGGTTCATTGGCGGCACTCTGCTGATCGGACTGTTCCTCGTGCTCGTCTGGCGGGGCATTAAGGCAGCTATTGCAGCGCCTGATACGTTCGGCAGTCTGCTGGCCGCAGGCATCATTGGCATAGTAGGCGTACAAGTACTTATCAATATCGGCGTCGTTATCGGCATGATGCCGGTAACGGGCATTACGCTGCCGCTTGTCAGCTATGGCGGTTCATCGTTGACCTTGCTGCTGACAGCGCTCGGCATTTTACTTAATATATCCCGTTATTCGAGGTGACACATTCATGCGAATTGTACTAACCGGAGGAGGGACGGGCGGACATATCTATCCGGCTGTTGCGATTGGGCGGCAGGCGCAGGAGGAATCCGGCGCCGAGCTGCTTTATATCGGCACGACGCAAGGGCTGGAGAGCAGAATCGTACCGAAGCTGGGCATTCGATTCGAGGCAGTCGAGATTACCGGCTTCAAGCGCAAATTGTCATTGGACAATGTGAAGACGGTCGTTCGTTTCCTAAGAGGGGTCAATAAAGCGAAGCGGCTGCTTCGTGAATATAAGCCTGACGCCGTAGTCGGAACTGGCGGCTACGTTTGCGGGCCAGTCGTGTACGCCGCAGCGAAGCTTGGTATTCCGACTCTCATCCATGAACAGAACGTAATTCCAGGGCTGACCAACCAATTTCTTGCTCGCTATGTAGATACAGTGGCCGTCAGTTTCCCTGAATCGGAGCAGCATTTCAAGCGTGCGAAGCGGACCGTTTATGCCGGCAACCCTTGCGCGACGAACGTCATGCGAGCGGATGCTGCGCAAGGACGTGCTTCACTAGGACTGTCGGATGCGAAGCAAATTGTGCTTGTGTTCGGCGGCAGCCGCGGCGCACGGGCGATTAATGAAGCGATGCTGGCCATGGCGCCTCAGCTGAATCAGCTGCCGGGCGTTCATTTTGTGTTTGTACCTGGCGAGTCGTATTATGACAATACGATGAAGAACATTGAACAGCTGCCTGCTTATCGCAGCGGACAGCTGCATGTCGTTCCTTATTTGCACAATATGCCGGATGTATTGGCCGCTTCTTCGCTGGTCGTCTGCCGCGCAGGCGCTTCGACGATTGCCGAGATGACGGCGCTTGGCATTCCGTCCATTCTTATTCCGTCGCCTAATGTGACGAACAACCATCAAGAAGCGAATGCACGCAGTCTCGTTGAGGCAGGTGCCGGACGCATGCTGCTGGAACGGGAGCTGAACGGCGAACGTCTGCTCGACACCGTGAAGGAGCTGCTGCTTGATGAACCACTGCTTGCGAAGACGGGGCAGGCTGCCGCGCAGCTGGGCATGCCATCGGCTGCCGTTACGGTTGTTAACGAGCTGCAGAGGCTGCGTCAATCCCGCAAATACCGCCGCTAATCATGCTTAGCATGACATTCCAATTGCCTATAAGCTGCATGAAGCAGCTTTGAATAAACGTGGCATCGTCTAGAATCCATGAAAGCAACGAACCGAGCCGCTTAAAGGCCGACAACGTTCGCTAACACCTTGGGCGATTGTCACACTCCATATGCCGGGGGCATAAGATACGTTATAAATCGCGACCGTCACCGTGCGGCCCGATTGTAACGAATAACTGGTGTGCCCGGCGACACCGTATCCGCGCGAACAGCGGCATACGGTTGGACTGACGTAAAGGGGAGGTACGACTCGATGCAATCTCTATTGGCGGAGCTGGAACAGAAAAACTGGGGTAAGGTTCTGTATCATGAACCGCTCGCTAAACATACAACTTGGAAAATCGGCGGTCCCGCCGACTGCCTCATTATCCCGCACGGCATCGATCAACTAGTGTCGACCATCCAATGGCTGAATGAACATGACATTCCTTGGACCGGATTAGGCCGCGGCTCGAATCTGCTCGTGTCTGACAAGGGCATTCGTGGCGTTGTAATCAAAACCGGCGGCGGACTGGACTATGCTCATTTTGACGGTACGACGGTACGGGCAGGTGCTGGTTATTCGTTTATCAAGCTTGCGATCATGGCCAGCAAGGAAGGACTGAGCGGCTTGGAATTCGCGGGGGGAATTCCAGGAACGGTCGGCGGCGCTGTCTACATGAACGCTGGTGCACACGGCTCGGATGTGTCGCGTATTTTCAAATCGGCAGTCATTGTTCGTGAGAACGGGGAATTGGCAACGTACGATCTGGAGGATATGGCGTTCTCGTATCGCCACTCTATCCTGCATGAGCAGAGGGGGATCGTCGTTGAGGCGACCTTCCAGCTCGCGGAAGGCAAACGAGAAGAGATCGAGGCCGTATATGCCGCCAATAAGGGACGCAGGCTGAGCACGCAACCGCTTCAGCTTGCAAGCTGCGGAAGCGTGTTCCGCAATCCGACAGGCGACTTTGCAGCTAGACTCATTCAAGAAGCCGGACTGAAAGGGCTTCGCGTTGGCGCCGCCGAGGTATCGCAGCAGCATGCCAATTTCATTATCAACACCGGGCAAGCGAAAGCCGAAGACGTTCTCACCCTAATCGAACAGATCAAGCATATTGTCAAAGACCGTTATGGCGTTGACTTGGTGCCTGAGGTATTGGTAGTGGGTGAGCGGTAATTCGGAGGTGATACATTGGATAAATTGGTGATTGAAGGCGGGAAACCTCTCTCAGGAACCATTGCGATCCAAGGAGCGAAAAACGCTGCATTGCCGATACTGGCTGCTAGCATGCTCGTTAGCGGTACAGTAACGATCGATCATGTGCCTAAGCTGCTCGATATTGATGTCATGCTTAGCATATTGCGAGATCTCGGCTGCAAGGCGGAGCACACCCTGGATACAGTCGTGCTCGACACAACCACAGCTCATTCGCCGCACGTGCCCGAGACGCTTATGCGCCAGATGCGTTCCTCGATTTTCTTGATGGGACCGCTGCTTGCTCGCTTCGGAGAAGTTCATATTTATCAGCCAGGCGGCTGTGCGATTGGTGAACGCAAGATCGATCTGCACTTATCCGGTCTCCAGGCGCTCGGCGCAACGATTACGGAATCTGGCAATCGAATCATTTGTCAAGCTGATAAGCTGTACGGTGCTGATATCCATCTGTCATTCCCAAGTGTAGGTGCTACGGAGAACATCATGATGGCTGCCGTGCTCGCGGAAGGCCGGACAACGATCAACAATGCAGCACGTGAGCCGGAGATTCAAGATTTGCAGCGATTCTTGAATGCGATGGGCGCTAGAATTATCGGCGCAGGCACGGACACGATTACGATTGAAGGGGTAGAGTCGCTTAGCCCTTGCCGCTACCAAGTCATCCCGGACCGAATCGTCACAGGCACGCTTATGGTTGCCGCTGCCGCAACGAAAGGTTCAGTTGTTCTGCAAAATACGAATCCGTCGCATGTATCCTCTCTGATCCATGTGCTTCGCAGAGCCGGTGTTCAGATTACAGCTGACGGTGATATAATCAAAGTAAATGCCGCTTCGCGTCCGAAAGCGATCGAGCGCATCGTGACGAATCCGTATCCTGCATTCCCGACTGATATGCAGTCGCTCGTCATGGTGCTTCTCACATTGGCTGATGGCGTCAGCGTTATGAAGGAAACGATTTTTGAAGGCCGCTTTAAACATGTCGGGGAGCTGGCACGTATGGGAGCGGATATTCGAGTCGATATGAATGCCGCTATCATTCGCGGCGTACCGCGGCTGTATGGCGCCACTGTGGAAGCGACGGACCTTCGGGCAGGTGCGGCTCTGGTTGTAGCGGGGCTTGCAGCGCAAGGGCGTACTGTGGTTGAACAGGTGCATCATATTGATCGCGGCTATGATCGAATCGAGCATATGCTGAGTCATCTTGGTTCACGCATTAGCCGTCTATCGCCGGTTCCTGACGATCGTGCGGTAACGAATGGCTAGAAAATGGAGCATAGCCGGCGCCTGCAATCCATGCGGGGGCCGGATGCTTTTTTGGAAATATAAGACTCTATCAATAATTGAACTGACTGGTAGAGCTTATCGTTTACCAGAATGAAACGTGCTGCCCCGCCATCGGAACGGCGACAGCCGTTTCGCCTTGAGAAAGGTGGGACAAGCGTGAGACAATCGATGCCCGTGCTGCGAGAGCCTGCAGTCAAGCGCCGCGGCAGCCGCAGGCTGAAGATGATTTTGCTGCTGCTATTTATCGTCGTGTTATCCGTATTATTCTTTAATTCGTCGATCAGCGAGGTATCGACGGTGACGGTATCCGGGCAGCGATTCGTAAGTGAGGATTCGATCCGCAAGCTATCGGGTATTTCTATAGGAGATGCTTTCTTCGGCTTTACCGAACGTTCGATCGAGCGCAAGCTTCGCACAAGCAAGTCGATTGAACAGGCAACCGTGACGAAAGTTTTCCCTGGTGAAGTTCGAATTCGCATACAAGAATTTGCCGCAGTTGGCTATGAATTATCACCTGAAGGAGAAATAATGGCGATTCTGTCGAATGGGACGAGCGTTCCTGCGACAAATGCTGACTTCGTTGTCGATAAACCGCTGCTCTCTGGCTGGAAGAAAGAAGATCCTATCAAGACGGCGCTTTCGAAACAGTTAGCTCTTATCCCGGCCCAGCAATTGTCCGATTTATCAGAAATTCGCCCTGATCCATCCAATGCCTATCCAGACCGTATCCGCATCTATACGCGCACTCGCTTCGAAGTGATTACTGCAGTATCGGTACTGGCGACCAAGCTGGACACTTTGAATGCCGTAACCGAGACGCAGCAGCCTGGCAAAGTAACGATGCTGCTGGCTGATACGTACGAGCCATATTTGCCAGAATCAGCAGAAAATATGGAAACTCTTGAAAAAGAGTCTACTCAATAGTCTCAATCGATGGTAAAATTTTAGTTACGGATTTAGGTTTGTTTTCATTTCACAGATGATAGTGGTTGACGCCCACGGTTGCTGGAATTTGGAAGCCTTTTAACTGCGAAAATTTTGTAGAAAAAAGAGGAAAGCCGTCAATCATGTTGAATATGTAGATTGTTAACAAGATGAATGTCCTATTTTCTTATGGGAATGGAGGTGCCGCGAACGATGAGCACTAGCGAAATCATCGTCAGTTTGGACATCGGTACATCCAAAGTTCGTGCTATTATTGGTGAAATTACGAATGGAGCCATTAATATTATTGGAGTTGGATCGGCCGACTCGGAAGGAATCCGCAAGGGTGCTATTGTCGACATCGATCAGACGGTTCGATCGATCCGCAACGCGATTGATCATGCTGAGCGTATGGTCGGCATTCAAATAAGCGAGGTTTGTATTGGCATCCAGGGTAATCACATCGCATTGCAAACGAACCACGGAGTAGTCGCTGTTTCGAATGAAGATCGTGAGATTGGCGAAGAAGATATTGAGCGTGTCATGCAGGCGGCTAGAGTTGTGGCGCTTCCGCCGGAACGTGAGATTATCGGCGTCGTGCCAAGACAGTTTTTAGTAGATGGTTTGGAGGGAATTTCTGATCCGCGAGGCATGATCGGTGTACGTCTTGAAGTAGAAGCGACGGTAATCACCGGGACGAAGACGTCCTTACATAATTTGATCCGCTGCGTAGAGAAAGCCGATCTGCATATTTCAGAACGGATTCTGATGTCGCTGGCATCCGGCTCAATGTCGCTCACGAAGGACGAGAGAACGATGGGAACGGTGCTGGTTGATATCGGTGCTGGGTCTACAACGATCTCCGTATTCGAAGGCGGCGGACTCGTCGCTACATCCACACTGCCAGTCGGCGGTGAGCATGTGACGAACGATATTTCGTATGGTCTGCGCACGCATACGGAGCAAGCTGAGAAGTTTAAATTGAAGTACGGCTGTTCGCTCATTTCGGACGCAGCTGAAGATCAGAAGTTCAAAGTCATGCGAATGGGCAGCAATGTAGAGAAAGAATTTACTCAAGTGGATTTGGCGAATATTATTGAGCCGCGCATGCAAGAGATTTTCCATCTGGTGAGGCAGGAAGTTAGACGTCTTGGCTACGGTGATAAAGTGAACGGTTACGTATTGACCGGAGGAACAGTGTCAATGCCGGGAACGCTGAATTTGGCACAACAGGAGCTCGAATCGTCTGTTCGAATCGCAGTGCCTGATTTTATTGGAGTTCGTGATCCAGCATTCAACAACGGTGTTGGCATGCTCCAATATATCGTGAAAAGCGCCCGTGCAAAGAGCATGTCTGTATCCGCGAAGAAGCCGGCTGCTCGCAAAGTAGCCACAAGCAGCGTCTCTACATCGCCGAAACCCGGATTGTTCGAGCGACTCAAAAATTACTTTAGCGAATTCATTTGATCGGGGGAAACGACAGATGTTGGAGTTTGATATGGACATGGAACAACTGGCACAGATTAAAGTTATCGGTTGCGGCGGCGGCGGAAGCAATGCCGTTAACCGAATGATTGAGAACGGCGTTAAAGGTGTCGAGTTCATTACGGTGAACACCGACGCACAAGCGCTCCATTTGGCTAAATCCGAACATAAGCTGCAAATCGGCGACAAGCTGACGCGTGGACTTGGTGCAGGTGCGAATCCTGAAGTAGGTAAGAAAGCCGCGGAAGAATCCCGTGAGCTCATCAGCAATACGCTGAAGGGCGCAGACATGGTATTCGTAACGGCTGGCATGGGCGGCGGTACCGGCACGGGTGCAGCTCCGGCAATCGCTGAGATCGCGCGTGAGTGCGGCGCGCTGACGGTAGGTGTCGTTACACGACCATTCACGTTCGAAGGACCCAAGCGTTCTAGACAAGCTATGCACGGGATCGAAGCGCTGAAAGAAAAAGTAGACACGCTGATCGTTATTCCGAATGACCGCCTTCTCGAGATTGTTGACAAGAAGACGCCAATGCTCGAAGCATTCCGCGTAGCGGACACCGTTCTGCTTCAAGCCGTACAAGGCATTTCCGACCTGATCCAAGTACCGGGTCTGATCAACCTCGACTTCGCAGACGTGAAGACGATTATGACGGAACGCGGCTCGGCACTGATGGGCATTGGTATGGCGACGGGCGAGAACCGTGCATCGGAAGCTGCTCGCAAAGCAATCCAAAGCCCGCTTCTTGAGACATCGATCGATGGCGCTCGCGGTGTCATCATGAATATTACAGGTGGCGTGAACCTGTCCCTCTATGAAGTAAATGAGGCGGCGGAGATCGTTATCGCAGCATGCGACCCCGAAGTAAACATGATCTTCGGCGCTATCATTGACGAAAATTTGAAGGAAGAATTCAAGGTTACGGTTATTGCGACGGGGTTCGAGCATAAAGAGATTCCAGAGCCAGTACGTCGTCCTGGTCAGCCTATGGAATCGACTGAGTCGCGTGCAGCAACAACTAGCAGCACTTCAGGCATGCGTACATTCAGCAACACAACGACCTCGAGCGACCAGCTCGACATCCCGGCATTCCTCCGCAACCGCCCACGCGGCGAGCGCTAGGACAAGCCATTATCTCTATTAACAAGCCAGTCAAAGGCAGTCAATCTGCCCGCGACTGGCTTTTTTATTTGGTGTTGAAGTGTAGATAGCATGCTGGCGAATGAAGGTGAAAAATGCGCCTACATGGCGCGGAGAGCAGCATAGTGGATTTAAACTAACTGATCATCTATGTGATTCAGCTGCCAGCTGAGAACAAACTCGTTAGCGCGAACAAAAGCTGTGCCCTAGAGGGCACGCGACTCCTTGCAGGTATTAACTCATACGCGGCTCTCTAAAGCCCGCGTTCCTCATACCGGGGTCCCGGGGTTGGAAACCCCGGGGGTCCTCCCTAGCAGGGAGGATTTAGGTGGGTAGAAATTATTCATTTAAAGTGGGTATAACCATGTTAAAAAGTGTTAGTTTAGTTAGATGTTGAATAGAGGGTTCAAAAGGGCGCAGCCCTTTTCCGACAAAAAAAGATCGTCCCGTGCGTCATGAATAGACAGACATCGAAATACGATTACAATATACTAGTCTCAATCGTTCCTGAAGGGCGATGCGAGGCAGGGAAGTCCGGTCAGGAACCGGCGGGCAGGTGATCATCACTGGCGGTATACGTTGACGTCTTGTTCATGAAAGAAATGTTGATCGATGGTTCGTTGCTGCTCGTTACGGCGTGGGTCAGGGGAATACGTACGGTATGGTATCGGATCGTCGGGGCGAGTATCTTAGGTGCCTTGTATGTTGTCATGTTGTTCGTTCCGTCGCTGTCGTTTCTGTATACGTTTCTTTTCAAATTCGGGATATCGCTAATCATGCTGTGGATCGCATTCGGCTTCGGAGGACTTCGTGCATATGGACGGACGTTCGCTGCGTTTTACGCGGTTAACTTTATCGCTGCCGGCGCTATACTCGGTTTTTATTATTTGATTATGCAGCAAGGCTCTCTGGCGCTGTGGAGAGGGCTGCAGTTCATCGAAGGCGGTATTCGAACCGAGTTTAAGGCAGGCTTCATCTTCATTGGATCGGCCGGTTGTATAGGGCTGTACATCGCGCGTTCAGTCGTGGTTTCTCGTCGTGAGAAAGCGCTTATCAAAGCGCATGTTGCGAAGCTGAAGGTGACGATTGGCGAGCGGGAAATCGAATGCGAAGGACTCATCGATACGGGGAATCAACTTTATGATCCGCTGACGCGGACGCCGGTTACGATCATCGAGGCGTCGCTGCTTGAAGCGGATTTGCCGTCTACGTGGATGACACGCATCCGCGAGGCGGAAGTCGATAAGCTGGTTGCACAGGAGTCTGAGCAGCCGTTTATTTGGCAGGACCGGCTTCGGCTGGTGCCTTACCGGGGCATAAACCGCGGTACACAGTTTATGCTTGCGCTTAAGCCGGATGCCGTTACAGTGGAGTGCAATGGAGACACGATCGTCACTCGCAGAGCTCTGATCGGTCTGGATGGCGGGCAGTTGTCATCGGATCGTACGTATCGGGCGGTAATCCATCCGTCAATGGCGGAGCAGAGTGGCGGGGCGTAACGGCGTATATCACCTTGACGGGGGGCATGATGCCATGATAACAAAATGGAAATTGGTTCTTCAGCTATATTATTATCGCGTCTTGTTTTTATTCGGGCTGAAGAGTGAAGAAATTTACTACATCGGCGGCAGCGAGGCGCTTCCGCCGCCGTTAACGCGGGAAGAAGAGGAGTACTTGCTAGAGAAGCTGCCTTCCGGCGATACGGCGATACGGGCGATGCTGATTGAACGCAATCTACGTCTTGTTGTGTATATCGCACGCAAGTTCGAGAATACGGGCATTCATATCGAGGATCTGGTTTCGATCGGCGCAATCGGCTTGATCAAGGCCGTGAATACGTTCGATCCCGAGAAGAAAATCAAGCTGGCTACGTATGCATCGCGGTGTATCGAGAATGAGATTCTAATGTACTTGCGTCGCAACAGCAAGACGCGTACAGAGGTGTCTTTCGATGAGCCGCTCAATATCGATTGGGACGGCAATGAACTGCTCTTGTCGGACGTTCTCGGTACGGAGAACGATACGATTTATCGCAACATCGAGGAGCAGGTTGACCGTAAGCTGCTGCACAAGGCGCTAGATAAGCTGACGGAGCGGGAGCGCATCATTATGGAGCTTCGCTTCGGCCTCGCTGACGGCGAAGAGAAGACGCAGAAGGATGTTGCCGATCTGCTTGGCATTTCGCAGTCCTACATCTCCCGCCTAGAGAAACGAATCATTAAGCGTCTGCGCAAAGAGTTCAATAAGATGGTGTAGAGCCATCAACTATTACCAAAACAGTAAAAAGCGCTGCTCAGCAGCGCTTTTTACTGTTTTGTGTACAAAAGAATTATTAGGTTCCAGGGATGCCTCCCTGGAAATCCTCTATTGGTGGAGCCAAGGTCCTTAGGGGCGAAGCCCTTGTAGTATCTTTTCATCAATGGGCGGTGACAGGTGGACACGAAGGAACAATGTATGCGAACGCTGAAACGAAATTAGGTAAACTTATTCAAGGAGCTTTGCCGCGTAGGCGCGGCAAGTGCGGGCACACGCTCCCAAGTAATCAAAGCAGCGTACTTGTGAGGAGTCCAGAGGGTAAAGGTTTCAGCAAGGAAACCACATCGGGAGCATACGCTTACGACCTTTGGGGCCCTCCCTTGCAGGAAGGGTTTGGGTGGTAGAAAAAGACTTGACACGAAAGCGTATTACGCACATAATACACTTATGGTGTATGAACCACGTAGTACACACACTAGAATTTGGATAAGATAGCGCGTAATTGAGAAAGTATGCAAAGGAGCTGCGCGGATGGAACTGCTGTTTAACAACCGGGATCCCGTCTATCTGCAGGTCGTGAGGCATTTTAAGGAACGGATCGCAACCGGGAAGCTGCTGTCAGGGGAAACGATTCCGTCTCGGCGCGAGCTGGCCAACCAGCTTGGCATAAATCCGAACACGGCTCAGAAGGCGTACAAGGAAATGGAGGAACAAGGCTTGATCGTAACCGAAGGAAACTCACCGAGTCGAATTACGAGTGACACTATCATACTAGGACGCATACGTAACGAATTGCTGACGGAGGCAGTGGACACCTTCCTTGCTTCCGTCAACAACATTGAAGTACCTGCAGAGCAATTGCTCTCGCTCATTCGGACAAGGCTGGAGAAGAAACAGGCCTCGCAGCCCGGACAGGATCAGGGAGAGAAAGGAGTAACGTAAATGATTGAACTTATCGATGTAAAGAAACGGTTTGGCCTTAAGAAGGTATTGCAAGGCGTTTCCTTCACCGCACCCCGTGGTGCGATCACTTGTCTTACGGGGTTGAACGGAGCAGGGAAGACGACCATTCTGAAGGCGATCATGGGGCTTACGCCGATTCAATCGGGATCGATTCGAATTGACGGAAGCGCACCTCATCAAGCGATGTATGAACGGATCGTTTATGTTTCGGATCAATTGACGATGCCGGGACGAATGCGGATATCCGATTGCTTTGCTTTTATGCAAGACTATTATCGGAATTGGAACAGCGAAAGGGCAAACGAGCTGCTTGCGAGATTTCAATTGAATGCTGAGGACAAAGTAAATTCCTTGTCGAAGGGGATGGCGGCGAAGCTGAATTTGCTGATGGGACTCGCAATGGATGCAGATTATATGCTTCTTGATGAACCTTTCTCAGGCGTTGATCTATTCAGCCGCGAAGAGATTGCAGCTGTATTCTCGAGTGATATGGTAGAAGGCCGCGGCATCATTCTTACCACGCATGAAATTAAAGAAATCGAGCATCTGCTCGATTATGTCGTCATGCTGGATCATGGACGCATCACGAAGCAATTCGCAAGCGAGGATATGCGGATGGAGGAAGGCAAGTCGGTTGTTGATGTCATGCGGGAGGTGTATAAGCGATGACTACTTATTGGAAGCTGCTCAGCTTCGAGCTTAGACGCCTGCTGCTGCCGTTCTGCATTCTAGTCGTATTCACGACAGTCATGCAGCTATACAATGCTTACTCCAAAGCCCATAAGGCTGTAGATTATGCGAATAAAATCATGAAGAAAGAGCATCTGTCTACCATGGAGCAATATGCGGCAGCGCATGGTTACTTCAGTTATTCCGATGTCTTTAATCAAATGAATTGGATTGTTTTCTCGATCTTCATCTGTGCGGCGTTTGTTGGTTTCTACTTCGTAATCATCTGGTATCGGGATACGATCGGCCGTCATCCGTTCATGACGCGGCTGTTGATGCTGCCAGCTTCGAGAAACAATCTATACTGGGCGAAGTTGACGGCGCCGCTGCTGATCATGTTCTCTTTACTGGCGCTGCAACAACTGCTGGTGCCGATTGGAGATTCCATTTATTCATCGATCGTACCTAGCGAGGCAAGAGAGGATGTACCGCTGGAGATGTTGATCGGAATAAATCCTGTATTGAACATTCTCCTCTCGAACAGTCATCTTGACTTTTTACTCTATTACGGAACGGGAATTACGATGGTCATTGTAGTATTTACCGTAATCTTGCTTGAGCGAAGCTATCGGCTGTATGGCCTTCTTGCGGGGATTGCCTATGCGGCAGTGTCTATCCTGTTGATCATCATTCCGCTCATTCTTCTGCAATCTGATCTACGATATTCGATGTCGGAGGTCCAAGTAACGTCCATGTATTTTGGCTTGCTATTCGTGGTAAGCGGAGTATCCGTCTGGTTCGGTCAACATTTGTTAGCTAAGAAGATTTCGATATAAAGACAGCATGAAAGGCTTGAGGATCGAGAGGAGGCTTAAGATTGTTTAGAAAATATGGATTTACGTTTGCAGTGCTTGCATTCACAATCGTGGCTATCGGAATGTACGCTGTAACGACGGGCTGGAAGACGAGCGGAAGCCCCGAATTCAGATTGGTTACGGTGGAGGGCAAAGCCCCGTCCGATAAAGATTTTACGGTGGAAGCGAACTATAAGTATACGAATTCGATATCTAGCCAGGTCAATATCGGTGAACAAGGAGTATCTTACGAACCAACCCGTTTTCATTTCCGATGGTTCGGTGTCGATACGGTGAATGATGAGTTCGGCAATACGAAAGAGAAACGTCGGTTCATGGCTGGGAAGAAAGCTTATGGAAGATTCGTTAATGAACCGTCCATGTTAAGCTATTCCAATAGTGAGCAGGTCGAAGGGCGTTGGGAATTGGAAGTCGCGACGCTGAATAAAGAGACGAAGAAGACAACCCAGTTTACGCTGGATCTGCCGAAACATGAACGAGTAAATTACTGGTTCACCAATGTTAATCGCCAAATCGATGATTCGAATATTAGCGTCTACATGGTACGGTATGAGGAACCACAGTCATCGAAAGAAACAAACTTTGGCCAGATCGCGAAAATCATTCGATTGGATATCAATTTGGATACGCAAACGATTACGAAAGAGACCGATTTGATAAGCGAATTAGCAGGGCTCGACTCGAATGCTGCATATCGCGCGAACTTTATTACCTTCACGGATACGATCGGGTTGATCGCGTTAGCAAGTAAGAAGCAAGCAAGTAACGATGAAACGGCATCATCTGAAACGACGGATTATTACGCTTACGATTTCCGTGATTATTCATTGCGAAAGCTAGCCATTAATGATGAACAGACGGGCAATTCCTATCAAACGACAATCGTAAATGACCGAGTGGACAGTCTTTCCGTGAACGAAGGTGTCGTTTACTACAACGCCTTCAAGCTGTATGAAGACAGTCAAGAGCTGCCTGCTCCATGGAAGGTTGATACGCATGCTTGGGGAGCTAATGATGCACAGGTGGGCACCTATAATGCTGAATTAGTTCGGATTACGTATCAAAACGATAACAATAGCGCGCCGCTTCGCGGAGTTGCTCTTGTCAACGCTAAGACGGGCGAAGTGATTTATCGAGGCGAGGTGCAGACAGACGGCAGCGCGGAAGAACAGAATAAACGGATAAGCCGACTTGTATTGATGTAATGCATATGCTGCAAGCTCTCTGGTCACCTGGCCCGAGAGCTTGTTTTCTTTTTTTCTAGAGATGCTACAGCGCTTTCATGGCAGCAACCGCTTATACGACAACGTTTTCATGAGGCGTGTCGAACTGTGTCGGGGACAGGAATATTTCGGGGGGGCGGGGAGATAATGAACATTAATGTTTCTCCTTGGGAGGTAATCACGTTGACCCGAAATAAAGTCGAGATCTGTGGTGTGGATACGTCGAAACTGCCTGTCCTGACGAATGCAGAAATGCGTGAGTTGTTCACGGCGCTGCAAACGCGCAACGAACGGGCAGCAAGAGAGAAATTGGTGAACGGCAATCTGAGGCTCGTTCTCAGCGTCATTCAACGGTTCAATAACCGTGGCGAATATGTCGACGATCTATTCCAGGTCGGCTGCATCGGACTGATGAAGGCGATCGATAATTTCGACTTGAGCCAGAATGTCAAATTCAGTACGTACGCCGTACCGATGATCATCGGTGAAATTCGCCGCTATTTGCGTGACAACAATCCGATTCGCGTATCGCGCAGTCTCCGGGATATCGCATACAAAGCGCTGCAAGTACGCGACAGTTTGACGAACCAGAATTCGCGCGAGCCGACGATTTTCGAAATTTCGGAGGTGCTCGGCGTGCCGAAGGAGGACGTCGTCTTCGCTCTCGATGCTATCCAGGATCCCGTCTCGCTCTTCGAGCCGATCTATCATGATGGCGGCGATCCGATCTATGTGATGGATCAGATTAGCGACGACAAGAACAAGGACATCTCGTGGATAGAAGAAATCGCGCTCCGCGAAGCGATGCACAAGCTTAATGAGCGTGAGAAAATGATTCTGTCCATGCGCTTCTTCGAAGGCAAGACGCAGATGGAAGTGGCTGACGAAATCGGCATCTCACAGGCTCAAGTTTCTCGCCTGGAGAAGTCGGCCATTCAACAGATGCAGAAGCATGTCAAGACCTGAACAATCGTTAGACCTTCGACACTAAGCTTTCCAAACGGCGCTGGCTGCGCCGTTTTTTTGCGCCGGCAGGACATTTTAGACAGGATGGTCATATAGTAATAACAGGAGTTCATGGGCATTGGTCTACCATCCGGCGCAGAAAGCGGTGAACAGCGTGAAAATATCAGACTTTCAGACCAAGGATGTTATCAACATCGTGGATGGGAAGAAGCTGGGGCAAGTAAGCGATCTGGAGCTTGATCTTCGTCAGGGACGTATCGATTCGATCGTTGTGCCAACCTTCACTCGTTTCTTCGGGATGTTCGGAGGCGGCACGGACATCATTATTCCGTGGCGGAACATTGTGAAGATCGGTGCGGATGTTGTGCTTGTTCGCTTGGATGAAGCGAAGGCGGCGGCGTATAAGACGGAAGAGGAAGAAATACCGGTAAGAACGTAAGCAGAGCCCGAACGCCTGTTGTGCGCCGGGCTCCCTTTTTTGCTGTTCCGTCGTACTGCCCTATGGTACACTTAACTGAATAGACATAAAGAGGTGGCACGAATGGAACCATTTGTATGGGATCAGGCTGAGCGCGAAGGGGCTTCGCTCATGCGGCTTGACGCGTGGGAGAACGCAGATGCCCGCATTACGGCAGGCTTTACGACGAAACTAGGCGGCGTTAGCGGCGGCCAATGGTCATCGCTCAATATGGGACTGCATGTGGGTGACCGGGATGAGGATGTTGTAACGAATCGCAAGCGGCTCACAGACGCGCTTGGATGGCCGTTCACAGCGTTCACATGCGCGGAACAAGTTCACAGCGATAGCGTACATATTGTAACGGCTGAGGATATCGGTCGCGGACGCGATTCGCGGCAGTCGGCATTGCAGGATACGGATGCCCTTGTAACGAATGTTCGCGGCGTGCTGCTCGCATCCTTTTATGCAGATTGTGTGCCATTGTACTTCTATGACCCTGTCCACAAAGCTGTTGGCCTGGCTCATGCTGGATGGAAAGGTACGGCTTCTGAGATCGCGTGCCGGACTGTCGAGACGATGCAGCAGGCGTTCGGAACGGATCCTTCGCAGCTTCTCGGTGCGATTGGTCCTGCTATCGGCGGGTGCTGCTATGAGGTAGATGGCCCTGTTATTGGTCGGATGGAGTCGCTCTGCAGCGGTTTTGCCGGTACGCCGGCAGTTGAGTCAATGATTCGCCGAACGCAAGATGGCAAGGCGATGCTCGACTTGAAAGAAATCAACCGACAGATTATGATAAAAGCAGGAATTTTGCCGACTCATATCGAATTATCATCGTGGTGTACCAGCTGTCGGAGTGATCTGTTGTTCTCGCATCGCGCAGAGCATGGTGCAACCGGCCGCATGGCAAGCTGGATTGGCATGGAGAAGAGGTGAACCTCTTGTCGACGTTAGCAGAACGGATACAAGATGTGGAACAATTAATTCAGGCAGCATGCGCACGCAGCGGAAGAAGCCGTGATGAAGTGAACGTCGTCGCTGTAACGAAATACGTGTCGCTTGACAGCGTTCGAGACGTTGTCGCGCATGGCGTTCGTCAGCTGGGAGAGAACCGCTGGCAGAACGCGAAGCCGAAGTGGGAAGCGCTGCAGGAGCTGCCGCAGTCGGAGGCGCCGATCTGGCATTATATCGGATCGCTTCAGACGAACAAAGTGAAGGACGTCATCGGCAAGTTTACATACATTCATTCACTGGACAGGCTGTCGCTGGCGCAAGCTATCGCAGATCGAGCAGACAAGCTAGGCATCATCGTACCTTGCTTCATTCAAGTCAATGTATCGGGTGAGGATAGCAAGCAGGGCTTAGAGCCGGAGGAAGTGCCAGCGTTTCTACGCGAGTTGAAAGGATATCGTTCGATTCGGCCAATCGGTCTGATGACGATGGCGCCTTTCGAGGCGGAAGCAGAAGAGACGCGGCCTGTATTCCGAGCGCTCCGGCAGCTGCGCGATCAGCTCAATGAACTTGGCATTGTGGAGCATCCGTTGACCGAGCTCTCGATGGGCATGTCCAACGATTTTACAGTAGCAATTGAAGAAGGAGCAACCTGGGTACGTCTTGGCACGATTCTAGTGGGGAAAGAGGAGGCGTAAGTAATGAGTGTAATGAATCGTTTCATGAATTTTTTTGGTCTTCAAGACGAAGAAGAAATTATTGAGCACGATAAGGTTACGCAGCAGCCGCATCAGCAGCAGCATGCTGAAGAACAACACGAGAATGATTTTGAAACCTCGCCGTTCGAAGCGCGTAAACAATCGAAGAGCTCCAATATTGTGAGTATCCACTCGCAGAAAAATGTTCGGGTTGTGTTGAACGAGCCACGTTCGTTCGAGGAAGCACAAGAAATTGCCGATCATCTGCGTGCGCGCCGCGGCGTTGTAGTCAATCTGCAGCGTGTACCTAGTGATGTTGCGAAGAGGATCTTCGATTTCCTGCTTGGCACGCTTTATGCGGTCAGCGGAACGATGAACCGGATCGGACCAGGTATTTTCTTCTGCGCGCCAGAGAACGTAGAAATTCAAGGAACCATCTCCGAACTGCTAGTGGACGAACAGGATTACAAACGAATGAGGTGACCTTGATTTGCTAAGCACACTTAGCCACTATGTATTTCAGCTTGAATACATTTATACCTATTTGATTATCGGTTACGTATTGTTGTCGTGGTTTCCGAATGCAAGGGCGAGCTTTATTGGCCAGCTATTGGGCAAAATCGTCGAGCCGTACTTGTCCATCTTCCGCAGATTCATTCCACCAATCGGCGGCATGATTGACATTTCTCCGTTCATTGCGCTTGTAGCGCTCAATTTCATTGCTTACGGCATTGTGTTCGTGCTGGACTTCTTCCTGTAGGTACGAAGGCAGCCGATGAATGCGAAGAGCAATATTTACGACCATTTCCACCCGGACGAGCGTGCATTCGTCGATCGGGTGGACGAGTGGATCGAGCGGGCTGCACAGCAGCATGAGTGGAAACGTACCGATTATTTGGACCCTAGGCAGATAGAGATTGTACGTTCGCTTGCTAACCGGAATGGCCGCGTCGAGATTCGGTTCGAAGGCGGCGGTTCGCATGCCGAGAGGAAGCGGGCGCTTATTGCGCCGGATTACGCGTATCTCGACGATGAGCCAATGGGCGTGCAGGCAATTGCCGTTACGGCAGATTCGCAAGGCCATTTGGAGCTGGACCACGGGGATTATCTCGGGGCACTGCTCGGGCTTGGCGTCAAGAGAGATCTGATCGGCGACATTCATGTGCATGAGGATGGCTGTCATGTCCTTGTCACGGAAGAAATTGCCGACTATATCAATATTCATTTGCGTCAAGTCCACCGGATTCATGTCCTGACCGAGCTGATTCCGTTATCAGCGCTTCGCGAAGTTGTGCCGAAGCTGGAGGAAATGAGTCTTTCGGTGGCTTCTCTGCGTTTGGACGGTATCGCAAGCGATGCTTACCGTATCAGCAGAACGCGTATTGTTGATCCGATCCGAGCCGGACGATGTCGTGTCAATTGGAAGGTCGTCGAAGACCCTTCCGCCATGCTGAAAGCTGGCGATATGATTTCGATCAAGGGGCTCGGCCGATTCAAAGTAATGGAAATTGAAGGAATGACAAAAAAAGGCAGAGTTCGCGTGCTGATTGGGAAATTTATTTGATCTGATGCAGGATTTTGGACGGTGCTGTCGAACAGATTCATTACAAACACAGATCCGTCATATCCATTAGGAGGTGCGCCAATGCCGCTAACGCCATTGGACATACATAATAAGGAATTTGGAAGAAGACTTCGCGGTTACGACGAGGATGAAGTTAATGAATTCCTGGATCAGGTCATCAAGGACTACGAGTCGTTGATTCGAGAAAACAAAGAAATGCAGAACCAGATGCTCGGACTGCAGGAAAAGTTGAACCACTTCTCCAACATCGAAGAAACGCTAAGCAAGACCATTATTATCGCGCAGGAAGCTGCCGATGAAGTGAAGACGAACGCGAAGAAGGAAGCGCAGCTGATCGTGAAGGAAGCGGAGAAGAACGCTGACCGGATCATCAATGAGGCGTTGTCCAAGTCGCGTAAGGTAGCTCTTGAGGTCGAAGAGCTGAAGAAACAGGCTTCGATCTACCGCGCAAGGTTCCGTACGCTCGTTGAGGCGCAGCTCGAGCTGCTCAGCCAAGACGGTTGGGAAGCACTGGAATCGAACGCCGCAGCAGCGCAGGAACGTCTGTAGCCTGCCTGCTGTTCAATAGGAAGAGATGCAGCGTGCCGAATTTGACAATTCCGGCACGCTGCGCTATAACTAGTTATATTATGAATGAAGTGAACTTCGTTGACGAGAACAAGTACGCTGCGTTTCCGTTCCCCAGAGAGCCGGCATTTGCTGAAAGCCGGCGTTCGGTATGCATCGGAATATCCTCTCTGAGAAGCAGTGCTGAACATGTGCAGACCGGTTGTCGCAGCAGCGATAACATCAGGCTGGCAGCAATAAGCGCTGACGGATGTCCACCGTTACAGGGAACTCGAACGAGAGACGCTTACTAGCGCTCGTTCGTGACAGAGGTGCCATTCATACCTCGGCTGCAGCATATAGAAGCTGCGACGATGGCCGCTATTCGCGGAAGGATGAATGGAACGAGGGTGGTATCGCGAGCAATGACTCGTCCCTTATTGGGGACGGGTCTTTTTTCATTTCATTAAGGTTCAATTGGAAGGGGAATGACAACGATGCAGCGCGTAGACGTCAAGGAACGCGCGCGGAGCCGCGAGCTTCGCGTACTGGAACAATGGAGAAACAATGACACGTTCAAGCAATCGATTACGAACCGGGAGGGCAAACCGAACTTTGTATTCTATGAAGGACCTCCTACCGCTAACGGTGCGCCGCACATCGGTCACGTGCTTGGCCGCGTAATCAAAGACTTCATCTGCCGCTATAAGACGATGTCGGGTTACCGTGTCGTTCGCAAGGCGGGCTGGGATACACACGGTCTGCCAGTTGAGCTGGGCGTGGAGAAGCAGCTTGGCATCTCCGGCAAGCAAGAGATCGAGAATTATGGCGTTGAAGCGTTCATCAAGAAATGTAAAGCGAGCGTATTCGAATACGAGAAGCAATGGCGCGAGCTGACGGAAGCAATCGCATACTGGACAGACATGGACAATCCGTATATCACGCTCGACAACAACTACATCGAAAGCGTGTGGCATCTGCTCTCTAAGATTCATGAGAAAGGGTTGCTGTATCGCGGTCACCGCGTAAGCCCATATTGCCCTTGCTGCCAGACGACGCTCAGCTCGCATGAGGTTGCCCAAGGCTACGAGGACGTTAAAGATCTAAGTGCAACGGTTAAGTTCAAGCTTGCAGACTCGAACGAGTATGTGCTTGCATGGACGACGACGCCTTGGACGCTTCCTGCGAACGTAGCGCTCGCTGTGAATCCTAATCTCGATTACGCGAAAGTGAAGCGCGGCGAAGAGACTTACGTTGTAGCACAGGCGCTTGTTGAGTCGGTGTTCAAGGACGGCGAATACGAAATTGTTGGCACAGTTAAAGGTGCGGACCTTGTTGGCAAGAGCTATGAGCCGCCATTCCGCTACGTTGCGATCGAGAAAGGTCATTTCGTAATCGGCGCTGAATTCGTCAGCGATACGAGCGGTACGGGTATCGTTCACATCGCGCCAGCGCATGGTGACGATGACTATAAGGCAGCACGCGCGAACGGCATCAGCATGCTGAGCGTCGTGAACAATGCCGGCCGATACGTTGACGAAGTAACGGATCTCGCAGGCCGTTTCGTTAAAGATTGCGATATTGACATTGTCAAAATGCTGAGCGAGCGCGGCCTGTTGTTCAGCAAAGAGAAATACGAGCACAGCTATCCATTCTGCTGGCGCTGCAAATCGCCGCTGCTCTACTACGCAACGGAGAGCTGGTTCATCGAGACGACAGCTGTCAAAGATCAGCTGATCAAGAACAACAGCGAAGTGGATTGGTACCCAGGCCACATTCGCGAAGGCCGCTTCGGCAAGTTCCTGGAAGACTTGGTCGACTGGAACATCAGCCGTAATCGTTACTGGGGCACGCCGCTCAACGTATGGGTGTGCGAAGCAACGGGCAAAGAATATGCGCCGAGCAGCATCGCCGATCTTCGTGCTCGCGCGGTTGATTTTGTGCCAGAGGATATCGAGCTTCACAAGCCTTATGTGGACGAAATCAAACTGAAATCGCCATTCGCAGAAGGCGCTGTGATGACGCGTACGTCTGAAGTTATCGACGTCTGGTTCGACAGCGGCTCGATGCCCTTCGCTCAGCAGCACTATCCGTTCAGCGACGAGTCGAAGTTCGCGGATCAATATCCAGCAGACATTATCTGCGAAGGCATCGACCAAACGCGCGGCTGGTTCTTCTCGCTGCTCGCCGTATCGACGTTATTCAATGGCAAAGCGCCATATAAAGCGGTCATCTCGACGGGTCACATTCTTGATGAGAACGGTCAGAAAATGTCCAAGTCGAAAGGCAACGTTATCGATCCTTGGGAAATCATCAATGAGTTCGGAACGGACGCATTCCGTTGGGCATTGCTTGCGGACAGCGCTCCTTGGAACAGCAAGCGTTTCTCCCGCGGTATCGTAGCCGAGGCAAAATCGAAAGTCATCGACACGATCGTCAATACACACGCGTTCTTCGCATTGTATGCAACGATCGATGGCTATAACCCAGCCGAGCATCCATATCAGCCTTCGACGGCTAAGCTGGACCGCTGGATCGTATCGCGTCTCAACAGCTTGATCGCGCAAGCGGTGAAAGGTCTTGATGCGAACGACTTCCTGAACCCTGCGAAAGGCATTGAAGCATTCGTTGATGAACTCAGCAACTGGTATATCCGTCGTTCGCGCGATCGATTCTGGGGAAGCGGCTTGACGGAAGAGAAACTGGCTGCATACGGCACGCTGCGTCACGTTCTCGTAACACTGTCGCGTCTGATTGCACCTTACGCTCCATTGCTTGCAGACGATGTATACGGCAATCTCGGCGGCGAAGGCAGCGTTCACTTGGCGGACTTCCCGACGGCCGATGAGTCGGCAATCGACGAAGCGCTGGAACGCGATATGGAGACAGCGCGTCAAATCGTTGAGCTCGCACGCAACGTGCGTAACGAGACGGGCATCAAGACGCGTCAACCGCTGTCTGAGCTGATCGTATCCCTTGACCGCGACTTCAACGTCGCAGCCTATGAGGACATCATCAAGGACGAGATTAATGTGAAGACGATCGTAATCGAGAACAGCGACAGCGGATTCGTTGATTTCACGCTTAAGTTAAACCTCAAAGTAGCAGGCAAGAAGTTTGGTAAGAACGTAGGACCAATCCAATCGTATCTGAAAGAGCTGGCTGCTGATCAGACACGTGCAGCTGTCCAAGGTGGCGGTCTGTCGTTCACGACGGCGGAAGGCGAATCGATAGCGATCACGGTTGAAGAGCTGCTTGTTGAAAAGCAGGCGAAAGCTGGCTTCGCATCGGCATCCGGTTACTCGCTGACGGTTGCTCTGAACACGGACATTACGCCAGAGCTCGAGCAAGAGGGTTGGGTGCGCGAAGTGATCCGCGCCGTGCAGGATACACGCAAGAAGCTGGATTTGCCAATCGAGAAACGTATCGATCTGGTACTCGAGGTCGATGCAGAGCTGCAGGCAGCGCTGCAATCGTTCGACAACGTGCTGCGTGAGAACGTACTTGTCAACACGGTATCGTTCGGTTCGGCTGAAGATATGGAGCGGGTTGAACTCGGCGGCAAGACAGTTGGAATTCAAATCCTGAAATAAGGACAATCTAAATAGCAGCACAACATAAAACGAGCGCAAACTGGATGAGCAATCATCAAGTTTGCGCTCGGTGTTGTTATGAGGGAATTATAAGTTCTCGACTTCTAGGGAAACTTATTTATTTGCAGCCTTGATAGCCTTGTGTTTCATTGGGACACGATGCTCGAACAAAAGTTAGTTGTGCCCCGCAGGGGCATTGTTCTTAAAAGCTCGAACAAAAGTTATGCCCACAGGGCATACGACTCCACGCACGCATGACATAAACTGCGCCTCTGTTAATCCCTCGATCCATTCCGGGGTCCAGGGGTTGGAAACCCATGGGGCCCTCCCAGGGAGGGTTTGGGTGGGTAGAAACTCTTCATTTAATAAGTTAATTAAAGGGGTAAAGGGGCGCTGCGCCCCTATCCTTCACCGAAAGGATGGGCCGTTATGGTATCGATTACGAAAGATGCGGACGAGAAACAGGAACTGAATGCTCTTCGGGCTTCGTTGAACGCAGTTGATCGGCAGCTGCATCAAGTAGCCAAGGATATGGAACGGGCGCAAATACGCGACTACATCGAGCTGCTGAATCGGCCGTTTCGGCTCATATGGCGCAATTTCTTGTCAGGAACAGCGCGCGGCGTCGGCATCGCGCTAGGCTTTACCGTATTCGCCGCGACCATCCTCTACGTACTGCGGTTACTCGGTGCGCTGAATCTTCCGATCATTGGAGATTTCGTCGCTGACCTGGTTAGAGTCGTTCAAGCACAGCTGGAAGGCAAAATGTATTAGAAACTGCGATTGTTCGAATCGTCATCGGCGTCATAAGAGTTGAAGGACAACTCGTCATCGCCTTCGCCATGCGACATATATTCATGGTATTGACGATTGCGGACGACGGAAACGACTCGACCAGTAATATCGGTAGCGAGGAAGCTTTCAATGGGCTCGACGAATCCTTCATTCTCGTCGGCTTCTGTATACATTTCGTTATAGGAGTCGACTTCCCGATTTTCAGACATGGCGGGCGAGTTCGAGTTGCCATAATGCTCGACGATCTGCCAAGCATCTTCACCATCGAAACCGACATAACCATCATCCTCGCGACGACTTCGACCGAATGCAGGCTGCAGGAAATCTTCTTCGGCAGGGCGTCGGTTTGACAGCTCCTGCCGCGGTGCATGCTGTGCACAGTATAAAGAATCGGGCAGCGCCTCCAGCCGTTCAATCGGAATGGCTTGTCCGCATGTTCTGCACTTGCCATAAGTGCCGTTATCGATCGCTGCTAACGCGGCGTCGATCCGTTCGAGATGTAAATCCTGCAGCTCATGAATCGCTAGATCTTTGCTGCGTTCGAACATTTCAGTTGCTACATCGCCAGGGTGGTTATCGATCGGAGACAGCTCGCCGGTCTGATCCTTGAGCGAGTTGGCCAGACCGCCATCTTCGCTGTCATGCTGCGATTGCTCGAGTGATTTTCTGTTGTCGATGAGCCGACTTCGAAAATGGGCGATTTGCTGCTCGCTAAGTATCGTCAATGTCAGCACCTTCCTTCTTATGCATTTACACGTGTTTTCGATTGTGCGGCAATAGCTATAGGGTGAGCGGAGAGGCGACATTTTAGCAAAGCAGGGAGGCGGAGGTTCAAGCCTGTTCTGGATAGTTCTGCAATCGGTAAGCAGGACCTTCGTCCTTGTATGATGTGGTCGCTGTTGCAAAGTTTATGCTACAATAGATAGGACTGTCATGCATATGCTTACGAAGCCAGCAATTTGCTAGCAGAGAGTGTATTTCAGAAAGTAACGCGAATTGCTTTAGGAGGGAAACGATGCTGCGATTATTGTTTTATCTTGTAATTAGTGGTATTACGTTTTTGGTGGATTACATATCCAAGAAGGTCATCGTCAATGAGCTGGATCTGTATGAGCAAGTGCATGTAATCGGGGATTTCTTCGTCATTACATCGATCCGGAATACGGGTGCGGCGTTCAGTCTTCTTGAGGACCAGCGCGTATTCTTTCTCATTATCACGACCGTCGTCACGATTGCGCTTGTTAGTTACATGACCTATCTGACCCGCAAGCAAGGCAGAGCTGTTCTGCTTACGGGACTTGCCATGGTGCTTGGCGGCGCGCTTGGAAACTTCATCGACCGCGCAAGATCAGGCGAGGTAGTGGACTTCCTGCAATTTACGTTCGGCAGCTATACGTTTGCTATTTTTAACCTTGCAGATACAGGGATTTTTATTGGTGTCTGTTTAATCATCCTGGATTCACTGCTTGCAGCAAGAGCGGAGAAACAGGCTTATGTTGACAAGGCGATTGCGGCGTCGTATCTGGAGCCGAAACAACCGCAAGAATAGGAAGGAAAGATCGGAATAATGGCACAAGATTGGAATACGGATCAAGAAGAGACCGAAATCGAATATGTATATGAAATAGATGAAGACGATACTTCGGAAGATGGGACATCACTCGAATGGGAAATCGATGATTCGGCTGCCGGAGAACGGCTGGATAAATTCGTAGCTGACGCTTTCGACGATGAGGCTGTTTCGCGTACGCAGATTCAAGAGTGGATAAAAGCGGGCGCAGTGCTTGTGAACGAGAATGAAGCGAAGCCTAAGCACCGACTCGTTGTTGGTGATGTGGTGACTGTTAATGTGCCGGAAGCACAGCCTACGGAAATTGTGGCAGAGCCGATTCCGCTGCAAGTTGAGTACGAGGACAGCGATGTCATCGTCATTAATAAGCAGAGAGGACTTGTTGTGCATCCTGCGCCGGGGCACTCGTCTGGTACGGTCGTTAATGCGCTGCTATACCACTGCAAGGATCTGTCGGGCATTAACGGCTCGATTCGTCCTGGCATTGTGCATCGTATCGATAAGGATACGTCCGGCTTGTTGATGGCTGCCAAGAACGATACAGCGCACGCCTCGCTTTCTGCACAATTGAAAGCGCACACGGTTACTCGCAAATATATTGCGCTTGTGCACGGTAACGTGCCTCATGAACGCGGTACGGTTGATGCGCCGATCGGTCGTGATGAGCGTGACCGCAAAATGTTCACGGTCACGGAGAAGAACAGCCGGCATGCGGTAACGCACTTCAACGTCATCGAGCGCTTCGGCGATGACTATACGTTGCTTGAGCTGCAACTGGAGACTGGCCGCACCCACCAGATCCGCGTCCATATGAAGTATATTGGCCACCCGCTGGCCGGAGATCCAATGTATGGAAGAAGCAAGACGGTCGATCTGAACGGTCAGGCGCTTCATGCGGCGATTCTAGGCTTCGAGCACCCGAGAACAGGCGAATATCTGGAGTTCGAGGCACCGATTCCGGATGATATGGCTCACGTGCTTCATAGTTTACGTCAGCGTTAAGCCGTGAAATAGTACAAATTTTTTGCGCATTCGTATATTTTAGTCGACGTATAGGATGAGCTATGCTGTTAACATAAATATACGCGGTTCGGGAGTGCTGCTCCCGCGCCCTGTCACGGAAAGGTGATCGAGCAATGACGCAGATGAATCAGAACTATTTGGAGCTTCAAGGCAGCTATCTGTTCTCTGAGATAGCGAAACGCCGTACGAAATTTGTACAAGAGAATCCGAATGCCGACATTATTAGCCTTGGTATCGGTGACGTAACGCGAGGACTTCCAACTGCAGTCGTGCAAGCGATGCATGCAGCCGTCGATGAAATGGCGCAGCCGGGTACGTTCCGCGGCTATGGTCCGGAGCAAGGTTATGATTTTCTTGTTCAAGCGATTATCGAGAATGACTATAAATCACGCGGCGTCGACATTCAGTTGAACGAAGTTTTCCTGAGTGACGGCTCCAAGTGCGACGTTGGTAACATTCAAGAAATTTTCAGCCAAGATGCAGTTGTTGCGGTACAAGATCCGGTATATCCGGTTTATGTCGATACGAACGTAATGGCTGGTCGCTCCGGCAAGTTCAACCGTGAGACGAACCGTTATGACAATATCGAATATCTGGAGTGCAATGCGGCTAACAACTTCAAGCCAGCTCTGCCGAAGCGTAAAGTTGACATCATCTATCTGTGCTACCCGAACAACCCTACAGGTATGACGCTGTCGAAGGAAGAACTGAAGGTTTGGGTTGACTATGCGAAAGCGAACAACTGCATTATTTTGTTCGATTCCGCTTATGAAGCATTCATCACGGAAGCGGATGTGCCACGCAGCATCTACGAGATCGAAGGCGCGAAAGAAGTAGCGATCGAGTTCCGCAGCTTCTCGAAGACGGCAGGCTTTACAGGCATCCGCTGCGCATACACAGTTGTGCCTCGCGAGCTCAAAGGCTTCGACAAGGAAGGCAATGTGCTGCTTGTGAATGACCTGTGGAACCGCCGTCACACGACGAAGTTCAATGGCGTGTCGTACGTCACGCAGCGCGGCGCTGCAGCGATCTACTCGCCAGAGGGCAAAGAGCAAGTGAAGTCGATCATCGATTACTACATGACGAACGCGAGCATCATCCGCGAAGGCATGAAATCGATCGGTCTGGAAGTGTACGGCGGCGTTAACGCGCCATACATTTGGCTCCAGACGCCGAATGGCGTTGACTCCTGGTCGTTCTTCGACCGCCTGCTGTCGGAAGCGAACATCGTTGGTACGCCTGGCGTTGGTTTCGGCCAAAGCGGTCAAGGCTACCTGCGTCTGACGGCATTCGGCAGCCGCGAGAACACAGAGCGTGCTGTTGAGCGTATTCGCAAGCTTAAACTGTAAATGTTGATAGGAACGCCATCATCCTTCGGGATGGTGGCGTTTTTTATCTCGTATGAAGTATCCAAGGTTGAGTAGTAGGTGCAGAAATGCGCATTATGGAGACGTTGAGTCGCTAACGGGAACAATAAGGTTAGAAATGAATGCACCCATGGAGCCTGTGGTCGACAACAAGAGTAATAAGGTGCAGAAACGCACCATATTGGAGCCATCGGGTTACAGCGAGTCTGATAAGGTGCAGA
>NZ_BTCK01000022.1:0-101936 GCF_033239625.1 Paenibacillus sp. CCS19
TTTAGTTTTATTTATTGTATCAGGTCGCTCTTGCAGAGTGTCTACTTTTTAGTCTAGCTCCAATTCGCCCGATGTAGGTGCATAACTGCACCTACGGGAGCCCGCGGCGGCGGATTCGTCAGGCGTAAGTGCATATTTGCACCTATGAGAGCCCCCGGCGCGGATCAGCCTGATGTAAGTGTATATTTGCACCTACTTGCACTAGCTGCGGCGTGTGCTGTGATTGCCCCCTAGTAACCCGTCCTGTGCGTGGGGCCGATTGATGCGGAAGTGCATCTTTCTCGGCTGTTGAGCGCATTGGGAGTCATATTCGCTTCAAATACATGCACATTCGCAGGCATTCTCATTTCGAGTTCGATGCAGTTACTTATACCTGCACTTTTGCATCAATCGCAGATCGACAACGTGCAGGAGGGAGGCAGCCTGTAGACAACCAATGCACACCGCACACCGCGCACCGTTAGTTCGTCGAACGATGTTGAACGAGCCTAACCCGCACCCTGTGGCTCTGAATCGATAAGGCCGCTGCCGCTAAAGCAAGCAGGACGAACAACGAAGCAAGCCAAGGATGGTACAAGGCGCGGTCGTTCCACTGCATGAGCCATCCGCCTGCGCTAGCGCCGATCGCAAGTCCGAGGTGAGTGACAGAGGTGTTCACGCTCAGAATGAAGTTAACCGAGCTTGGTGCCGTACGGACGATGTAAGCATTAATGGCGGGAACGGTGCTGAATATGGAGAAGCCCCATATGCCGAGCAGCGCGAGGCTGATTGCCGGGGAAATGTCTGCGAATAACGGCATCGCAAGCAAGGAGATGAACGTTGTTGCAAGCCCCGTAATCATCACTCGTTCGCTTCCGTAGCGATCAATGCCGATGCCGCCCAGCTTGGAGCCGACGATGCCCACTACACCCAAGGCCAGCAGCACTACACTCGGCGCATCGGATGACAGCCGCAGGGCACGCTCGACGAAAGGCGCAATGTACGTCAGCATAACCGAGTTGCCTGCGCCGAGCAGCATGGAGAGCAGCAAGGGGCCGGCGACGGAGACATTCTTCAATACCGAGAACTGCTGCAAGAAAGGTTCGGGTTCATCCGCCTCTATATTCGGCAGGCTCCGATGCAGCGGTATCATAACGAGCAAACCACCGATAGCCAACGCGTAGAAAATCGATTCCCATCCCCACAGCTTCGACATCACTGCGCCCAGCGGCACGCCTGCGACCATCGAGAAGCTGAAGGCAAGCGCGATCGTTCCCATCGCATTGCCGAGTTGATTTGCCTTTACCAGCTTCGCAACGGATCCGAGGGCAATAACGCAGAATACGCCTGCACTAGCTCCGACGAGAACGCGTATCGACATAAGGAATGCGTAGCTGCCGCCTAGCGCGAAGGCCAAGCTGCTGAGGGAGAAAGCTAACAGGGAGTAAAGCATCAACCGTTTGCGATTCATGCGTGACGTCAGTGCAATAAGGATCGGCGTTCCGACAGCAAATCCGATCGAATAGGCTGTAACGAGCATTCCGGCCTGTGATATCGAGATCCCTGCACTTGCAGCGAGCAGGTTCAGAATGCCTGAGATGACGAGCTCGGCTGTAGCGGCGAAGAATGCGCCGACAGCGATTAGATATACTTTGTTCATTTCCATCATCCTTCCAATTGACTATGGAAATGATTATAAGTAATGCACTAAAATATAGTAAGAAGGCAAACGATTTTGACCTAATCCAACAATTCTGACCAACTTACCAAACGGTAAGTAAAGGAGCGTGCATTGATGACAGCAGAACAGTACCCGCCACAAGGAGCATCCTCTGATCCTGGTGAAAATGCAGCGATTCCGAACATATGCGAAGCGCTCACGATTCTGGGGGCAAAGTGGAGCTTCATGGTCATCGCGCAGTTAACCGACGGTCCGCAGCGGTTCAAGCAGCTGCTGCGCAATGTGAAGGTCGTAAAGACGCAGTCGCTGACCGATACACTGCGTCATCTGGAGGCGACCGGCATGGTGCGCCGCGAAGTATTTCCGACCATTCCGGTGACAGTCGAATATTCGCTGACGGGCAAGGGGCAAGATTTTCAGCGGGTCATTCGGGAGATGGAGCAGTGGGTGGAGAAGTGGAAGCCGGGGAACCAATCGACGACGATGTGAGGTGGAGCTATGGCAGCAACCGTAAACGTTTATCACTATGATGCATTCAGCACCGTTCCGAATCAAGGCAATCCTGCAGGCGTTGTGCTTGACGGCGAGCATTGGAGCGAACAGCAGATGTTGGCTATAGCGGGGAAAGTAGGCTTCAACGAAACAGCGTTTCCGATGCCATCGGACGTTGCTGATCTAAGGATTCGTTTCTTCACGCCGGGGCATGAAATCAACCTGTGCGGCCATGCGACGATGGCGACGATCTATGCGCTTGCGACGAGAGGGTTGCTGGAGGGTAGGACGGAGCTGACGATCGAGACGCTGGCAGGCGTGCTGCCGATTCGACTGCACTGGAACGAGGAGCAAGTGCTTCGCATCACGATGAAGCAGGCTGCACCGCAATTCCAGCCATTTAATGGATCAGTGTCCGAGTTGGCCCAATCGATGGGGATCGCGGAGAGCGATATTGCCGCCGATCTGCCGACGGTCTATGGCAGTACGGGAACGTGGACGCTCATCGTACCCGTTACGAGCTTAGCTGCCTTCGAGCGGATGAAGCCGAACAATGCGCGATTCCCGGCGATTTTGCAGGAAATGCCGAGATCATCTGTACATCCATTCTGCCTCGAAACTTATGATTCCACCGCACATATGCACGCCCGTCATCGCCGTACTCAGGTACGATCGAGGACCCGGTAACGGGGACGGCCTCTGGCGTGATGGGGGCGTATTATGCGCAGCATATCCAGTCCTCGTCCTTGTTGAATCTGGTCGTGGAGCAAGGACAGGAGATTGGCCGAGACGGCCGAGTCGAGGTTGCTGTCACGAACGGCACTGAAGTGGAGATAACGGGCACAGCGGTGTATGTCGGGGAGTTCGAGGTGCAGATCTAGCGGTTCATATCGAATGAAAAGGCGACCAGACGTTAGTTCCGTCCGGGCGCCTTTATTAAGGACAATTAAGCCTCTCGTATGATCATCCAACGATAGCCGAACGGGTCGATGAACGTGATGAAGCTGGCGAATCCTTCGTCTCGAATGTCGACAACCGATGCCCCGGCGTCGGTCAGGTGCTGCGTCACGTCGCTGACGGCCCTTCTTGTTTTGAACACGAAAGGCGTGATCTGAGGTTGTAACGGAGGCTCCGATCTGCCATGCAGCAGGAGACCGGCGCTTTTGCCAAGCGAGAGCAGGTAGAAGTGACCCGGATGCTCGATCAACGCCCTGAATCCAAGCCGTGTCTTATACCATTCCGCCGCCGCCGTAATATGCTCGTTTGAAACTAGCATCTGCACATGGTCTACGTAGTCTAGCAGCGGATAATCCTTCTCCTCAAGTACGGGCAGCACCCGTTCTTGCTGCGGCTCCCAGCCTTGGTCGAGGAACAGCGCTTGCACTTCATCCTCCGTTATCGACCGCTCGTAGATGCGGAGGTCATCGATTCTTCCATGGAAGAAGAAATAGGGCTCATCGGATGCCTTCCTGCCAATATACATCGGCTCATTGGGATCGGGTTGGAATACGCCAGCCTGCTCGCACTCTAGCCGACCATTCTTGTAAAGACGGAAGGTTTGGTGCTCATAGGTGACGACGATATGGTACCAGAATTCCCGCTGAAGCGGTCTTGCAACGCTCAGATCAGGATCGATCAGGAAGCGATGGCACGTAATCTGTGCGTCGTGGGTGCTGAGCTGAAACGCATAATTCTTATGTTGGCCATGCTGCGAGACGATAGCGCCATTCCAGCCCTCTTGCTTGGAGTTCGCATCATAGCAGCACCAGACGGATACCGAGAACGCATCCGCGTTAAGAAAAGGGGCGGGATCGAGAACGAGGTAGTCATCGACGCCGTCGAATGCGTATGCACGGGCAGGTTGTCCGAACCGGTCGGCGCATAAGGCAGCTCCATGAACTTGTCCGTGATGTCCGTTTCCGCTGCTATCCTGCGGTCCGCCGTTGAATAAATATTCCGCGACCAGCCCGTGCTTCAAATCTATCGTGCTGCTGCTTCTGCCGAACAAATCATCCAATGTCACTTGGAAGATATCGGCGAGTATAGGCAGCAGGGTAATTTCTGGACAAGACTGCTCATTCTCCCACTTGCTCACGGCTTGATAACTGACGCCAAGCCGATTGGCCAGCTGTTCCTGCGTCAAGCCTCGTTGCCTTCGATGTTTGCTAATGGCATCTGCGAGATGCTTCGAATAATCCGACGAACCCACTCGATATCGCCTCCTTAGATTTGAGATTAGTATAATGTGAATAGGTGGAAAAATATAGAACGAGTTAGTTGAGTGCATGGCAAGTAAACTCAACTCATGGTTGAGGGCGGTAGAAGCGTCCTGCAGCCAGTGTATGGAAATGAATGATGCATCACCTGAGCATGGTCGTCTGGTGCTGCTCATTCAAGAACGCTACAATGAAGAGAGATTCGATTCATGGGGCGCCGAATACCTTGATCCTTGGGGGAATGATATGCATATTAAACAAACTTCGCTCGCAGACATTCCGTTTCTCGTAACCGAATATGTAGAGGGCCTATCTTCGCCTTTCGATTCTTTTCTGGAAGAGTATGTTCTGTCGTCGACCTTTTATTTGATTCACAATGAGGACGCAGCCGCTGTCGGCTATTTCGCCATCCATAACGAGGAACGGCTTACACAGTTTTATGTCCGGCACGCTTATCTGAAGCACGCACAGCCATTGTTCCTGCAAGTGCTGGAGCGATACGCGGTGAGATCTCTATTCGTTCCGACCTGCGATGAATTATTGCTGAGTCTGACGGTTGATCAGGGCTTCAAGATCAACAAACAGGCTTACTTTTTCCAAGACAGCGGAATAGATCAACCGGAGACTGGTTCCCAAGACGGTGAGATTTTTCGCATAGCTTCCCTCTGTGATCTGCCTATCATTGAGCAAGTATGCGGAAGCTTCCTCGAGGATTACAGCCATTGGATCGACAAAGGCGAGCTGTTCGTGTACTTCCGCGACGCCATTCTGCTGGGCATCGGACTAATCGAGAAATCCCGCATGATCCATGGTGTCGCCAGCATCGGCATGTTCACCAATGAGGCTTATCGCAAGCAAGGGGCCGGAAAACGCATCATTGTTCAGTTGAGGCAGTCGTGCAAGGAACAAGGGGTGCAGCCTATCGCGGGTTGCTGGTACTATAACGAGGAATCGAAGCGGACGCTCGAGAGCGGCGGCATGGTCACGAAGACGAGGCTGCTGCACATCGACATAACTGAGCAAGACCAGGCGCAATGAGCCTCGAACATAATTTTTACTTATTCGCAACTTGACTTGGAGTGAACTCCAGAGGGTAGAATGCTCTTGTTGGTGTACGAATTTCATATCAAGGTTAACGGGAAGCGAGGAACAATCGAATGGAATATGTAAAGCTTGGCAACACAGGTCTGGATGTATCCCGCATTTGTTTAGGCATGATGAGCTTCGGCGTCGCCGAGCGCTGGACGCACCCTTGGGTGCTGAACGAAGAAGACAGCCGGCCGATTATTCGCAGAGCGCTGGAGCTTGGCATTAACTTCTTCGATACCGCGAACGTTTACGGCGGCGGAACAAGCGAGGAAATCACGGGACGAGCGCTCAAAGATTACGCGAATCGGGATGAAGTCGTCATCGCAACGAAGGTGTTCTTCCGAACGGCGGAGGGCCCTAACGGCGCAGGACTGTCCCGCAAGGCGATCATGAGCGAGATCGATAACAGCCTCAAGCGACTCGGAACCGATTATGTCGATCTATACCAAATTCACCGCTGGGATTACAACACGCCGATCGAAGAAACGATGGAGGCGCTGCATGATGTGGTGAAGGCGGGCAAAGCCAGATACATCGGCGCTTCCGCGATGTATGCATGGCAGTTCCAGAAGGCGCTGCACGTGGCAGAGAAGAACGGCTGGACTAAGTTCGTCGCGATGCAAAATCATATGAACCTCATCTACCGCGAAGAAGAACGCGAGATGATGCCGTTGTGCAGGGAAGAGAAGATTGGCGTCATTCCGTACAGTCCGCTGGCTTCCGGTCGATTGGCGCGCGACTGGTCGGAGACGACGCATCGCTTCGAGACCGATCAGGCGCAGCATATGAAATACGATGCGATGATGGAGGCGGATCGTCCCATTGTCGAGCGTCTTGCAGCGATAGCCGAGAAGCGCGGCATCCCTCGTGCGCAGATCGCGCTGGCTTGGCTGCTGCAGAAGCAACCGGTTGCGGCCCCGATCATCGGCGTATCCAAAATGTCGCATCTCGACGATGCGATAGCGTCATTGTCCGTTCAACTGACGGCGGAAGAAATCGAGTCGCTGGAGGAGCTGTACGTTCCGCATCCGGTTGTCGGCGCGTTGTCCAAGTAAACAGCAAGAAAGAACGTCCTATCTCGTTGTAGGACGTTCTTCATTTTCCCAAACTACAGGCAGGTGACGACAGATGTTAATCGCGGAAGTAAGCGAGCGCTACGGGTTGTCTCAAGATACGCTCCGCTATTACGAACGAGTCGGATTAATTCCGCACGTGAACCGCAATAAGAACGGCATTCGGGATTATACGGAAGAAGACCTCCGCTGGGTCGAGTTTATCAAATGCATGCGCGGCGTTAGTCTGCCGATCGAGTCGCTGATCGAGTACGTGCGCTTGTTCCAGCTAGGGGACGATACGGTGGAGGCGAGGCAGCAGCTTCTGCACGAGCAGCGCCAGGCGCTTGCGGCGAGGATGGCAGAGATGCAGGTCGTGCTGGATCGATTGGATGATAAAATCGCGCGCTACGATCAGACGATCGGCAAGAGAGAACGTACGCTGAACCGACCATAGCCGCGGCTCGGCGGACAAATAAGCCGCAAGCAGCGCGCTATGCAGCGCATACCGCACGGCGTCTATTCAGACGTTGCCGACTTGCGAAGCTCCACATAATTCATCAACTCGGCGATTGCCGCGAATTGATCGCTTAACCGACCGTTCAGCTTCTGCAGGGCAAGCTGGACGGATTGCTCTACCTGCTCGTAATGCTGGGCGTCCAGCTCTTGTAGCAGCTGCTTGATATTGTCGATGTAATACACCGTCTTTCGCAGGCTGCTGATAAGCACGATTTTGCGAAGCTCCGCCAGTGTAAAGACGCGATAGCCATTCTCCTCATTGCGCTGCGATGCAAGAAGTCCTTCCTGCTCCCAATGCCGAATGGCGGACGCATTGACCCGTGCCATCCGTGCGGCCTCTCCGATCGTCATCCTGTCATCAGCCTTGATGCCTTCGAATACTGCCCAATTCGTATCGCGAAGCATTCCCAGCATCTCTTCGACGCGCTTTTTCTCCGCTTGAGTTTCAGCTTGCTGCTCGTTAACGAGCCACAACGCATCCGAAATTTCCTCGTTATTAATCTTCCGCATGACCTCATAAGCCACAGGGATGTCATAAGCTCGCAGCAAGGCGCGAATCGTTGCAAAAGCCTGCAGGTGCACAGCGCTGTAACTTCTGCGATTGCTCGCCGATCTCGGCACATCGGGAATCAATCCTTGCTCCTCGTATCTGCGCAGCGTGGTCGTGCTGATCAGCAGCAGCTCTGCAATCTGAATCGGGGTATAACGGTCATTCATTGTCATCGCTCCATACCTTCAAGTAAAACCTTCAAGTGCTGCATCAACATTGTCGGCTATTTTATCGCCTTAATCAAGCCTTTCGACGCGCCAAACCGGAAGATTGCATGAATGTTATACGATGGAGCTATAACCTGTAAGGAGTGAGTGCATTGCAGAAGCAGCAGCAACGGATACAACAGATACAGCTATCGAATCATTCCAAGATCGAAGTCGGACTGACAGGCGATGCCGGCCGCCCAGTCCTCATGCTTCCCGTCGCGAAACGATCAAGCTGCGGCCAGGAGGCGGAGACGCTGAAGCGGTGGGGTGTCGACCCCGAGCTTGGCAAGCATCTGGTGGAGGGACTTGCAGGCACATGCCAAGTGCTGCATTTTGATTATGAGGGACATCTATTCGAGCACCCCGTGCCCCGGCTCACAGTTGACCATATCGTGCATGACTTCCTTCACATTGCTGACAAAATGAATATCGGCCGCTTCAGCTATTACGGCTATTCGTGGCTGGCGCTTGCCGGCTTGCAGCTCGCCATTCGTACCGATCGGCTCGACAGCTTGGTGATGGGCGGTTTCCCGCCTTACGGGGGACCGTACGCGGAGATGCTGGCCGTGACTCGTCATACGCATCGGCAGGCGACAGCGAACCAGCAGGAGCAATCCGAGTCGGCAGTGCAGCCGACGAGCGCCGAAACACCCGATGAAATCGACTGGGACACTATCAAAGTAACGATTAATCCGCAGGTGACGCAGCAGTTCGTCACGCTGTATGAAAGCCTTGAAGGGTTCGACGATCGCAGCGTTCAATCGCAGCTGACGGTACCGCGGTTAGCCTTTGCAGGGGAGAAGGATACGATTGCATATGGGAAAGCGTTCGGTCATGTGACGGTTGATATTGCCGGCCAGCTTCGGAAGCATGCAGAGCGGCTCCGTCAATTCGGATGGGATGTGGAATTGCTCGCGGGCAATGGGATGGACCATACGCAGGCAATGCAGCCGCCTGTTGTACTGCCGCTCATAAAATCGTGGCTGGCGAGTAGATAAATACAACTTATCAAGCTAATAAAAACCTTAAGTTTTTATTTATAGCCGTTTCGTACTATGCTGGAAGCAACAGTTACGAATGAGGTGAGCGCTTGGAGTTGTTAGCGAAGCAGTTCCGATTATTCGCCGCGAGGGAATGCCGGGGCTCAAGCGAGTTATATGGATATCTGGCAGTGGGCATTGCGGATAACCCGCAATTATTGCAATTGGCGTTGCATGCGAAGCCCGGGCAGCCCATACCGAATATGCTGCTGGGTGCGGTTCATTACTTGCTGCTAAGCGGCGTTGAACATCCCTTAGCGGACTACTATCCTAATCTCGCAGGCGAGAATGCGCTGGAGCCTTCGCGTGCGATTTATGCATTTGCAACCTTCTGCGAGCAGTACGAGCAGGACATTATCGCACTACTGACCAGCAGGCTTGTCCAGACAAACGAAGTGAGACGTTGTGCTTATTTGTACCCGGGCTTCGGTATGATCTACGAGCTTGCACGCAAACCGCTGGCACTGATCGAGATCGGAACGAGCGCGGGATTACAGCTGCTGTGGGACCGCTACAGCTATTGTTATGATGGCCGTCAGAAGTATGGGAATGAGCAATCGGAGCTTGTCATTACCGGTGAGATCCGTGGGGACAACGTCCCGCCCATGCTCGCAAGCAGTCCGCCAGTCATATCCCGGGTCGGTGTCGATTTGCATGTAAACAACTTGAACGATTCCGACGATTACTTGTGGCTCAGGGCATTGATCTGGCCGGAGCATCAGGAGAGAATCGTACGATTTGATCAAGCAGCAGCACAGGTGAAGGAGCATCGTCCGCACCTAGTTGAAGGGAATGGGGTCGAGTTGCTGCCTGGCATCGCTGCGAGTGTCAGCCGAGAATCGGCTCTCTGCGTGTTCCATACGCATGTCGCGAACCAGTTCAGTCCGCAGGACAAAGCTGCGCTGGAGGCTCATATTCAGAAGCTTGGCGGCGAACGCGACGTGTATCACCTCTACAACAATATGTCCGATAGTTATCTCCATCTCGATTACTACGTGGGCGGCCGGGAGCATCGATTGACGCTTGCGCAGACGGACGGGCATGGACGGTGGTTCCGATGGCTGTTGTCATAAACCAAAAGGAGACAGGGATGTTGGCGTGAAGCCATTCCCTGTCTCCTGCGTATTTAAAGCTTCTTCTCAGCACTGCCGCCGAGCAGTGGCAGTGTGAACGTGAACGTCGAGCCGTCGCCCAGCTTGCTCTCCACGAACATCTTGCCTTCATGCGCGGCAATCAGCGATTGCGAGATCGCTAGGCCGAGACCTGCGCCGCCATGCTTGCGCGTCCGCGAAGTGTCGCTGCGATAGAAGCGGTCGAACACATGCGGGACATGCTCTTCGGCAATGCCGGCGCCATTATCTCGAATGGAGCTAACCGCCTGACCGTTCATCGCTTGCACCGTTACTTCAATAATACCGCTCGACGCGTCCGTATGCTGTACCGCGTTGTGGAATAGATTGAGCACAACCTGCTTGATTTTGTCCGCATCGCATTTCACCAGGATAGGCGAGTCCAGAAGGAAACGGACCTCTCGTTCACCCGCGAGCATATGCAGATGAGGCTCCATCTCCTCCATCAGTCTGTCGAGCCGCACCTCGGATAGATGAAGCTGAGGCGCACGGTCCAGCTTGGCGAGCGTCAGCAGATCCTCGACAAGCTTCTTGATCCGTGTGGATTCGCCATGCATGCTGTTGAGCGCCGGATACAGCTGCTCGCGGCGATCTGCCGCACCTCGCAGCAGCACCTCGATAAAGCCGTGAATGGAGGTCAGAGGCGTCCTCAGCTCATGGGATGCGTCAGCTATGAAGCGCCGCATCTGTTCTTTCGCTTCTCGCTCTGCCTCGAACGAATGGGCCAGCCGCTCCAGCATGCCGTTGAACGAATCGGCAAGCCGATCGATCTCGAGCTGGCCTTGATCGGCAGGGAATCGTTCATTCAAGCTGCCGGCATCGATGCGGGCGACGGTCTCTACCATGCGATTGAGCGGCCGCAGCGTTCGCCGAAGCGCCGGAAGGAACAGCAGGATGCCGCCGATGAGCGCCAGTATCGACAACCCCGCGAAGATCGACAACTGACGGAGCAATACGTCTTTGAGCGGGGCCGTCTTTTGCCCTAATTGCAGGATGGCATCAGACCCTGGGAACGTGTTCGTGAACACGAGAAGCTGCTCGGTGCCATCCTCGGACGTTGCAACACGATACTGCACCTCGCGCTGATGCACCATCTGCTCGCGTACTTCATCGTACTGCGCATCGCTTAGGCGAGGGGAAGCAATTCCGCGGCTTGCCGTAACGTCCGTATAGGTTCCGTCGAGGTCGACAATCGCCATCGACTTGTCGAGCATATAGAATACGGGATTGTTTGGGCGGCCGCCAGTCCCCTCATCATAATTAGGAACGTTATCTGGCATCTGCGCTTTATTGTCAGAACCAGAAGCACCGCCTTGTGCGGGATTGTTATCGTGGTTCGAATCCATTCCCTTATGAGCCTTATTCAAATCACCCATCGACCATCCCTCGCCGAACAGGTCGCGAGGCATGTTGCGGAGCTCCGACATCATAGCCTCCGCTTGATTGCGGTACAAGAAATCGCGCATAAACGTATATTGCAAGCCGCCGATCAGAATGAGCAGTGCGGCAAGAATGAATAACGACCTGGCCAGCAGCTGCGACCGGAGCGACTTCGTCGTTAAGCGAGTTTTGAGCTTATGAATCACGCCCCGCGCGTTCATGACAGGTCTACCCGATAGCCGGCGCCGCGCAAAGTACGAATTAATTGATGCTCTTTGTCGCCAAGCTTATCGCGGAGGGAGCGGACGTATACCTCGACGATATTTTCCTCCCCGCCAAAATCATAGCCCCATACCTTGTCCAGAATCGTCGCTTTGCTCAGCACGATGCCATGGTTGGTCACCATATATTTCAGCAGCTCATATTCGGTTGGGGACAGCTCAAGCACCTGGCCGTTGAACACGATCTCCTTGCGGCGGTCGTCAACCTTGAATGGGCCGATCGCGACCTCGCCGAACAACATCGGGAATTGATTGCGCAGCCGCGCGCGAATGCGAGCGAGCAGCTCGTCGAAGCTGAACGGCTTCACCAGGTAGTCGTCTGCGCCGATCGTCAGACCTTTCACCCGATCATCAACCTCGTCCTTCGCTGTCAGCATAATGACGGCGACCTCGCTGCCGCTCTTCTTGAGCATGCGGCATACCTCGAAGCCGTCCATACCGGGCATCATGACGTCGAGAATGACGATGTGCGGATTGAATTGCTGAGCGAGCGTAATCGCAGTCATGCCGTCCGGCGCGGTGCGAATGTCGAAGCCTTCGTTCACAAGGCCAAGCTCGAGAAATTGAAGAATATGGGGTTCATCATCGACCAGCAGAATGCGAATGCCGGGGATCGGTTTCATGGTTGGGTCCTCCTTGGTGTACAAGTGAAAGTTCGTATATGGTAAAAGAGCATAACATTCGTGTGATTCATGTAAGCTATCATTATTATCGGGCTTCAAGCTGAACCTTCGCTGAATGCGTACTGAGCTTCGGCTTAATCGTTATTCGATATTCGTTATTAGCGGTTCTATTAGCGAATAATGCCATTGTAGCATATTGCAAGTTATTGCTTGTACAATGGGAAGATCTACGCGAGACAAGGGTGTCGCACGAAGGGAATGAACAGATAAATGAGTACCAATGGAACAATTCGAGCGAACATCAAACCAGGAATTCAGGTCGACATCGTCCTGAAGCAGGATCAACGGACGGGCCGCACTACACGAGGCATCGTCAAGGATCTGCTGACCAATTCGCCGACTCACCCGCATGGGATCAAGGTCAGGCTGACCGACGGCCAAGTCGGTCGGGTGAAACAGATCGTACAAACTGCTGAAGAGAGGCAGTAGTCAGTAGGGGATGCAGGGTATGTGCCCTTCCCGTCGATTGCGGCTTTCCATACAATGAAGGGCATCCATCATTGGAGCTTTCTATAGGGTGGGAAACGATCAATGCGAGGAGGAGTACGATGGTTGTTACCTCTTTACGAAACAAAGCGCAGGTTCAACTGTCTCCGCCGCAGTTTGAGTATTTTAATCTCATCAAGCATTCAATCGGCAAAGATCCGCTTGTAACGGTAGCGCCGCTGGAGCAGTTGCCAAGCGGTGATTTCCTCATCACATTGCGAGCGCAGGGTTTGCGCAAGGCACGAGCGTTAGCAACGCTTCTCGTGGCAAGCGTGGCGGTCGGCGCGGTTCGTTTGCATGTGCAGGTGCGGACGGCAGGGGGCGCGCTGGTTAAACCAATACGTCGTACATTCACGCCTGCTCAAATCGTGAAGCTGTATCAAACGGCATTGCGGACGAATAAGCTGTTCCGTTTCGCGGCGATCGTTCAAATTTTCGGCAGGGCAGCAGTGTATCCTGTATTCAGCGCACGTATCATACAGTTTCCAAACGATGATTTGTCCGACTTCTATCTCAACTACAATAACGTTGCCGCCTTCGTCTTCCGAGACGTTCTACGCCGCACGATCAGCCGCACGTCCATACGCTGCTCGACCGCGCAAATCAAATCCAAGTAATATTCCATCTTCGGACATACGCTCAAAGCCTCTTTAATTACTGCCCCGCAGTGATTAGGAGGCTTTTTGTCATGGGGATAATCGGTTCTTAATGGGGTATGGACCACCTTAAATTGTTTTTTTAGTAAGCGTCATGATGGATATGGAAAACCGTAAAGCGTGTCCTGCAGGGACGAAAGCGAGCAACTGCTCGTATGCTGCACGACCACGAATATATAACTCCGTCAACCAGCCGCATTTAGGCACCAACAACGTAGAGCGTGTCCCGCAGGGACGACAAGCGGGCAGACGCTCCTGCGTACCTAGACCAGTCCTTAGGGAGTCCGGAGGCAAAGGCTTCCGCAAGGAAACCACATCGGAAGCATGAGCTTAACCCTTTGGGGCCCTCCCTTGCAGGGAGGGTTTGGGTGGGTAGAAATCTAGAGATCCCCCTTGAGGGGGGCAGGGGCTGAACGATACGGGAGTCCAGAGGGTATAACCCTATGGGCCCTCCTTGCAGGGAAGGTTTAGGTGGGTAGAATTTCCCCCTAGAGGGGGGTAGGGGGTGAATGTCTTTAGACTCTTATTGCCATATATTACATGATGATACAATACGAACGCGTTGTAGGATGTGCGAAGCAATCGCGGATTCGGCAGGCAGGATGCACGCTTACGATCATTATTGATCCGATAAGGGAGAGTTGTCATGGTTTCCATCTTAAATCAAAGCGCATCCGAAGAACTGCTCGTATTGATCCGAACCGAATACCGCAACTTGCCGCTTCGAGAACTGCTCAGCCAAAGTCCGCTAGTGCTGCTCGGTGTCAGTCCGAAGGCTGTCGATGTCCTGAAGGGACTCGAAATCAACACCGTGTTCGACCTGGCGACCTCCGGCGTATTCGACGCCGCGACGAAGCTGCTCAGCGCAGCGACAGATTACAACTCTGCTTTCACGCAATACGGCAGTCCGACTGCCGATCTGGTTCGAGAGGCGCAAGCGGCCGGGAAGAAAGTGAATGAGCTTCAATTCGCGCCGATCAGCCTGCTGCAGAGCATTCCGCTCGATCTGGTGCCTGCGGTGGAGGAAGTATTCGTTGTTGAGACGGTGCGGGATCTCGCGCTGTATCCTCCTTATCGCGCAGCATCGAGGCTGCTCAACACCATTTATTTCCCTGAAAATGTTCCGACCTACGACCCTGAGCGTCCTGCGGATCTGCTTCCGAAGACGGGGGAATACCCAACCGAGCGAGTTCAGTACACGACGCTGCTCATGGATCAGATTCATAGCGACGATGAGAAAATAACCGACATTGCCAGCGCCGATTTCAAGCCGATCAATATTGGCGTCTTGGCATCAGGCGATGCCGGCTTTAAGAAAATTGCCTTCGGGGCGCTGCTCACGATGAACCAATCGTGGTACGCGCAGGGCGTTACGCTCGGCCAGCTGCTGCACAGCACCGCGCTTGCGCCAGGCGAAAGCACGCGAATTGCGGTCGTCGACTGGTCGCGCAAAAGCCGCGCAGGCGAGACCGAGGTCATCAGCGAAGTCGACGATCTTGCGAACGACACGAGCCATAATCGTTCCATCAGCGAAGTGACCGAAGCGGTTGCGAACGAGGCGCAAGGCGGCTTCTCGGAATCGAACGCGAACAGCACCTCGAAGGCGAAGGGCTCCTCATCCGCTGAGGAATTATCGGCGCCGCTTGGCGGCTTATTCGGCGGACCAAGCGCTTCCTTCGGCCAGACGAGCAGCTCGGCGTCCACCACCTCGCATGCAGACAGCTATTCGACGTCCTATGGCCATCGGGACATCGGCAGCTCCATGATGCAGAACGTCAACGATCGGACGCACCAGCATGCGCACAGCAGCCGCAGTCGCCGCGCTTCCGTGGTGAAAGAAGTTTCGCAGTCCGAGCACGAGGGCGTGAGCACGCGCGTCATCGCGAACTATAACCATATGCACGCCCTTACGATTCAATATTACGAGGTCGTGCAGGTGTACCGCGTAGAGGTTGCCATCGTGAAGGCGGATAAGGTAGTCTTCATACCGATTCAATTAATCGACTTCAACAATGACTCGCTCGTTCGCCGGTTCCGCAGCGTACTATCCAGAGCGGCGCTCACTTATGCGATTCGTGAAGCGTTGGTCAACCTTGATGTGCTGGAGATTATACCGGAGAAAGATACGCATTTTACGCTGATCTCGAACCGACTTAGCGTGCTTCTTCGGGATGCGCTGCTCAAACGGACCGGTTACTCCACGACCACGATACCGACGCGCCAGCAGCCGCTTACCCAAATGCCGGCAACGAACCTAGCAGGCGTAAGCCAGCCTGCCAGCAATACGAACAATATGGTCGTGAATACGAATGCATTCACGCTGAGCTCGACGCTTCCGCTGTACCAGCAGGTGAATGACGCGTTGTGGTCCATCGACCAATCGTCGCGTATTTCAAGGCTGGTGAACCGTCCGATTCTGCGCTCAGACAGCGCCTCGATGTTCCTTCCGACCGACGTCATTATTGAGGGCATCGTTGTTTCATCCGGCAGCTTCTCTGTTCAATTCGTGCTCTATACGTTGTCGGGTACGAGAGTGACTACCGTCGATGCTGCACATCCCGTTGCGATGAGCAACATCAGTCGTCTTGCTCTTATCGGCAGCAGTCCTGATCTTGATGTGCCGGTAACGGTCACGCTGACGTTGAACCGTAATGGCGTCCGGTTCCCGCTTGAGCTGCCAAAGGTGACGATTTCGAAGGGGACGACAACGGAGACGCCGGTCGTTCAAGTGAAACCAGGCGGAGTCGATGCCAATCTGAAGCAGCACCTGATGGACAATCAGATGCATTACAGCCAGGCTGTGTATCGTTCGCTGGACAGCACGCAGATCGCTTTCCTGTTGGCAGGCTTCGGGGTCGAGGTAGACGGCAAGCTCGTACCGGTATCGCAGGTGATCGAGCCGAGACCGATCCGTTATATTGGCAACTATCTCGCGTTCAAAATGAATTCCGACGCATCCAGCGACGAATCATGGGCGCAGTGGCTGAAAGATCATGGCATACATCTGGGCACGGCGAAGGAAGACATTGTGCCGCTCCCTTCAGGAGGTACGTTCGCCGAAGCGGTGCTCGGCCGTTCGAACAGTGCGGAGAAGCTCGATATTACGCGCTTCTGGAATTGGCAGGACTCGCCGATTCCGCTGCAGCCGACCGAGATCTCGGCGATATCGACAGGCAGCCGCGCCACCAACGAGGACGTCAAGCCTGGCCAGCTCAGCGCGCCGATCATCAACATTACATCGCCGACCTCGCTGCCTGATCCGTCGGGTACAGCTGCTGTGCTCGCTGCGATCCAGAACGGCAATATGTTCCGCGATATGAGCGGTCTTGCAGGCACCATCGGTCTCGCAGGGTCTGCACTTCAGGCAACGTCGGCTGGTGCTGCGACCGCAGGCCAGCAGGCGGGCACGAATATGAACAGTCTTCTGACGGCGAACACGGAGCGGCAGCGGATTGCAGCCGAGATGATTACAAGCCTCGCGAAGACAGCAGCGTCGATGTACACCGGCGGTCTGGCTGGCGGCGGAGGCGGCGGTATAAGCGGGGGCGGCAATCATTCGACGGACGGCGCGAAAATCAACTATTTTGACAAAACGCAGGGTCAAGGCGGTTCGCAGTCCAGCGGCGGCGGCAGCAACGGCGGTGCCGTATCGCCAGTCGGCGGAGGCGGCTCCAGCTCTGGCGGAGGCGGCAGCGCCGGCAATGCAGGCGGCTACTCGCAGAACCCAGCCGCACTCGCGGCAACATGGGGAGACAGCCAGCCTCGTTCGAATGTGGTGGGGCAGATTTTGGATAAAATGTCCGGTTCAACGGGCTCGTCCGACGAATCGCCAGCAAGCGGCGCTCTCGATACGCGGAAGGCATGGCCGAAGCTGGACAGCACAACGGTGCTTACGCGTATTCAGAACTTGAAGAACGATGCCAATCTGTTCAATCAAGGAACGATTGGTTTATGTACGACGGCTTGCTTCTATCACCATATGATCCAGCGCAATGCAGCGAAATTCGAGTCTTTTGCAAACGCATTGTACGGCGGCGGTATCGGCTACATGGGCAATCTGCGCGTCGCGCCAGGCACGGATCTGCGCAATGCCGACTATGCTGCATTGGCGGCTAAGTATGCGAACATGCCGCCGCAGGCCGATTGGATGCTCATGTCGGCGCTGCGCGACAGCGAGAACTGGTTCTTCGATTACGAAGGCGCGCCGGACGAATCGACTGCGATCGAGACGCCGACGAAGGAGCTCAAGGGCTTCTATGCAAGCACGGGCTTATACAACAATGTTGTGTTCAACGAAGGCACAAGCGTAGCGGACATTAAGGCCATCTCGAAGACGGCGAACGAACATGTGGTGCTATGGATTCGCACTGCGCTGCTGGGCGGCAAAGGTACGCATGTAATCACGCTCGAAGGACCGGTCACGGTCGACGAAGCCAATGATAAGGTGACCTTCGACTACTGGACATGGGCGCAGCCAGTCAAGACGATGAACACGACATTGACGAATTTCAAAGCTAATTATCTAGGCAATATTACGGCTTCATTCTAAAGTTTGCTGTCGCAGCCGAGACTGATCGGCAGCTTGTACGAGTCACGAAAGCCCGCATGCACACGTGTGGGCTTTTGTGTTTTTATGCCTGGATGAAGATGGTGGTTTACATGAAATTCTGCCTATGTATATAGTTATAGGAGATAGTGTGAACGATAGGGGTTGTCTTTAATGTCTTTATACGAGCAGAACGAACCTAAGGTTAGAATGGAACGCCGCAAGCGCAATTGGCTGGAGTGGGGATTCTGGGGAGATTTAGCTGGTGAGGCGTTCGTGCTGCTCCTACGCCTGGCCGGCAAAGCAATAAAGGGACTGTTCGACTGAGAACGGTCCCTTTGTCGTCTATTCGGTTTAGCAGAAGGCGAACAGAATCGTAAAGTTCGGCACGAGGCAAGGCGTAAACGGATGGCACCAGCCGATGACGAAGCCAAGGATGTTCGCGACCGGGAACATGAGCAAGACGTTGTTAGGGGTGAAAATAAGCGACCATCGGTTGTAGCAAAAGCCTGGCAGCAAGCGAACGTCATCTTCTTCATCGCGAGGTCCCATTGCACCGGTCTGAGCGAACTGTACGCCTTGCTGAAGCGATTGCGGACGTTGGCGAATGAAGGCTTGCAGCATTTGCGGATTGCTGCGCAGCGTGTTGAACAAGAACAGCATTTCAGCTGGCGGCTGGCCTACCGGTCTTGGATATTGAGCGAGCACGTTCGGAAGGTTCGCCTGCGACAGTTGAGGCGGCAAGCCTCCTCCGCCTTGACCTGGAGGAGGGAAAGGCAACGGCATAGGCGTCGCGCCGCCCCCTGGCGTAGGGAATGGCATAGGCATCATGCCGCCGCCTTGGCCAGGCATCGGCATAGGCATCATGCCACCGCCTTGGCCAGGCATCGGCATAGGCATCATGCCGCCGCCTTGGCCAGGCATCGGCATAGGCATCATGCCACCGCCTTGACCTGGCATCGGCATAGGCATCATGCCACCGCCTTGACCTGGCATCATGCCGCCTTGACCCGGCATGGGCATTTGAAGCGAGCGAGGGTCATAGTAGTACACGGGTTGAGTCTTCGGTTGGTTACACGAACATGGCATTAGGGGAAACACCCTTTCCCAAATGATTGGCGCTATCATCGTATGCGGCGAATGCCCAAAGGTGCGAACGCGAGTTGGCGGGGTCTTTTAAAAGATAGTAGGAGGGCCTGCTTGCTGTCTGCAGAAGACGCAATATTAAGCCTTTTGTAAGTACCATAATCCGCCCGCAGCACCTTTGATGCTCGAATAGCACACTTTTACATTCCTTATTTACCTGCCGTGAAACGGCGCTGTTACCAGACTTCCTCGCATGAGGATGCTGGTTTTTTTGTTTTTATATGACTTTCTTCTTGAATTGGACATGAATGCGCTTATCGAGCCATCTTACCTCGTATCGGGCGAAATCGGTTCATTAAGAGGGTGTAAACGTACATCCTCGACGAAATGCGGCGGTATGCGTTGGCGGACGGCTTTTGAACGATGGGAATGGGAGGCGTATAGTTACGGTAAAGCAATGGTTCGGTATCCAAATTAATGATGGGAAGTGAGGAAAATGGCATCCTGGCAGCGTCAAATGTGGATTCTGTGGGCAGGCGTTCTGCTCTGCAGCTCCAGCTACACGATGGTTATTCCGCTGCTGCCGCTTTTCCTTCCAGAGCTGGGCGTCTCGGACAGTTCCTTGTACTGGTGGGCGGGCATCGTTCAATCCTCCGCCTTTCTAGTCGGGGCGGTCATGGCTCCATTATGGGGCGCATTGGCGGATAAATACGGTAAGCGCAAAATGATTATCCGCGCCGGCCTCAGCCTTGCGGTCGTCTACGCGATGATCTCGCTCGTCCACAATCCGTGGGAGCTGGTCGGCATCCGGCTGCTGCACGGACTCGTCGGCGGATTCGTTCCGGCCTCGATGGCGATTGTCGCATCGATCGCGCCAGAGCATCGAATGGGCTGGAGCCTTGGCATGATGCAGGCCGCTTCGATGAGCGGGGGCATTATGGGGCCGCTGATCGGCGGTTTGCTGTCGCACGCATTCGGTCAGCGCTTGTCGTTCGTCGTCGCAGGCAGCTTCATTCTGCTCGCCACGCTCGCGGTCGTATTCTTCGTCCACGAAGGCAAAGCGCCTCCGAGAGAGGCTGCGCCAATCAAGCAGAAGACGACAACCCGCAGCGATTATTGGTCTGTACTGCACAACAAGCAGCTGCTCAACTTGCTGCTCCTTCTGCTGTTGTTCCAGCTGTCGTATAACATGGTGCAGCCGCTGCTTACGCTCCATATCGCAGACTTGCAGGGCGGCGTACAGGACGTGGCAGCGACAGCAGGCTTTGTTCTATCGCTGATCGGGATCGCGGGCATTCTCGCATCGCCGCAGTGGGGTAAGCTCGGCGAACAGCGCGGTTATATGCGAGTGCTAATCTTCTGCTTGATCGCATCGGGCTGCGTAATCAGCATGCAGTATTTTGTGCATTCGCTATGGTTATTTACGGTCGTGCAGTTTATTTTCGGCTTATTCCTTGCCGGCATCGTACCCGTCGTGAATACACTTGTTGTACAAAGCACCGATCCGACGTTCCGCGGACGCTCCTTCGGGTTGACAACGAGCGCCAACCAGACAGGCTCACTGCTTGGCCCGCTGATCGGCGGGGGGCTCGGCAAATTCGTCGGCATCGAGTGGCTGTTCGTCATGACAGGCACATTGCTCGTAGCGGCCGGAGCTACCGTCGCGCTTCGCAACGTTGCACAGCGAACGCCCACCGTCCAATCAAGTCAGAACGTACAGCGCAATAGCTAGCGCATTCCTTAAACCTCCACTCCCTGAAACCACGCAGGGAGTGGAGGTTTTTCTTATCCAATCTATCGCCTTAGTGCACGGTTAGCCAGGTTGGTTCTCCGTAGGTGCAGATCTGCACCTACATTTAAAGCACTAGATGCTCGAACGAAAGCTGTGCCCCGGAGGGGCACGCGACCCTCACCACGCAGTAACATATCCGCGTCTCTGTCCATCCTACGTTTTCCATTCAGGGGTCCAGGGGACGAGTCCCATGGGGTCCTCCCTAGCAGGGAGGATTTAGGTGGGTAGAAAATTTGGTTTTAGTGGGTAGAATACTTGATTTAGATTTGAATTTAGGCAGTAGATCTCTTGAATTTAGATGGTTAGAATTCAATAAAACGGGGTCCCAAGGGGCGAAGCCCCTTCCTCATTTTGATACGGACGTAGACTGTGGTACATTTTTAATAGATTCTAATTCTTACTTGAGAAATAGGAGAGATTGCATTGATCATTCGTCTCATTATTATGCTTAGTCTGTTCGTGCTCCTGAACTTCTATGTCGGCTGGCACGGAGAGCTGGCGCTGGAGCATGCTGGAGCGGATGTGCCGCCAGTTCTTTATTGGGTGCTGTATGCGGTTGTTGCACTCGGTTATTTGTGGGGCAGACTCGCCAAGGCGCTTGGCGCAATAGGGCGGCTATGGAAAGTCGTTGGCGCTGTTTATCTAGCAATCTTCGAATTTACGGTTTTATTGCTTCCGTTTGCCGATCTTGCTGGCTGGATCATGGTAAAGTCGGGAATGTCGAGAGATAACGCGATCCAGGTGCTTTCGATTATTGTGGCAGGCATTCTGCTCATCCTGATGCTGCGCGGTTCCTATAACGCATGGTCGCCGGTTGTTCGTGCGCATCAGCTGTCGGTGGACAAGCAGGCTCCGTCCAGAAACAAAAACGCGCTGCGCGTAGCGGCAGCCTCGGATTTGCATCTAGGCAATACAGTAGGCAATCGTCATCTTCGGAAGCTTGTGAAACGAATGAATGCAATGAATCCCGACGTCATCCTGCTCGCTGGGGATGTGCTGGACGATGTCATCGAACCGTTCCTCCGCAACCAAATGGCGGATACGCTGAAGCAGTTGAAGGCGAAGCACGGGATCTATGCGGTGCTAGGCAATCATGAATATTATGGCGGGCATATTGAACAATATGTACAGGTCATGCAGGGGATCGGCATCCAAGTGCTGCGCGACGAGACCGTAACGGTCGATGGGCTCTTCCATGTCGTTGGCCGCAAGGATAAGACGGCGGAAGCAAGAGAAGGCAGGCTGTCGATGAAGGAGCTTGTGTCGCAGTTGGATCCGTCGCTCCCAGTGCTGGCCATGGACCATCAGCCATACGGTTTCGCGCAAGCGGCTGAAGCGGGCGTCGATCTGCTCGTATGCGGACACACGCATCGCGGTCAAATGTTCCCGAACCATTTCATCACGCGCCGACTGTTCGAGCTCGATTGGGGCTACATGCGCAAAGGTCTGATGCATGTAATCGTATCGTCCGGCTTCGGCACTTGGGGACCGCCGATTCGGCTCGCCAGCCGCTCGGAGCTGATCGACATCAAGCTGCAGTTCAAGTCCTGATCGTTGCAAATGCAATAACCAAAGGAGCTTGTACGCTCCATGATTCTATATTAGAAGGAGTCGATCCACGATGGCGAATGAATTCTCATCTATCCGTAATGTATACTGTGTCGGCCGCAACTATGCGCTGCATGCGAAGGAGCTTGGCAACGACGTGCCCGAGGAGCCGATGATTTTCTCGAAGCCGACCCATGCGCTGCACCCGGTCGAAGGGGAGCTTAAGCTTCCGTCGGACGTGGGCTCCATCCATTATGAGACGGAGATGGTCGTTCGCATTAGCCGCACGTACGAGCCAGGTGTACCGGTCGAGCAGATGGTGGATGGTATGGCGATCGGAATCGACTGGACAGCGCGCGATGTGCAAAATGTGCTGAAAGAGAAACGTCATCCATGGCTGCTCGCCAAAGGGTTCAAGAACGCAGCCGTGTTGTCTCCATTCCGTCCGTTCCCTAATATTGAAGCATTCGAGGCCATGGAGTTCAGTTTGCTGCGCAATGGCGAGACGGTACAGGAAGGCAATCCGGTGGACATGATATTCCCGCTGGAGAAGCTGATATCGTACATCGGCGAACACTTCGGCCTTGCCGAAGGCGATGTGATCTTCACCGGTACGCCAGCCGGCGTCGGCCCTGTGAAGGATGGCGATGAGCTCATTCTAATGATGGACGAAGAACGGTTCGGACCGCTTCACGTCCGTATGTAATGCCGTACAAAACAAACGTCTACGACTTTGGTCGTAGACGTTTGTTTTATTTTCAACATCTAAAGCAGTAGATTGTCTTAAGACCATACACCGACGCGTGAAGGTGCAATCCTCTGTACAATGAGCACATAGCAATTAAACAAAGCAACTTACAAAAATATAGCAACACCAATTTGGAGGAGGAACCATCATGACAAACGTACTTTTCGTAAAAGCAAATGACCGCCCGGCCGATCAAGCGGTTAGCGTCCAGCTGTACAACGCCTATGTAGACAGCTACAAGAAAGCACATCCAGATCATCAAATCACGGAACTGGATCTGTATAAAGAGGAGCTTCCATACCTCAACAACACGATGATTACGGGTCTGTTCAAAACAGCACGCGGCATCGAAGCAACGGCCGAAGAAGCGCAAGCTGCGGCTATCGCTGGCCGTTACCTGGATCAGTTCATCGCAGCTGACCTCGTCGTACTCGCATTCCCGCTGTGGAACATGACAGTACCGGCGCCATTGCACACGTACATCGACTACCTGAGCCAAGCAGGCAAATCGTTCACCTATACGGCAGAAGGTCCTGTTGGTCTGTTGGGCGGCAAAAAAGTCGTTCTGCTTAACGCACGCGGCGGCATCTATTCCGAAGGTCCAGCGGCAGCAGCAGAAATGTCTTACAACCTCGTTGCGAACCAACTGCGCTTCTTCGGTATCACGGACATCGAATCCGTTATCGTAGAAGGCCACAACCAGCTCCCGGATCAAGCAGCATCGATCATCGGCGGCGGCCTCGAGAAAGCTGCAGCGCTTGCAGCCGTGTAATAATTCGTCCTATACGAAAAGAGCCCTGTACGGAAGACGTTGAAGTCTTCTGTACAGGGCTTTTGTGGTTGGATGGAATTAGACCAGCCGGCTTACAGCCAGTTGGTGGACCAAGTGCCGATCTCAGCAAGAATAGGTGCAAGCGCACGTCCTTTGTCTGTCAAAGAATACTCAATACGAACGGGCATCTCAGGGTATACTTCTCTTCGTACGATCCCTTCCTGCTCCAGCTCTTTCAGCCGCTCTGACAGCAGCCTGCCGCTAATGTTCGGGAGGGATGCTTCCAAGGCGCAAAATCTGCTCGGACCGTTCAACAGTTGGAATACGATGAGCGAAACCCAGCGTTTGCTCAGTATGCCGACTGCTTTCTCGAAACGAGGACATATCGCCGTCTCGTTCATCTTATCACCTCAATGGCCATATTATATCGCAAGTACACTAAAAAAAATATAGTTAATAGAGGTAGTTCGAAAACCGAACTTTTTGAACTTGAACTTAATTAGACTATACGGTGCGAGAAACAATTGACTTCCGACCGCGTATTCGGTACACTTACTTACATAAAGTAATTAAGTTACTAATTATATACGACCTGTTCGCATTCTACGTTAAGGGGGCTTCTCTTATGATGCCAGCTTTGTTCATTGGTCACGGATCGCCGATGATGGCGATTGAAGATAACGAGTGCGGCGTATTTCTATCCCAATATGGTTCGACGATCGGTCGACCGAAAGCCATCGTGCTGTTCACTGCACATTGGGAAACGGAAGCGCTGACGATTTCTGCAGTTGAAGGCCGTTATTCCACGATTCATGATTTCGGCGGTTTCCCTAAGCCGCTGTTCGACATGCGATATCCGGCGCCAGGCTCGGTTGAGCTCGCTGAACAAGTCGGCAAGCGTCTTGGCGAACAAGGCATTCCTGTACAATATGATGCCCAGCGCGGGCTCGATCATGGAAGCTGGGTTGTACTGTCGCGGCTGTATCCGGATGCAGATATTCCGGTCGTCCAGATCTCGGTACAACCGTTCCAAACGACAGAATATCAGTACCGTGTCGGCGAAGCGCTGCGTGGACTTGGTGTCGAAGATATCCTTGTTATCGGCAGCGGCGCGACCGTGCATAACTTCCAACAAATGCGCTGGGGCGGAGGCGACCCTGAGCAGTGGGCAATCGACTTCGACGACTGGCTTGTGGACCGAATGACCGAGCGCGATCTTCCTTCGCTGTTCCGCTACGATGAGCTGGCGCCGAACGCTCGCAAGGCCGTTCCGCGTCCGGAGCATTTTGTCCCACTGTACATTGCTTACGGAAGCGGCGACCCGGCGAACAAGCCGGAAGTCATCCATCGCAGCTACGAGATGGGGACGCTCAGCTACATTTGTATGAAATTCTAAATGGAATAGGCTGTTAGTAACGGGGCTTAGCCGTAGGGCGAGCCTCGTTGTGCTGTCTAGGACTTCACGCACATGTGGATAAATAAGGAATGACAATACGCATAACGATGCGGTTATCCATAGGTTTATCCACACTATTCACATTTTGCGCTGGGGATAAATTCTGTATAATATGGGCTCAAAAAAGCGTTGACTCTCACGTTACGTGATCCTTTACGATACAAGTAAGAGGTGATGCGACATGTATTACAAGGTGAAGGAAGTAGCTAAGCTGGCCGGAATCAGCGTGCGTACGCTGCACCATTACGACGAGATTGGTCTGCTGAAGCCGTCCGAAGTTGGGGATAACGGCTACAGACGGTACAGCGAAGAGGATCTCGAACGGCTGCAGCAAGTGCTTTTCTTCAAGGAGATGGACTTGCCGCTTCAGGAGGTTCGCCTTATTCTGGACGATCCCGCGTATGACCGGCAGCAAATGCTGCGCATCCATAAGGAGCTGCTGCTGAAGAAGAAGCATCGCCTCGAACAAATCATCCAGTCGGTGGAGCAGACGCTTCAATCGATTGAAGGAGGGTATTCGATGAGCAAGCAGGATATGTTTGAGCCGTTTGATATGAAAGAAATCGAGGAACATCAGCAGAAGTACGGCAAGGAAGCGGAAGAACGGTGGGGAGGCACGGATGCGTACAAGGAATCGGCGCGCCGAACGTCCAAATTTACCGAGGAAGATTGGCGTAGAATCAAGGAATTCAATGCGGAGTTAAATCGCAAATTGATCGAACGGATGCCGTTCGGACCGGCAGATGAGGAAGCGCAGCGATTGGTCGCCTCGCATCGGCAGCATCTTACGGACAACTTCTACGACTGCTCGACCGAGATGTATCGCGGGCTGGGAGAAATGTATGTGAACGATCCGCGCTTTACAGCCAATATCGATAAGCACCAGGAAGGGCTTGCGGCGTTCTGGCGTGACGCGATCGTTATCCACTGCGACCGCGTTGAAGCGGGGAACGAATAATATCAGTTGCGTGCGGTGTGGACAATCGTTGTCCACGCTGCACAGGTTAAGTAAGCGCTTCAAGTTATGAACATAACACACAGCTTATCCACAATATCCACACAATCACATGTGGATGGAATCTGAATAAAAATACCTAGTTCCAACTGCAACCTATTTCGTGCTGACCCGTTAATAATGGTAAATCAGCACGAGGGGAGATGGCGTTGTGGAGGGCTTGGATTGCCTGCGCTGCAGCGGCGATATGCAATTTCTGAAGGAATATCGGTTCGAATCGCGGGATAATAATCGCGGAATATTCGGAGCGCTGTTCGATGTGGAGGAGCATTTGACCTTTAACGTTTATGTGTGTCCGAACTGTGGGCACAGCGAATTTTTCCACACGGGCGTTCATAAACGGCTGGGCGATTGATCGGAATCGATTGGGGATAAAGGGATGGAGAGCGCGTCTGCTGGAGCAGGCGCGTTTTTTTGTTGTGTACAACTTTTATTTATTTTGAGGACTGTCGCCTCTATAATAGAACTTGTTTCCATTCCTGACGTTGATGGTATAGCTTCATCCCAGTTCGATAAATGGGGAGGACGCAGTATGATTCGTAAAGCGGTGGGCGGCATCATTCTGAATGCGGATAAGATTCTGTTAGTTCATAAGGTGAAGGGCGCGCAGGGTAAGATTGCGGGCAAATGGGATTTTCCCAAAGGCGGCATGGAACAAGATGATGTAAATGTAGAGCAGGCGCTGCGCAGAGAGTTGAAGGAGGAAACTGGCTCGGATCAGTACGTTGTTCTCCACCAATTCGAGCAGAAGATCTGTTTTGAATTTGACGCTGTCGTGCGAGAGAAGCTTGGCCTAGAGCGGCAGGAGACGACGATGTTTCTGGTTGCGTATACGGGAGACGGAACGGATCTGGCGCCGCAAGACGACGAGATTGATGAGGTACGCTGGTTCAGCGCAGACGAGATTTCGGATCTCTTATTTCCCGAGGCTAGGGAGTTCTTCGATCACAATGTTCGGAATCATGGGTTATTGCGGCAATCTTGATTGTGAAACAACGCTCAAGCGTTCGCACAACGTTAGAATCTGCTCGTTATATAGCGTATAGCTTGCTCGATTTGCTATAAGACGGCAGGATACACGTTGGATGGTGTCCAGCACGACCAGTTCATTGGAATCAACGCCTACATACCAATTAGGGATATCTACGATGCAATCAGCTAAATCTGCTGCTAATGCAAGCTCGAGAGAACCGTTAAGGGGGATAATCTTAGCTTGCTGCCCCTTATTGCGATAATATTGCGATGCAATGCGCGGATAGGGGGTTGCCACTCTTGGATTCACTTGCGCAGCTCCTGGATTTCCGAGGACAGCCAACGTACTTTTCGTAATCGTAAGATCAAGCAACTCATATACATTCCTCGGATTCTCCAGAAGCACCTCTTTGCCTACAATGCCTGCATCAGCTACGCCATACGCCACATAAGTTGGGATATCAATTGCTTTTGCAAGTATGAACGACATGTCCATATTAGGCAGAGAGATAATATAATTACGGGACTCCTCTAGGTCGCAAGGAAGTGGATAACCAGCCTGCCGGAACAGATGCGAGACAGATTGATTGCCTTTGGGCAGGGCGATGTGCAGCTCAGTTTGCATAAGTACACCTTCTTTCATCATAAATTTTTAAGCAAACCTGCAATTCGTACGGGCTTATCCGCTGATAATGACACATTGCGTTGGCAAGCCTTCATTTCATGCATCCTTTTAGCAGGTATAGCCCGCTATTTGGGCGAGATAATGAGAAATGCCTGCATATTCTCCAGGAATCACTCCATGGTTTGCAGTACAGGCTGAAAAAGATGCATGTTCTGCAGGTTAGGTATGACGAGGACCCGATTTTGTCCATATGAGGAGCCGCAAAAGGGCTGCCGCAAGAGCACATACGTGCTTCGCGACAGCCCTATCCGGATTCCATCCGTATCGACCACGATCACTATCCCTTACGCTTCTTCACCGGCGACCAAATCTGAATCTCATTCCGCTCATCATCAGAACCGGGAATGGTCTTCTCATCATAGCGCTCCAAGTAGTAAGCGACATCGTCGTACTCATAACCGTTGTCCTTCAGCCATTGGCTCGTAAAATCATACGCGTTTCCCGTCTGGCTGGCAGGCCCTTTATAATAAGTCACGGCATACAGACGAGGCAGCAGGTGGAGATGCACCATGCCATGCGGCAGGCTCTCAAACGGATCTACCTCATAGCAGGAGTAGAAATCAACAATCCCATTGTTCCCTTTGTAATTGGGTGGAGTAATTCCGTACGTAACGTTATCGCTCTTGATGTTCTTAATTTCATCGCGTCTTGTCATCAACTCGTCGAATGCACGACTGACCGTTGAACCTAGCTGGTCAAAAGTTGAACTCGCTCTTACCCCGACATAAGCAGAGATGCCGTCGGTTTCCACAATCTCAACTCGCACTTCCGAATCACGCTCCTATGATCGCAGCAAGCGCCGCCCATTATCGAACCAAGCCGAACAAATTCCCCTTCAATCGTTCAACCTCTTCTGGCGTCCGATGGACGTTCACGCATTCGTTCACGTCGAACTTGTTGCCGTCCGAATCGTAGAAGACGAAGTTGATGCCGCAGCTGTCCCGATCTTTCAGCTCAGCCGTCTGGACGCCATTAGCACGCAAATGGTCATACAACATCTCGATCTGACGAACCTCGAACGTTAATCGGAACATCTCATAACCCGTTTTGCTCGGGAATTGGTTATCGATCGGGCCGTCGGTTTGGACGAGATGAAGCCATTGTCCATCGGACAACTTCAAGATGACCTGCGCTTCTGCGGCATTGTACGGTACCGCATATTCGAGTCCGAAATTCCGCTGCCACCATTCCGCCGACTTCAGCGGGTTCCTCACAGGTACATAGTTGGAGCATACAGCCTTCAGCGCATTGCCTAGCATTCCTGCCATCGCGTTCATCCCCTTGTATGTAGTCGTTGATCAGTTAAGTAACGATAATCGTAGGCAAAACCAAACAGGTCCGCGCGAAAAATTAACGTTGGATTACAACCATCGATAGGATTTGAAAGTAATCAAGCTCTTGACCGTCCGATAAGCCCTCCATTCCAATCTCGCAAGCTCGCTCGGTGGCTGCCATGAAATCGGCCAGCCGCCGTCCTCATCCTGTTCGGCCGCGAGTGCCTTGAGATGCTGCTCGATTACAGCATCGCTGAAGAGTGGACGGCAATATGAATCCGATACCGGTGCAAAATCAAGAGGCGTGAGGCCATAACCTTGAGAAGCTGGGTCCAATCGGAAAAAGTGTGCATTCATCAGCTCGTCAGCGAGCTTGTTATACAGCGCTCTGATCGCATCCGTCTGAGGCAAGCTCTCGAGCAGGCAAAACGCCGTTAGAATCGTATGCGAATCCTCATACTTCTCCTTTGCGATATGCTGGAGGCAGACATCAACAGCTTTATCGAGCCAAGGATCTTGAATGCCCTGCCAATTCAGCAGGCCAACCAAACCCGTCAAGCGGCTGAATGAAGGCTGCTCTGCATCTGCCGAATTCCAGTGATCCGCATGAGGATAATGCCGTGAGGAAGCGGTAATCGTCGCAATTCCTTGCTTAAGATCAGCCTGTTTCGCGATGTAACGGCATACACCGCCAGCAAGCTCGGCATCTTGTATCCCGGCTTCATACAGCGTTCGCAATCCGAATTCCGCGAAGAGCGGCTGGCTGTCCGGCGCGCGCAAGTCCGGCTCCAATGCATGACCGAAGCCGCCATCGTCATTCTGATATGCTCGCAGCGCCAGCACGACATCGCCCGCCGAGCCGCCGAAGAAGGCGTGGTCGAACACACGCCGTTCGAGCAGTCTCGCATTCGCCCAAATAAATCGCGCTGCGTTTTCTTTATTCATCATAAGAGCACCTCTGTTTCGAATTAGGGTAGCATGCGGGGTGAGGAATCATGGGGGATGCAGATGAATTTAACAACTATTTCTATTCGAGTGTAAAGCAAAGCGGCCTCCACCCGCAATCGGGATGGAGACCGCCTCCTATAAACTTATTTATTTAACAGCCGCTTGCAGTTCGCTCTTCAAACCAAGCGCACGACCCGTCGTTGCTTGAATCTCGCGGACCAGCGCAGGGTTATCCATCAGCTTCACGCCGTACGATGGAATCATTTCTTTGATCTTCGGCTCCCAAGCTTTGATATGCTGCGGGAAGCACTTGTTGATGACTTCGAGCATGACGGATACAGCCGTCGATGCTCCTGGGGATGCGCCGAGCAGTGCGGCAACCGAGCCGTCAGCAGCGCTGATAACTTCGGTACCGAATTGCAGCGTACCTTTGCCGCCGGTAGGGGTATCCTTGATGATCTGTACGCGTTGACCTGCAACGAGCAGATCCCAGTCTGCGCTATTCGCATCCGGAACGAATTGACGCAGATCGTTCATGCGCTGCTCTTTGGACAACATGACCTGCTTGATCAGGTACATCGTCAGCGAAGCGCTCTTCACGCCAGCTGCGAGCATCGTCAACAGGTTGTGCGGCTTAACCGACGTGATCAGGTCGAGCATGGAGCCCGTCTTCAGGAACTTCGGCGAGAAGCCTGCGAACGGTCCGAAGAGCAGCGACTCCTTGCCGTCGATCATACGCGTATCCAAGTGAGGGACGGACATTGGAGGCGCACCGACTGGCGCTTGACCGTATACTTTGGCGCGGTGCTTCGCCACAACCTCTGGATTGCGGCACACCATGAACAGGCCGCTTACAGGGAAACCGCCAACGCCTTTGCCTTCTTTAATTCCAGTCTTCTGTAGCAGGTGGAGACTGCCGCCGCCGCCGCCGATGAAGACGAATGGAGCGGCATGACGTTCTACGCTGCCCGTATCGAGATTGCGAACCTTCATTTCCCACAGGCCGTCGCTCGTACGTTTGATGTCTTCAACGCTGCGTTTATATTCAAGGTTTACATTTTGTTTCTGCAGATGCTTGAACAAGATGCGCGTCAGCGCGCCGAAGTTGACGTCCGTTCCGGCTTCGCTTCTTGTTGCCGCAATCGGCTTGTCAACGACGCGATTCTGCATCATGAGCGGAATCCATTCCTTCAGCTTCTCAGGGCTGTCCGAGAACTCCATGCCTTCGAACAGCGGGTTAGCAGACAGCGCCGCGAACCGTTTGCGAAGGAAATTAACGTCCTTGTCGCCTTGCACGAAGCTCATATGAGGTACGGATACGATAAAGTCCCGTGGATTGCGAATCAGGTTGCTGTTCACCAAGTAAGACCAGAACTGTCTGGATACTTGGAACTCTTCGTTAACCTTGATGGCTTTGTTGATATCGATGGAGCCATCGGGTTTCTCATTCGTGTAGTTCAGCTCGCACAGGGCAGAGTGACCTGTACCTGCGTTGTTCCACTCGTTGGAGCTTTCTTCGCCAGCGCTTCCGAGCTTCTCGAACACGGAAATTTTCCACGATGGCATCAGTTCTTTCAGCAGCGCCCCAAGTGTTGCGCTCATGATTCCGGCACCAATTAAGATAACGTCTGTCGTTTGTCTGTTACTCATGATTTACCGTCCTTACGTTCTATTATTCAGGTTGTGACAATCGTCACATACCCTTCGTCAATCAAGTACGCTTTTCCGTGATAAATTAGATTATGATACTAACTATTATATGATAGTTAAAAGCTATTTGAAAGCCAGATCGCCGAACCGTAATTAAGTCCCTAATGCATACAGAAAAACCCAACATCCTCACCAAGTAAAGGAGCAGCGCGGTGCGGCTTGCCAGATCGGAGCGCATGCAGGAAAGCCCGCCATTGTTCAACATCTCCTTTCTTTGTGCGAAATATCCTTTACATATGTACAGCATTCCGCTGCAAACCAACTGTCTTTTATGATACGACGATATGCTGGCATGTGCCAGTTGAACGGATCATGTCACGTATACAATTAATTTATCGATTTAATCGGAAAAAGTTTTCGCATTTACGCCAAGCAACATTTGTCCATATAAAAGCAACGTCAGGATATAGGCTGAGCAGAGGTTCTTATGATTTAATTCCATTAGCAATTCGACAATGGAATGGACAATCGTTGATTCCCGCCAGCACGGGAACACAGGAGGCGCTAATGATGGAATATTCGAAACCGCTTGGTCTGACCCCGCCGATGGGATGGAATTCATGGAACACGTTCACGTGGGATATTAATGAACAATTGATTCGAGACGTCGCGGATCTATTCGTATCAGAAGGTTATAAGGATGCGGGTTACGAATACATCGTCATCGATGACTGCTGGAGCTTGAAGCAGCGTGACATGGAGGGCAATTGGGTAGTAGACCCTGTTAAATTCCCGAGCGGCATGAAAGCGCTTGCGGATTATATTCACTCGAAGGGCCTCAAGTTCGGCATGTACTCGTGCGTAGGAACGAATACTTGCGCGGGTTATCCGGGCAGCTTCGAGCATGAATTCCAAGATGCGAAGAAGTTGGCGGAATGGGGCGTCGATTTCCTCAAATTTGATTACTGCTTCAAGCCGCGGCAGATGTCGGGCGAACTGCTGTATAAGCGGATGAGCCTGGCGCTCAAGAACAGCGGAAGAGATATTCTGTTCTCCGCCTGCAACTGGGGAGAAGATAATGTATATCAGTGGATTCGCGAGTCAGGGGCGCATATGTATCGCTCGACGGGGGATATTCAAGATAAGTGGGATTCCATCAAGAGTCTAGCTCAGTCGCAGTTGGACAAGGGCTGCTATACGGGCTCGTTCTGCCACAACGATATGGACATGCTCGTCGTCGGCATGTATGGCGGCAGCAACGATGGATTTATCGGCAAAGGCAATGGAGGCTGTACCGATACGCAGTATAAGACGCATTTCTCGTTATGGGCAATGATGGGATCGCCATTAATGATCGGCTGCGATGTTCGCTCCGCTAACGAGGCAACGAAGGACATTTTGCTGAACCGCGACATCATCGCCATCAATCAGGATGCCGAAGGCCGCGGCGCTTATCGGATCAAGCCGGAGCCGAATTGGTTCCACGGAAACGACGTGTTTATGCTCGTGAAGGTGCTCAGCGACGGCGATCTGGCTTTCGGCTTCTTCAATTTAAGCGATCATCAACGCGAGGTGCCGCTGCTATTCTGGGACGTTGGCATTCCTAATGCCGCAGGGATGTCGTTGTCGTTGTACGACTGCTGGGAGCACAAGGAGCTCGGCGTGTTCCAAGAGCGCTTCGCGCCTCATGTGCGGGCACATGACTGCGTAATTGTACGAGCTAAATTAGTGAAATAACGTTAGTGAAGCAGCGTCACATATTCCGTCGGGGAATAGGACGTTGCTTTTTTGAATACACGAGAAAAGTACAGTTGATCCTTATAACCGACCGAGTAGGCGATCGACTTGATGGACAGGTCGGACGTTCGGAGCAGCTCGCACGCACGTTGAATTCGATGTGACGTTAAGTAGTTCAGAATCGACATGCCGGTCGCATCTTTGAAGAGACGGAACAAGTAGCTGCGCTCAAGCTGGACTGCGTTCACAATATCCGATACGGTCAGGCTCGACTTCCAGTAATGATGCTCGATATACTGCTTCGCTAGCGCAGCATAGTCGGCGGCAGGAATTGTTCGTTCATTCGGATAATACTCCAAATAGTGCGACAGCAAGAGACGAAGCTGTGCTTCGGCGCGTGTGCGTTCGAATGGTCTGGCGTCTGCATTCGGAGTGACGGGATATAAAGACGCCAGATCACGGGGGGATGCTGCGACAACGGGCTGATCTCGAGTAAACTGTGTCATCGCCAACAGATCGGGTACTTCGTCGCCCTTGAACTCCAGCCATACATATGCCCATGGGTCATGCGGTTCAGGGTAATAGAGTATTTCGGTATCCGGATAGATAATGAAGCTGTCGCCTGCTTTCAGCTGAAAACGGGAGCCGCGAGTCTCGAAAACGCCCTTCCCGCTGACGATATAATGCAAAGCATAGAGATCGCGTACGCCAGGCCCCCACTTATGCTGATTAGGGGGCTTATGGCCGTTGCCGATACAAACCAATGGATGATGAATAGGCTTCATGTGCTGCACCCGCGTTCCTTCCGTAATGGAATAAGGAGTCTAGTTGATTATAGCAAAAAAAGTTTTCGAACAGACCGAACCATCCTGCATGACCCGACACTAATGAGATAAGAGGCAGGTGAAGCTTGTATATGCCGGACACGATGGCTGCGGCGATTGGGCATGATTATCTTGAGAAACTATATTACTTCTCGCTGAAGAAGACGGGCAGCAGAACGGAAGCAGAGGATCTGGCGCAGGACATTGCCTCGCAGGCGCTGCTCAGTCTTGCGAACGGCAGCCGTCCAGATGACCTCGGCCGATGGATCTGGACTATCGCGAGGAACCGCTATTCGCGTTGGGCCAAGGAGAAGAAACGCCGCAGCGCGACAGTCCTCGGAGACGAGCCATTGGCAGCCGTGGCTGACGAGGGCGCGACGGCGGAAGAGCAGCTGCTGCTTCGGGAAAATCTAGCGCTGCTGCGTCGCGAACTGTCGCTGCTCGCATCCGGCTACCGCGAAATTGTCGTCGCCTATTACTTCGACGGTGAGCGAATCGGTACGATCGCGAGAAGGCTCGGTCTTCCCGAAGGAACGGTCAAGCGCAAGCTTCACGAATGCCGAACCAACATGCGGGAGGGGATCGAGATGGCAAGGGAAGTTGGTGTGCGCAGTTTCAAGGCGGAGAATATCTGGTTCAGCAAAAGCGGAAAAGACGGGGATGACGGATCGCCGTGGAAACTCATTCAACGGCTTATTCCGAAGAACATTTTGCTCGCTGCGTATCGGAATCCATTAAGCTTGGAGGAGCTCTGTCTTGAGCTGGGGATTTCGATGCCTTACATGGAAGAAGAGGTCAAGTTGCTGGTAGATTGTACGCTGCTGAAGGAAGTGTCGAAGGGCCGCTTCGAGACGGATTTTATTATTGTCGACAAGGACATGCAGCGCGAAATATTTCAGTTAGCCGAAGAGACGGCAGTAGATCTTTCCCCAAAGCTGATCGAAATGCTGGATAAGGCGATACCGGAATTGGAACAGCTGCTGGAGCATCAATGGGATCGCGGCTTCCTTCTCTGGACACTCATTCCGATGGCGGTCGATTTCGTGGCGCTCGATGTGCAGCACGCCAATGGGGTTAGCGATGGTTATACGAAGCGTCCGCATGATGGACATTGGGATATTGTCGGATATGAAGAATTCCATTCCTCATACAGTATGTCATCGGGGAATAATAACGCAGTGAATGGGCCTGCCAGGATGTCGTTCTATAAGATCGGCGGCACGCAAGACATTTGGGATCGGGCGGGTGAAATGTCGTCACATGAGGTGAGCGTTCTCGCTTCTATTATTCAAACTAATCGCAAACTTTCTGCGCTTGGCACAGTGGAGCAGGAAGTCGTGCGCAAATTGGCGGACCGATCCTTTATTAAGCTGCAAGAAGATGCAATTATTCCGAGCTTCCTCGTATTGAGGCAGGAGCAATTTGTACAGGTGAAGCATCTTGCCGACCTTCCGATCTATACGCAGCTGCAAGAGATCATGGACCGTTTCTACAAATCGGTATACGCTGTCATCGGTCGTGATGTGCCTGCTCGACTGAACGAGCAGCTGAAGTTTGTATCCGGTCAGTTTCTATACAACATGCGAACGATGGGCTGGCGGCATGCATTGGAGCAGGGGGATATAACGCTGCCGGACGAGCCGAAGAAAAGCACGATTGCGATGTATATGATGCTTGGGTAGCGAATAAAAAGGTTCTTCCCGCCGGCAAGACGGGAAGAACCTTTTTGTCTTATAGCTTCGCTATTGCAGCTTTCGCAGCCGTCCCTCACTAGAATCCCAACGCCAGTCGAGTCCATGCAGGTGCAGGCCGCCGTACCATTCGTCGATGCCGGTGATCGATATCCAGTCCTGCTCGCAGGCTAGAACGCTGCGGCCTAATGCGGTGATCATTATGGTGCTGTTGTGAGGAGGCAGCGGCGATTCCAGTGACACGTCAGGCAACGTCTCGATGCCATGCAATTCGATTAATGCGTGCGGCTGATGCAGCAATCGCCGCAGCCAATAACCGAACTCCACATCGCCCATGCCGAGTACGTGCAGTCGATCGATCGTTTGTCGGAACAGATCAATCGGAGAGGCCGCACCATCATTCACAAGCTCCAGGATCGTCTGCTCGACGATGCCAAGTCCGTTGAAGGCAGAAGGGAAGCGGGCGAGATGATGGGTGAAAGCGGCGCGGGCATAAGGGAGCGATGACGTATCCTTTTGCACAATCGCCATGTGATCTTCTGCATTCGGTGATGCGTATGTTTGCCAGATCGCACTGCCGAGTGCAAGCTCTTCCTTCCCGATCTGCCGCCATGTCCCTTCCAGCGCCTCCAACTGCTTCACGCTTAGTTGACCTAAGCCGTGGAACGGCTCGATGCCGGGGAATTCGCCGATGCAAAGCAGGTGAATTCGCGTATCGCCTAGTTGTCTACCCGCAAGCTGATGCAGCAAATAACTGAGCATCGTCTGGTCGAATAAGTCATGCTCGAACCAGAGCACCACATCGTCATGCTGATGAATGCCCCGAAGCTGCTCTTCTTGCGCCCTGCAGCCTTCTATGAATTCTGCTGCCGGAATGCCTAGCGTACGTTCCAGATACTGCGCCCGGAACTGCAACTCCGCTTCACCCATATTTACAAATACAGGGCCGAACGAGTAGATCTCCCGCCAGACGAGTATATCTCCTTCGATTCGGCATAGACGCAGTTTGTTTCCAACGGAATCGCCATTCACAATGTGGAGCATAGGATCACCTCTACAATTCAATATCGGAAAATACTGGATTATGCTATAACAAGAGTAAGATAAGCTTTCAGATGATGGATCCAGCGGGCAATCGCATTGTCGTTGATGGCAAGGTTTGTAACCTAAATGAGTCAGATGGGAGAATACAACAATGAGCGAATGGAAATCGCTGACCGATGAATCTCGCGTTAGGTGGGATCAGGTAGCGGGATTCTGGGATGATTACATGGGCGAGCATAGCAATCGTTTCCATCGGGAGATCGTTCGTCCTTCGACGGAGCGGCTTCTTGAAGTGAAGGAAGGCGATACGGTGCTCGACATCGCTTGCGGCAATGGCAACTTCTCGCGCCGCTTGGCCGATCTCGGAGCACAGGTTGTTGCACTGGACTATAGTGCCGTCATGATCGAGCGTGCGAAGCAGCGCTCCGCATCTTATGAGAACCGAATTAACTATCATGTAGCCGATGCCACAGATTATGAAGCGCTGCTCGCATTCGGGGTCGAACGTTTCGGCCGTGCAGTCGCGAATATGGCGCTCATGGATATCTCAGATATCCAGCCGCTGACGAGCGCGCTCAGCCAGCTGCTGAAGCGGGATGGCGTATTCGTATTTTCCATTCCCCACCCATGCTTCCAATCCCCGAATGTGCGCAAAATCCATGAAACAGAAGAGATCGAAGGTCAGATTGTGTCGCGCAGCAGCGTTCAAATCACCAACTATCTGACCCCGGAATCATTCGAAACGATCGGCGTTCGAGGACAACCGGTCCCGCATTTGCTGTTCCACCGGCCGTTGTCTTACTATATCAACTTGTTCTTAGGAGCTGGCTTCATCATGGACGGTTGGGAGGAGCCCAGCTTCCAGCTCAATGCGGACAGCGCATCCCGATTCGACTGGTACGAGCTCCCGCCGGCGGTTATTTTCCGCTTCCGGAAGAAGTAGTGCAGACGCTGAGCCATTGCAGTTTGTACAATGGGAATCGCCCATCGATGAACTTCACGAATCTGCTGTTGCATGCTGTGCAGCAGAACGTGGTCCCCATAAGGCCAATCGGACTGTTACGAGGTCAGTATGCTCGCATCCTGTTGTATAGATTACAATAGGAGCGGCCTTCTGGCCTTATTCGTGTCTATTTCATTGTATAAAATACAACGGAGAGCACAGCCGCATATCTGAATAACCACCTTACCCGCTTAACGATTGCAATACGGCAAAGTTTATGGCGGCCAGCAAATTATTCGTTCAGCAAGCTCTCCGCGAATGCCGCCTGCTTCAACAGCTTCACATACTCCTCCGGCGTGGCGCCGTCTTCTACGCACCAGCAGACGCCCATCGTCGTCTCGATGTAGAGGCATTGCCGAAGGACAGCGCCTGGAATCTGGAGCCGCTGCTCGAAGACGGCGAAGATGTGGTTGATTTTGTTCCGAAGCGCAGGGGTGATGTCGTCGCCGAATTCGTTCAGAATAAACCGTGGCGTGTCGAATATTGGGTCGCCGATGACGCCTTTCGGATCGATGATTCGATATTCGCCGCCTTCGCCGAGCAGAATATTATCGTGATGGAAGTCGCCATGCAGCAGCATTTGCTGGGAGTAGGAATCGGATAAAGTAACGAGTATTTCTTGTGCGCGGCGCATATGCCCGTACAATGCGATAGCGTCTGAGCGGGTGCTCATATAGTCGGTAATTCGGTTGACCCAATGCGTGTAGGTCGGATAGGAATCAGCTTCAGCAGGAGGGAGATGCATGTCTCGATAAAGGGAGCAGAAGACGTCGAGTCGGCTGTCGAGATCGTCTACTGCACGAAGCGGCGTACCTGGTACCATTCCTTGCATCAGCATTACGCCAGCTTCGAGGTCAACCTCGAATACGCGGCACATCCGTCTGCCTGCATAATGATGAAGCGCCTGCCATTCGGTTCGAATGCCGCCATATTCAGCTTTGCTGATCTTCAGGACGGCATCGCCGTATCGTTCTGCGTGACAGCGAAAGACGAGGTTCACGGAGTAGGAAGGAATCAATTGCAGGGACGTCAGCGACCACCGATCGGCATATGTAGCGAGATCTTTCACAACTTTGTCATAGAAGTCTTGGCCGAACCGGTTCAAAATCGCAGTTGTTTCTTCAGTGTGAAAAAGATAATGGGTACTCATCTTACGATACGTTCCTCCATTATTGGAAATTATTTAATGCCTCCATTATACCGCCTTTGCTGAGGAAGCGGGCGGGTTTTACTTTTGCACGAAGATGAACGGTTTGGCCGATTTCTGTTCATCCTATGGGAGTGAAGGAAAGGAGCGGCACCAATGGCTGATCAGGTGGTGGATGTAGTGATTGCGGGAGGCGGACCAGCAGGCTTGAGCGCAGCGCTCGTGCTCGGCCGTTCGCTGCGGCGTGTCGTGTTGATCGATGAAGGAAAGCCCAGAAACGCCGTTACGCGGCTATCGCATGGTTTCTTAACGCGGGACGGAACAGAGCCGGAACAGCTGCGCATGCTGGCCCGAGAGGAGCTCCGCCGCTACGAGACGGTCGATCTGCGGCATGACACGATTGTTTCGGTTGAGCGAGCCGCAGATGGACAGTTCCGGTCGCTTACGAAAGAAGGGCAGGCAGTAACGAGCCGAATGCTCGTCTTCGCTACAGGGATGAAAGAAAAACTGCCGCATTGGGAAGGCCTATCCGATGTGTATGGGCGATCCGTCTTCCCATGCCCGTACTGTGACGGCTGGGAGCTTCGCGATGCGCCGCTCGCTCTGCTGGGCAATTGCAGCGACGGCAATCTGCTCGCCCATATTCAGCTCATTCGTACTTGGAGCCGCGACCTCGTTGTGTGCACGGATGGCGCGGCTAAGCTGAACGCCGAAGAGCGGGAGCAGCTGCATGAACGCGGCATCTCGCTGTACGAGCAGCCGATTGCGGCACTGCTTTCCTCTGATGGTCAGCTGACTCATATCGAGCTGGCTGACGGTCAACGCATCGCGCGCAGAGGTGCGTTTCTCACGAATACCGGCGCTTATGAAGCGACCGATATTCCAAGGCAGCTTGGCGTACATCTAGAGCCGCGAGGCGTATACCAGACGGGAAATCATGGGCTGACGCGTCTTCCCGGACTGTATATTATCGGCGATGCCAAGCATGCCTTCACTGGCGTGGCAGGCGCCGTAAGCGAAGGCTATGAGGCTGGCGTCGCGATCAATCATGCCTTGTCGATTGAAGACTGGTGATGCAGCGTTCCGACCGACAGTAAGCAGGATTACTTGGAATACGACGACGGCGTCCGTCCCGTTGTTCGTTTGAATACGCGCTGGAAGTACGAAACGTCGCGATAGCCGAGATAATCGGATATTTCGTTCACGGTCAGCAGCGAATCGGTCAGCATATAGACAGCCGTCTTCATGCGCGCCGTATGAACCGCTTCGCTGATCGTCTGACCAGTCGCCCGCCGGAACAACGTGGCGGCATAGTTCGGCGTCCGGTTGATATAGGCGCCGAGCTCGTCTTTGGTCACTTTCTCCCGATGATATTGTTGAATGTACTGCTTCATTCGTTCGACAAGCTTCTGCGTGTTCGACACCATCGGCCCTTGGTCGAATTCACGGTTCCACAACGCGACAATTTCCGCAACGATGGCAGCGCCGCGAATATTCGTGTAAGGCGTCCCGTCCGTCCATTCCGTATGGAGAGAGCGAAGCCGATCGAGCATCCATTCGAATCGTCCAAGCCTCGCGTGGACCTCCGATTGCTGATTCAACAGCGGAAGCTCGGCGGCAAGCTGTTCCGCATGGAACCGGACGACGAGCTTCTCGTGGAAGACGGTCGGAACGGTCTTGCCGTAGTAATCGGTGCCGGGCGGAATGAGGAGGAGATCGCCTTTTTCCAATATGAGCTTGTCCGCGCCAATCCAGTAGACGCACTTGCCGTAACTGACGAGTACAAGCGTATGCGTCCTGTCGGTATCGGCCCCTTCCGCATGTCCGTACCAATTCATACTCCGATCAAGAGTGACGTCAAGCAGTTTCAGCATGGTAAATAGTTCCCTTCTACCGATTCGTACTATAGTATATTTAGAATACTATATTTCATATGCGAACGAAAGTTTCAGCGTTAAAATATGACCATATAGCAATCATCAGGAGGAATAACGAACTATGCGGAGAACGAAAATCGTTTGTACGATGGGCCCGGCTTGCGAGTCGGTTGAAGTATTGAAGGAAATGATGACGGCAGGAATGAGCGTTGCGCGTCTGAACATGGCGCACGGCGAGCTGGAGGATCACAGCGCGCGTATCGCTTCGATTCGCGAAGCGGCGGCTGCTACGGGATCGAACGTTTCGATTCTGATGGATATCAAAGGTCCTGAAATTCGTATTGGCAAGCTGAAGGAAGCTTCGTACGAGTTGAAAGCTGGACAAGCGCTGACGTTCGTGACAGAAGAGCAGCTGGGCGACGGCGAGAAGCTGTGGGTCAACTATGCGGATATGCCGAAAGTCATGCAGCCAGGCGGCGTCATTCTGCTCGACGACGGCTTGATCGAGCTGCGCGTTAACTCGGTTGACGACAAGAACATCTATTGCACAGTCGTGAACGGCGGCGTTATTAAACCTCGTAAAGGCGTCAACCTGCCAGGTGTCAAAACGACGCTTCCAGGCGTAACGGAGCGCGACGTGATGCATATCGAATTCGGCATTAAGGAAAATGTCGATATCGTAGCAGCATCGTTCGTCCGCCGTGCGGAGGACGTTATCGAAATTCGTCGACTGCTCGAAGAGGCAGGCGCTGGCCATATTCAAATCGTGTCGAAAATTGAAAACCAAGAAGGCGTTGAGAACCTCGACGCTATCATCGAAGCATCCGACGGCATCATGGTCGCACGCGGTGACCTTGGCGTAGAAATTCCGGTTGAAGACGTGCCGCTTATCCAGAAGGTTATGATCGACAAATGTAACGCAGCCGGCAAGCCGGTTATCGTTGCAACGCAAATGCTCGATTCGATGCAAGTGAACCCGCGCCCTACGCGTGCAGAAGTAACGGACGTTGCGAACGCTGTACTGCAAGGCACGGACGCGGTTATGCTGTCGGGCGAGACGGCTGCCGGCAAATACCCGGTCGAATCGATCCGTACGATGGCGACGATCGCTGTCAAATCCGAGTCGATCATGGAGTATGGCAGCAACCTGTACAAAGAAGGCTTCGGCAAATCGTCCAGCGTGACGGAAGTTATCAGTAAATCGGTTGTAAGCTCGTCGCTGGAGCTGGATGCAAAGGCGATTCTGACGCCAACGGAGAGCGGCTTTACGGCTCGCATGGTATCCAAGTACCGTCCGAAATCTCCGATCATCGCAATCACGTCCGATGAGCGCATTCAACGCCGACTGGCGCTCGTATGGGGCGTAACGGCTGTGAAGGGCGACAAAGTAACGACGACGGACGATCTGTTCGCGGCATCGCTCGAAGCTGGCAAAACATCGGGCAGCCTGGAAGCGGGCGACACGGTCGTTATTACGGCGGGCGTGCCAATCGGCAAATCCGGCGCGACGAACCTGATCAAGATCGCAACAATCTAATGCTGCAACCTTGGGAGAACCGGGGGTAATATAGAAGCTGCTCCAGAAGTCGAATCGACTTTCTGGGGCAGCTTTTTCATTTGGCTCATTGCGGGGAGCAGCCTCGTTATTAGGAAACAAGATGGGGAACGATATCGATATTGAGATCGATATTCAAGCAACAGACATCGCAGCTCTTCTTATCGCTTCGTCAAATTCCGATATCGTGCAGTGGATGCTATGAACTAGGTTTTTAATATATAATTAAACCGAATTTCATGCTTGTACTGAGTAAAGGGGGATGAAAATCCATGCGGTTGTCGCGATTATGGAATGGCCGCTGGAATTCGATCCGCAATAAGATATTTATTTCCACCATTATTTTCCTAATCATTCCGTTCATTCTTACGTTCAATTGGACGAACAAGACGCTGGAGAATGTGATCGAACGCAAAATCGGCAGTTCCGCACAGGAATCGCTTTATCTCGTCAATCTGAATATCGGCTTGTTCCTCGAAGACATGCTGCGGTCATCGGTCGACATTGCGACGAATCCGAGTATTACGAAGCTTCTTAAGGAGCCTGAATCCTATTCGCGATACGAGAAACTTCGCTTGAACGACACGGTTCTGAATCGGCTGTACAGCTCTTACTTTACGAATACATATGTGACGTTATTCGACCTGGAAGGACGATGGCTCAGCACGAGCTACTTGCCGGAGCAGCTTCACGAGCAATATGTCGGGGCTGATTGGTACAAAGAAATGTTAAACAAGCCGTATCGGCAAAAGTGGATGTTCAATTACAACGAGCGACTGTATATGGACCGCAAGCCGATCGTGACGCTAGTCAAGACGATTACGGAACTTCAGTCCGCTCGCAATATCGGCATGGTCGTGTTCAGCGTATCGGAGATGGATCTGCGGCGCTATCTTGGCGGATTGAACGGGGAAGTGTACCTGGTCGATCAAGAGGGCATCGTCGTTTCCAGCTTGACGAAATCGATGGTCGGACAAAGCCTATCGGATGCAAGCTATTTCCATGCGGTCCAAGTCAACAAGAATGGACAGGAAATCATCGAGAAGAGCGGCGAGAAGTGGATTGTCAATTACGGCACCGTTGACGTCAACGGCTGGAAGCTCTTGCAGTTGGTGCCTTACGACACGGTGTTCAAGGAAATTTTCGATATCCGCCGCGCTAACTGGATCGTCTTCGTGCTTATCCTGATCGTCTTCCTGCTCATTACGTTATCGATCGCTTATCAGATCTCGAAGCCGCTAAAGCTGCTCCGCAAACGGATGCGAGAGCTGGAGGACAAAGGCTTCCATTCCACGTTGTCCGTATCGGGACCGCAGGAGACCGCCTCGCTGATCGAAACATACAACAAGATGGTGAAGGAGATACGAGGACTGCTGTTGCGTGTAAAGGACGAGTACGAGCAGAAGGAGGATATGCGTTTCCGCGCGCTTCAAGCGCAGATCAATCCCCATTTTCTGCTGAATACGATCAACAATATCAAATGGATGGCTTATATTCGCAATGACGGGGAAGTCGGGGACATGCTTTCCAATCTGGGCGGCATTCTGGAAGGAAGCATCGGCAGAGGCGGCAGCCTCACGCCGCTCCGGCAGGAGCTTGACTATATCGAGAATTACGTTGGTCTGATGCGTATGAGATTTCATGACATCGAGCTTGTGATCGATGTTCCCGCCGAGTTCATGGAGCAGGAGGTTATCCAAATCATGCTCCAGCCAGCGATCGAGAACAGCTTGATTCACGGCATTGAACCGTTAGGCGAGCCTGGGCGCATTACGGTGTCTGCGCATATCGAGGGAGCTTTATTCATGCTTGAAGTATCGGACAACGGCGTCGGGATGGCGGACGAGAGGTTGGCGGAAATTCGCTTAGGACTGGAATCAGAGGAAAGCCGCGACGAAGGGATTACCCGACGAATTGGCATTCGAAACGTCCATGACCGACTTCGTCTCCAATATGGAGAGCTGTACGGCATTCGGATATACAGTGAGTTGGGACAAGGAGCGAGGGTCCGATACATACTGCCCGTGCGGCGTGCATCGAGGGAGGATAAACCGTGAAGTTGAAAGTGATGCTGGTCGACGACGAGCTGCTGGTACGTCTGGGCATTAAGTCGTTAATCGATTGGGAGAAACATAATTTCGAATTTATCGGCGATGCTGCGGACGGGGAGAAAGCGTTGGAGCTGATGGAGCGGCAGGTGCCGGATATTCTGTTGACCGATATCGTTATGCCGCGAATGGACGGGCTGGCGCTTATCGAAGCCGTGAAGCAGCGATATCCACGCATGCTGGTCATCGTGCTGAGCAGCCATAACGAGTTCGATTACGTGCGCAAAGCGATGAAGCTTGGCGCCCAGGACTATCTGCTGAAGACGTCTTTGAAACCAACCGAGCTGCTTGATTTGCTCATAGAGGCGGCGCAGAAGCTCGCTGCCGATCATACGACGTTATCCATCTCGCAGTCATCGATATCTCCGATTGCAGATGACCGCAGATCGCGCATGACCCATGCACTGCTGCAGCTGTTGCAAGGCGTTTATGATGAGGCTGGCGGCATGGCAAATGATGATTCGATTGAACGGCTGCCATCTGGCCGCGTGCTGCTCGTGCTGCGGGCGAAGCGGATACGCGATGGAGCGATAGAACAATCGGCTGCTCGGCTGCTGGAGCATCTGATCGAATCGGAGCTGGACGGCATATTGGACAGCCGGCCGGTGGCGATTCGGGATAACGAGCTCGCTGCACTGCTCGTCGCTTCTCCCGGTGGCGGGTCGGGTTCCGACCCCGAACGGGTCGTCGAGCAATTGGAGAATGCAGCGGGCCGGCTGCTCGGATTGTCGCTTCAAGCGCAGACGAGCAGCGAATTGGCGAGCTGGAAGGAAGCGGCCGATTTCTACGAGGCCGCGCAAGCGGCGTTATCCGATTCAGGCATGCGCGAGCCAACGCGTGAAGACATCAAGCGTCTGATCGACTATATGAAGGTCAATATCGCGCAAGATTTCTCGCTTAAGCAAGCCGCGGACATGATCAATATGAGCGAGAGCTATTTGAGCACGATTTTTAAGAAAGAGACCGGGTTAGGGTTTACGGATTGGATCAATGCCATGCGGGTCGAAGAGGCTGCCCGCTATCTGGAGCACTCCAGCCTGCCGAGTTATTCCATCGCGGAGAAGGTTGGGTACGAGAATATCAACTACTTCGGACGGATTTTCAAAAAGCTTAAGGGCGTCAGTCCGCAGAAGTATCGCGCTCAGCGACAGGAAAGAGCGAATGCCGAGTAATGAAGGGTATGCCAATAGGATAAGCTTATCGAGAAGATCGCCTAGCAAGCAAGGAGGCGGTCTTCTTTTTGCGTACGTTTGTAAGCGCATTCATAATATCGTGAATATTCGATCTGAAGATCGTGAACATTTGCTAAGCATCCAAAAATGGTGAACGAATCCCGATAACTCCGTTCCTATTGGTGACGCTTTCATCGCTCTATAATGAGCGTAGAAGCCGACGGGACAAACGAAAGCGTTGAAGAATGAAGAGGCGGCTTCAAACACCTTTACGACCTTAGATGAGGAGGGCAGAGCGACATGATGATAGGCTCCGTCGATCGATGGGAAGCGAACAGGCAATCGATGCATCCGGTCATCCGCCGGGCGATTGATTATTTGGCTCAGTTGGATGAGGGCATACTGGAAGAAGAAGGAGTCCACCTCATATGGGGAGAGGACATGTACGCCAGGTTGATGGCCGTGAAGACCAAGCGGAAAGAAGAACAGCCGGCAGAGAAGCATGAGCAATACTTCGATATTCATTATGTAATCCAGGGCGAGGAGCTGATCGGCTGGAAGCGGGATGACGGCATGTGCAGTCCTGTTCAGCCATACGACGCGGAAGGCGATTACGCACTATACGGCGAGCTTCCCGGCGAGATGATGATCAAGCTTACGCCAGGCATGTTTATGGTGCTGCAGCCCGAGGACATTCATCGGCCATGCCTGACAGAATCATCAGCTTCGGACCTGAAGAAAATCGTCATCAAGGTGAAAGCATCGCTGTTCTAAGGCTCCATCGATCAAACAGACGAATATATCAAGGGGGAAACGATCCATGTTCAACAATCGCAAGCGGATGTCAACGATTGCCTCGTTCCTGCTCGTCATCGCATTATTGGCCGGCTGCTCCGGCAAGTCGGCTAACACAGATACAAGCCAGAGCGAAGGCGGTAGGGAAAGCGGCAAGAAGAAGGTCGAAATCGCATTGTGGCTCACGCCGCAATGGAAGGGCGTATTCGACGCGACGGAACCGGACGCCGACTATGACAGCTTCTTCAAATATGCGGCGGACAAGTTCGCCAAGCAATATGACAAGTACGATGTGAAGGTGAATGTGCAAGTCGTCGCCGGCGATCAGCGGGATGAGCTGCTTAACGTTAATCTGAACGGCGGAACGCCGCCCGATATTTTCTTTGAAAGCGTTTTTGCAATGGGCGATTATGCGCACCGCGGCGCTCTCGTACCGCTGAACGACATCGTCGACGACGCGGCGAAGCAGGACATCGACCAAGGTTATTGGGACAATGTCACGTACGGCAAGGACAAGGAAATCTACTTCTATCCGTTCTCCCATAATCCAGGTACGTTCGCGTACAACGCCGATATGTTCCGCGCGGCGGGCCTCGAGCAAGCGATCGGCGGGGAGAACGAAATTAAGACGTGGACGCTCGATGAGTACAACAGCATTCTGAAGACATTGAAGGAGAAGCTGCCGAAGAATGCTTATCCGATGGGCCTCTACGCGCTGAACAATCAAGGCGATACATGGAATCTTGCTTACCTGCGTTCGTTCGGCAGCATGTTCTTCGACAACAACGGCAGCATTGCGCTGGATGACGATAAGGGCGTGAAGGCGGCTGCGTGGATGAAGAGCATCTACGATGCCGGGTATACGAATCCAGGCGCGGAATCCGTATCGTCGAACGATGCGAACGCGATGTTCCAGAATCAACAGCTGGCGATCAGCTTCACGAACTCGATTCTGTTCAATAACGCAAAGGCTGACATGAACGCAGGCAAATCGCAGAAGTTTGATATTCGACTGGCCAACATTCCGTCCGAATCAGGCAAACCGCTGGCATTCACGTATGTCGTTGGCGCTAGCGTGTTCAAGACAGGCGATGCGGTGAAGACGGAAGTCGCGAAGGATTTCGTCCGATTCTTCTCCACCGATCCAGAGCTCGTGAAAGCATCGAAGAACAGCGTTCCAGTACGCAGTTCAGTCGTCAAAGAGTTGAAGGATCAATACCCGCTGTTCGCCGCTTACGATGCGAATGCGCCGAATATGTTCAGCTTCACGGGCAATGTGCCGGGCTACAGCGAGCTGCGTCAAGTGTTGTATCCGGAGCTGCAGGCTATGTATGTCGGGGAGAAAACGCCGGAGCAAGCGGTCAAGGATTATCAGTCCAAAGGCAATGCCGTCATTCAGAAGGCGCGCGAAAACTCGGTCATCAAGTAGTGAGGTCAGGCTAAGCAAGCCGCCGGAAATCCGTCCGGCGCAATCCATGCTCGGCTTCCGCCGTCCGCCTGGGCGGCGGGGAGCTGAATAAGAAAGGGAACGGATAACCATGAAATTGCGCAATCAGGTTTGGAAGGAAAACGTTACGGGCTATCTGTTCATCATGCCGCAGCTGCTGCTGTTTCTTCTTTTTATCGTGTATCCGATTCTGGAAGGCATCCGTTTAAGTTTATATAAGGTTCAATACAAGCAGGAAACGTTCGTCGGCTTCGCCAACTACATCACGTTGTTTCATGATCCCGTGTTTTTCAAATCGATCGTCAACACCGTCGTTTTCGTCGTCTTCATCGTCATTCTGACAGTTGGGTTCGCCCTATTCGTATCATCCGCCGTGTTCGATAAGAACGCGAAGTACGTCTCTTTCATTCGGGGCAGCTATTATATTCCGGTCATGGTATCCATGGTCGTCATGAGCATGGTGTGGGGCTTCTTGTTGAACCCAGCCAACGGACTTATTTCGTACGGAGCGCGGGAAATGAACTTCAGCACGTTCAATCTACTCGGCAACAAAAATACGGTATTGCCGGTCGTCATCTTCGTCACCTTCGCAACGAACGTCGGCCAGGCAATCATCCTATATATCGCGTCCATGATCGGCGTTCCGAAGGACTTGTTCGAAGCGGCCGAAGTAGACGGCGCCAGCCGTCTGCGCGTCATCTTCCAGATTCTTATTCCGCTCGTGAAGCCGACGACGATCTACATCACGATCATCAACATCATCGCCGTGCTGAAAATCTTCGTCGTCATCCAGATGCTGACCGGCGGGGGACCGAACAACGCGACCGTCACGATGATGTATTACCTCTACAACAATGCGTTCAAGTATAACCAGCTTGGCGTCGCATCCGCCGTAGGGGTCATCATGTTCATCATCACGCTGTTGTTATCGGTGCCTCAGCTCAGAGCGATGTTCAAAGAGAAGTAAGGAGGATCACGATGCAGCAACAATCGAATTCATCGACCAGAAGAGAACTGTACGACGTCGTCTCCAATATCGTCATCTGTTTGTTCGCAATCATCAATCTATTCCCGCTGTATTGGCTGTTCGCAAGCTCGTTCAAGAATGGCTCCGACGTGATTAAGATGCCGCCGGATTGGTGGCCGAAGACATTCACGCTGGACAATTATACTGAAGTGTTCCGCAACCAGCCGGCGCTGCGCTGGACGTTCAACAGCTTATATGTGGCGGGTCTGACGACGGTTCTTGTCGTTATCGCCAGCGCGATGGCTGCGTATGCGTTCTCCAAGCTTCGTTTCAAAGGGAGAAACGTGATCTTCGTTATCTTCGTCTCCAGCATGATGGTGCCGAAGGAGGTCATGATCGTACCGTTGTTCCAGCTCACGCAGCAGCTTGGGCTCGTGAACAGCCTGTACGGCATGATCTGGCCGAACGTTGCGATCGCTTTCGGCGTGTTTCTGCTCAAAGGCTTCTTCGACAGCGCGCCGGATGCGCTTCGCGAAGCGGCAAGAATCGACGGGGCAGGCGAGGTGCGGACGTTCGTGCAGGTGATTCTGCCGATCGTAAAGCCGGGCATCGGCGCTTTGTTCATCTTGAACTTCGTTCAAGTATGGAACGATTATCTGTGGCAGCTCGTCGTCGGGCAGGAGAAGAACAGCAAGACGCTCATGGTCGGCATCGCGACGCTTATGCAGGATTTGAATCCGAACTTTGCTTACAAAATGGCTGGCGCCACCATCGCTGCTGTTCCGATGCTGCTCATCTTCATTCTGTTCCAGCAATATTTCACCCGCGGCATCTCGATCGGCGCCGTGAAGGAATAAGGAAAGGATGGAATTCACGATGAAACGGATCATTGCGATCGACATCGGCGGCACCGCGATCAAATTCGCCGTTCTGGACGACGAGGCGGCCATCGTATTCCATCACTCGGTTGCAACGCCCAAAGGGCAGGCCGATATCCGCATCCCCGAGGCGGTATACGGCATTATTGATCGGATGCTGTTTCTGTTCGAGGGCATTCGAGGCGTTGGGATCAGCACGGCAGGCGTCGTCGATCCAGCAACCGGCGAAATCTTGTATGCAGGGGAGACAATGCCCAGCTATACGGGCACGAATCTGAAGCAGCTTGTGGAGCGGCGGTACGGTATGCCGGCGTTCGTGGAGAATGACGTAAACGCGGCCGCGCTTGGCGAGCGCTGGAAAGGTGCCGCGCAGGGCTTCGACCATTTCTTCTGCGTCGCGCTTGGCACTGGCATCGGCGGCGCGTTGTTCAGCGGCGGTCGTCTCGTGACCGGTCACAGCAAACGGGCGGGCGAGATCGGTCATGCCTTGTACGACAAAGCGACCGGTACAACGTACGAGCAGCGCGCTTCCGTGTCGGCGCTGATGAAGCAGGCGGCCCGCGAGCTGCCGAGCTTTGAAGGCGATGGCCGCAAGCTGTTCGAGCTGGCGCAGGCAGGAGACGAGGCCTGTCTTGGATTAATCGACCGTTGGACGGAGCAAATCGCCAGAGGGCTGGCGGAAATCGTATTGACGGTCGATCCATCGGTCATCGTCATCGGCGGTGCGGTCTCGGAGCAGAAGGACTTTCTGCTTGAACGCATCAAGACGCATATGAACGAATATTTGCCGGACGGATTCAGCAAGACCGAGCTGAGAGCGGCCGCGTTGGGTAACCGGGCGGCGCTGCTGGGCGCGGCGTATCCTTACTATATTGAACAATTGGAGCGTGACCATCATGACAACCGAACTTGCAGCTAAATTCCAAGGCATTTATATCGCATTGTATTCCGCTTATGACGACAACGGCGAGGTGAGCAGAGAACGCGCGAAGAAGCTGGCGCGTCATTACGCATCGACTGGTGTCACGGGGCTGTATGTAGGCGGCAGCTCGGGCGAAGGGATTTTGCAGAACGTGGAAGAACGTAAGGCGATGCTCGAAGCAGTGCTGGAGGAGGTGAAGGGGGAGCTGAAGATCATCGTGCACGTCGGCGCCAATTCGACCCGCGACAGCGTCGAGTTGTCTCGGCATGCTGAGCAGTGCGGGGCGGATGCAATCTCGGCTGTTCCTTCCATTTACTATCGGTTGTCCGAGGCAGCCGTCGAGCATCATTGGCAGTCGATGATCGACAGTTCGTCGCTGCCGTTCATTATTTATAACATTCCGCAGACGACAGGCTTTAACTTAACGGTGCCGCTTCTTCGTAAGCTCGCAGCGCAGGACAAAGTTATCGGAGTGAAGATGTCTGGCGAAAGCACATTCGACCTGCAGCAATACAAGATGGCGGGCGGCGAAGACTTCCTTGTATTCAACGGACCGGACGAGCAGTTTCTTGCAGGTAGAATCATGGGGGCAGACGGCGGCATCGGCGGTACGTATGGCGTCATGCCGGAGCTGTTCTGCGCGCTAGACCGCCTATTCAAGCTCGGCAGCATCAGAGAGGCGCAGTCGCTGCAGAATACAATCAACGATTTGATCAGAAGATTGCTCCGTTATCCGTCCTTGTACGGCGCATGCAAGTACATTCTGCAGCTTCGCGGCATCGAGACAGGCGAGCCGCGCCTGCCGCTGCTGCCGGTTCGGTCGGAAGACCATGTCTCTCTGATGGAGTTGAATCAAGATATTATCGCGGCAACCGCTAAGCATTCGCATGTTACGGCGTTGGAAGGGGCGCAGCATCATGCTTGATCAAATAGCGGGCGGGCTCGTTGTGTCCTGTCAGGCGCTGCCGCATGAGCCGCTTCATAGCCCTTACATTATGAGCAAGTTGGCGCTGGCGGCAATGAAGGGCGGAGCGGTCGGTATCCGTGCGAATACGAAAGAAGACATTCTCGCTATTAAAGACGAGGTCAGCCTGCCGGTCATCGGCATCGTCAAACGCGATTATGAGGACAGCGGCGTGTTCATTACGGCGACGAAGCGAGAGATCGATGAACTGCTCGAAAGCGGCTGCGAGATGATTGCGATGGATGCGACGAGCCGTACGCGTCCAGGCGGTGAGACAACGGCCGAACTGGTAACTTATTGCCGGGAGCTTGGCGTCGGTGTTCAGCTGATGGCCGATATCTCGACGGTAGCGGAAGCGGTCGCAGCGGAAGCGTTTGGCTTCGATTGCGTCTCGACGACGCTGCATGGCTATACGCCATATACATCGGAGTCGAAGCTGTATGACGATGATTTCGCTTTCCTGAAGGCGGTGCTGCGGGAAGTGCGCATCCCCGTCATCGCGGAGGGCAACGTGCTGACGCCGGAGATGTTCAAGCGCTGTCTTGAACTCGGCGCCGCATCTGTCGTCGTCGGCGGAGCGATCACACGCCCGATGGAAATCACTCAGCGGTTTGTTAAGGCGATCGGGTAGAGCGGTTGCGGTGAAATCAACGAAAGCGGCACGCCATCGGAGGCGTACCGCTTTCTCGCTTTGACGGCAATATGTAGATTGGAAAGTTCGCAACTTAGGAGTTGCGAATGAAGGTCACGGAATCGATCCGCGTATCCACGAGCAGCATGAGCTGCTCCGCCATATAGTGGGCCGAATATTTGAAGCCTGTCTCCGCCCAATAGAGGAAGACGCCGACGGTTGCGGACATCCGGTAGCTCAGCATGATCTCGTAGTCGATCGGCGGGCCGGCATCCTCCATCTCGATATGCATGTCGCGGCGCATCGACTCCCGCATCACATTGTACACTTCGTGGCCAAGCGTCTTGTCGACGGACAGCAGCGCCTGAAACACCTGTTGATGCAGCTCGATATGCTCGAACAGCATCAAACCCGAAGGAAACGTATCTTTGGCGGCGATCCGGTCAAGTCCCTCGTAGGGGCGCAGAAGTGCATTGGCAAAGCCCTGCAGAAATTCGTCATGAATGTCGCGAAGCAGCTCTTCTTTGCCCAAATAGTGATTATAGAAAGTTCCGCGGTTGTAATCAGCGCGCTGCGCGATATCCGCAATGGTAACTTCATCGTAGCCCTTCTCCAGCACGAGCGTCACGAAGGCGTTCTTAATCGCTTCGCGCGTCCGCCGCGTTCGTCTGTCCAGTTGCTCATCCATGAATGGGATCCGCCTCCGTTGTTCAAGCTATATCCATTGTGAACACTGCCGTCCGAAATGTCCAATATCGAGTCGAAATTGAACACCGAGCCATCAAATGTCGACTACATGACATGACGGCATGGACTGATTATTGTTCATTCTTCCGATGAGCGGTACCCTATAAGTGCAGCAAGGAAACGCAAGCTGCAGCAGAGTACCGATACTCATTCCACAACAAAGGAAGCGAATATATAATGAGCAATAATCAAGCGAAAACAGCCGTTATTACAGGTGCAGCAGGCGGCATTGGCAAAGAGCTCGCCCGTCGTCTGGCGCAGCGCAAGCTGAACCTTGTGCTCGTTGATTTGAAAGAAGAAGCGGTTAAGGCAGTTGCCGAAGAGCTTGGGCTCGATAGCACGAACTCCCTTACCATCGGAGCAGATGTATCGAAGGAAGAGGATGTTCGGGGCTACGTCAACCAGGCGATCGAGAAATTCGGCACGATCGATTATTTTGCCAACAATGCAGGCATTGAAGGCCCGTCCGGCTTGATCGAAGATCAAAGCGTCGAAGCGCTCGACCTTGTCTATAATGTCAATGTGCGCGGCGTATTCCTTGGACTGAAATACGTTATTCCGGTTATGAAGCAGCAGCAATCCGGCGCCATTCTGAATACGTCATCCCTTGCAGGCCTGTTGGGCGGTCCCGGGGTGTCTCCTTATATTATGTCCAAACACGCCGTTATCGGCCTCACTCGTGTAGCGGCTAATGAAGTTGCCTCGCAGGGCATCCGCGTGAATGCGGTGCTGCCAGGCACGATCAACACCGGCATGATGCGCCGGATCGAATCGAACTTCGGCGATGCCGACCAGTACAAATCGGCGAACGAGGCAGCGACGCCGATGGGCCGCTACGGCGAACCGCAAGAGGTTGCCGCGGTTATGAACTTCCTGCTGTCCGATGAGGCTTCGTTCGTTACGGGCTCGTTGTACACGGTGGACGGCGGCATGATCGGCCAATAATAACGCGATTGCCAATGCAGTCGTATTCAAAACCCTCGTCTCTTCTCGAAGAGACGAGGGTTTTTTGGACGCAATCGTCAGCATATAGTTGGATTATATGGAAGGAACTTGCGAAGGAGATGGAGAAGCTACGAGATACAGTGTTGTAATCATATACATACATTCGGTTCGATCAAATCCGAGAAGCGGGGAATTGGCGATGGAGATTATCGTAGTAGCAGCGGCTGTTATGCTGCTGATTGTTAGCGGGTTTCATCTGTTCTGGGCATTCGGAGGAAGATGGGGAGGCGGTGCCGCTGTGCCGGAGAAGATGGGCGGAGGGCTCGCATTCAAGCCGGGCCCCGTTGAAACCGCGGCGGTTGCGCTGCTTATTCTGGCTGCGTGCTACTTCTTGCTTGCAGAAGGGGAGCTGCTGTCTGCGCTGCACACGAATGCGCTGACCGAGTGGGGGAGCATACTATGCGCGGCGGTTTTCGGTATCCGGACGGTTGGCGATTTTCGTTATGTCGGTTTCTTCAAAAGGTGCAAACAATCTCGGTTCGCCAAGTATGACACCTGGTTCTATAGTCCGCTATGTCTGTTTCTAGCAGCGGCGTTTGTCGTGGCGCTTCAATAGACGGTATCAATAGAATGGGTCGCCCTCTTCATGGAAGTGGGCGTTTTTGTTTTAATTTGCAAGTTTATATTTCGAAAATGGATTCCGATAGTAGAACTGTAATACTTTTGATGATAACAGGCGAATTGAACCATAGCCGAATAGGGCTTGAAAGCGCTATGATGTTGTTTAAGATGCGATATCGGTCACAAGAGCGGGCCTCCCTATGAATGTTACAGGGGGAGGGTTATACAAGAATGCAGCGGAACAGTGGAACGAGCGGATAGGTCACAAGGATAAGCGCTGGCGTGTAACGGACTCTAAGGCTCTAACATCTGTATAGTGTTCATTAGCTAAAAGCTTTACGCAGTCCGTTATCTTTCGAAATCGATTTAGGAGAGTGAGTTTCATGCCGGAGATGAACAGTTTATATAACCCGGCCAGGCTGGAGGCGGATCACGCGCCGTTCATTACAGCCTATTATTATAAGCAGTGGGACGGATTTCGGATGTCGTTCCATTCCCATGATTCCGTCGAGATTATGTATGTCATCTCTGGCGATTGCGTCGTCGAGACGGAGCGAGAGGTCATTGCGCTGCGCAAAGGCGATTTCGTCCTGTTGGACGCGGGAGTGAGACATCGGCTGCTCGTGGACAAAGGGCGGCCGTGCCGCATGCTGAACGCGGAGTTCGGCTTTATTGATGCAGGCGCAGGTCATCCGTCTGTCCGGGCGCTGACTGCCGACAGCCCGGCGCTGACGGCGCTGCTGGCGGCGGCGGATCCCGCGATCGTGCTGCGCGATCCGCATGATGTGTACCAGACGCTGCGCAGTCTCGTAACGGAGCTCGACAGCGGTCACGCGGAACGGAGCTGCATGGCGCAGCTGCTGCTCGGCCAGCTGCTCGTGCAGATTGCTCGGCTTGCGCAGCTGAAGCGCGGCGGCGCCGTGGCGCAGACGAGCCGCTACGTGCGCGAAGCGGCGGAGTATATTCGCCAGCATTACGACACCGATCTGCAGGTGAAGGAAGTGGCGGATGCGGTTCATCTGCATCCGACGTATTTGCAGCGCATTTTCAAAGCGGGCATGGGACGGTCGCTTGTCGACTACTTGACGGAGATCCGGATGGAGAAGGCGAAGATGCTGCTGGCGCGTACCGATATTCCGATTACGAGCATCGCGGATTATATCGGACTGAACAGCCGCCAATATTTCAGCATGCTGTTCCGCAAGATGACGGGGGTTACGCCGATCGAATATCGGAGAGGTGCGGAAGCCTCTTATTACCCGCCATCGGTGTTCGAGAACGGTCAGCGTGAGGCAGAGTCGGAGTCAGGTTAAGGGATGAAAAGCTGTAATAGTTGACATGCTTTCGCTGAAGTGGTCGTTATTTTGGATACGTTGTCATGGCCAGCCTGTTACAATGGGGACATAGGACGGACACGACTCCGTCCCGCAGAGGAGGCCGATTCACTTGTCATTCAAAGTAACGTTCATCGGAGCTGGAAGTATCGGATTTACGCGTGGGCTGCTGAGAGATTTGCTCGCAGTACCAGAATTTCATAATATCGAAGTTGCATTTACGGACATTAACGAACACAATCTCGACATGGTGACGCAGCTGTGTCAGCGGGATATTGAAGCGAACGGATTGAACATTCAGATCCAGGCGACGACCAACCGCCGCGAAGCGCTGAAGGATGCGAAGTATGTGCTGACGGTCGTTCGGATCGGCGGTCTGGAAGCATTCGCGACGGACGTCGATATTCCGCTGAAGTACGGCGTGGATCAATGCGTGGGCGATACGCTGTGCGCAGGCGGCATTATGTACGGTCAGCGCGGCATTGCAGAGATGCTGAACATTTGCAAGGACATTCGCGAGGTTGCATCTCCCGATGTACTGCTGCTCAACTATGCGAATCCAATGGCGATGCTCACTTGGGCGTGCAACAAGTACGGCGGCGTTCGTACGATTGGTCTATGCCACGGTGTTCAAGGCGGCCATTGGCAGATCGCGACGGCGCTTGGTCTGGAGAAGAAGGACGTCGATATTATTTGCGCAGGCATCAACCATCAGACGTGGTATGTGCAGGTGCAGCATAAAGGCGAGGACATGACCGGCAAGCTGCTGGAGGCGTTCGAAGCGCATCCGGAATTCAGCAAGACGGAGAAGGTGCGCATCGATATGCTCCGCCGCTTCGGCTACTATTCGACGGAGTCGAACGGTCACTTGAGCGAATATGTGCCTTGGTACCGGAAGCGTCCAGACGAAATCAAAGACTGGATCGATCTTGGCACGTGGATCAACGGCGAGACGGGCGGTTATCTGCGCGTGTGCACGGAGGGACGCAACTGGTTCGAGACGGACTTCCCGAACTGGATGCAGGAGGAACCGTTCAAGTATGAGGCGGACAAGCGCAGCGAGGAGCATGGCTCGTACATTATCGAGGGCTTGGAGACGGGACGCGTCTATCGCGGTCACTTCAACGTCGTCAACAATGGCGTCATCTCGAACCTTCCGGCGGATGCGATCATCGAAGCGCCAGGCTATGTCGACCGCAACGGCATCAACATGCCGCATGTCGGCGACCTGCCGCTTGGACCGGCTGCCGTCTGCAATGTGAGCATCAGCGTGCAGCGTCTGGCGGTTGAAGCGGCGGTGCGCGGCGACGATCAACTGCTGCGCCAAGCGATGATGATGGACCCGCTTGTAGGCGCGGTGTGCAATCCGAAGGAGATCTGGCAGATGGCGGACGAGATGCTCGTCGCGCAAGAGAAATGGCTGCCGCAATACGGCGACGCGATCGCTGCCGCGAAGACGCGCCTTGCTGCGGGCAACCTCATCCCGACGAAGGACTATGCAGGTGCGGCGCGCCTGAAGGTGAAGACGGTCGACGAGATGATGGAGGACCGCGAAGCGGCTCGCCGCAACGCATCCGAAGCCGATAAGGCCAAGGAACGTCCGGCGGCAGCGCATTAAGAATCAGCAAGTGACGCTGTTCCCTAATGTATAGATATAGGCACAAGGAACTGATGAATAGACAAGTACCAAACGCCTGCAATGGTTACGCTCAGCGTGACCTTGCGGGCGTTTTTTGTTGTTTATTTTGGAACGGTATAGGGCTGCTGAATGCCTTAGTTTAACCCTATTTAGATCGTTGGTAGGATCGCTCGCATTTTAGCAAAACTTTAGATATAAATCGGGCAAAAGTACCGTATTTATGGATTTGTTCGCATTGTCGGCTGATCAAGTTAGTGATACAATTCGTATCAAACATGATGTGAAAAGGGGGCGTATGACATACGGATTGTAGCGGATTATTTGGCCTTGTCGTATGGAAACGTCCATACGGAGACATAGACATGACACCAACGAATCAGTTGATTATTCCATATAAGGATCATCTCGATCATTTGCAGGCTGAGTTCGCCAGATTGGATGCGCTCATCCGGATCGAGATGGAGCGGATGGCGATTCGAGAGGAAGCGCAGGACGAATTGACCCGGAACTATCCGGGATTGGCGCTGACGCGCGAGGAGATGCTGCGGCTGCTGGATGAAGGCGGCGGCCGCGAGCAGAGTCAGGCATCGCAGGCGCGTTCGCGTCTGTCGCAATGGGAGGAGCCGCTTCGCGCTCTGGAAGAGGAACTCGAGCAGCGATGCAAGGCGAGCGAGGAGCTTGGCATGCTGCTTCCCCTCCGCCGCATTGCGGTCAGCTTCCGCCTCACTCCGTATGAACGGGACTGCCTATTAGTCGCTATTGCCTTGCAGGTGGATATCAAATACGGGAAGCTGTTCGGGTTTCTGCAGGATGACGCGACGAACCAGCGGCCAACCGTATCGTTAACGATGCGCCTGGCAGGAGACGACGATGGGGATCCCCGTCGGCTGCTTCGCAGCTGGCTTCCAGGAGGCGCACTTCGGGAGCATCGACTCGTTACGCTGGGCAATCGGCCTATTGATGAACACGCGAGCGTGCTGGCAGCCGCCATCATCAAGCCGGATGAAGGGATAACCCAGTATGTGCTGCAGCCGGAGCTATTGGACGCGCGGCTTCGCCAATCGGTTTCACTGCTGGAGGCGGGTGAATCCGCTCTCATGCGCAGTGTAGGCAGCACCTCGTTCGACGGGGGGGAGGTGGACAATGCGGCACAAGGGCTTGCGGCTGTGCTTATAGGGAGAAAACAACAATGGGCGGAGCGTCGGCACAGCCTTGACTCGATTCGAACGGGGCAGCGAACGGACAAGTCTGTCTCATCCTCTCTGCCGTTCGAAGCGAAGGCGAATGAGCGAGTCGACGCGGTAGACGACTCGGGTTCAATTACGTTTCTCTTGCATGGGCCGGCGGGATCAGGCAGAGCGGAATTAGCGGCAGAAGCCTGTGCAAGGGCAGGCGTTACGATGCTGTTGGCGGATGTGAGCAGGATGGCGGAGGACTCGGCGGGGCTTGCATCGACGCTTCAACTGCTATGCCGTGAGGCGGCGCTTCGGCATGCGGTAATCGGGCTTCAGCACGCAGATCTGCTGAATGCACGAGAGGAGCCGGGGGTGTTCTGGCGGATTGTACACGGTTATCAAGCAAGCGCGGCAGGCACTGTGCTGCTAATGAGCGAGGAACATTTGGTTCCTGCACCATCTGCCTCCTATAACATCCCGATCGTAGAAATCAGCTTTCAGCTTCCTTCCGTCCGCGAGCGTGCAGCGCTATGGCAGCTGTATGCTCGGCAATGGAGGGGCACGCTGGATCAATCCGTGAACTGGCTTGCCATTGCCGAGCAGTACAAATTGACGGAGGGCTCGATTCGCGAAGCGTGGAAGCTGGCGAACGCATTGGCGGAGTGGCGTACTGCGCGTACAGCCAGCTCGAACGAGGCGGCTGCAGATCGTCCGCTTGTCCTTGAACCGACCCTGACAGCGGATGATATCCGAGAAGCATGCAGACGGCAGAAGCAGCATCGGCTTGGCGACATTGCGACGCGAATCGTCCCGCAGTGCCGGGTGGAGCAGCTCGTGCTGCCGCCGGATCAGCTGAGGCGCATTCGTCAAATCATCAGCCAGCTGCATAACCGCCACCAAGTGCTGACGGAGTGGAATTTTCACGGGAAGCTGTCGCGGGGCAAAGGGACGAATGTGCTGTTCGCCGGTCCGCCGGGAACGGGCAAAACCATGGCGGCGGAGGCGATCGCAGGCGAGCTCGGGCTGGATCTGTACCGGATCGACCTGTCCCAGATCATAAGCAAGTACATCGGCGAGACGGAGAAGAACTTGCGCCGCCTGTTCAGCGAGGCCGAGCACAGCAATGCGGTTCTGTTGTTCGATGAGGCGGACGCCTTGTTCGGCAAGCGCTCGGAAGTGAAGGATTCCCATGATCGCCATGCCAACACCGAGATTGCTTATTTGCTGCAGAAGATGGAGGAATACGAGGGCATGTCCATTCTCGCGACCAACCTTCAGCACAACATGGATGAAGCGTTCGCGCGGCGGATGGCATTCCGCATCGAGTTTCAAATTCCCGACGAGGAGCATCGCTATCGGCTGTGGCAGTCGATGTTTCCGCCGGAATCGCCGCGCGCCGCCGATATCGACTTTCCGTATTTGGCCCGCCATCTGCGCTTGTCGGGCGGCAGCATCAAGAACGCCGTGCTGACGGCTGCGTATTTGGCTGCGGGGGAGGGAACTGCCATCGGCATGCGCCATATGATCGCGGCTGTGAAGCAGGAGTTCGATAAGCTTGGCAAGCTGTGCCTGCGGGAGGATTTTGGCCCGTATTATGACTGGATTACTTAAGGGAGGGCTGCGCATTGGCAGCGGATACTGCTATCGCCGATGTTGGCGATTCCCTTCTTCGGCTGCTGCGGGAAGGCATGAGCGACTTGGTTGCACCTAACTCCATCGTCTTGCTGTCGCCTGCAGACGTCGAAGGACAGAACGTCAGCCTGACGCTGTTTCTGTACTACATTGCGGAAAACCCGCATTTGAAAAACCAGTCTTCCCCCTATGCGGATGATCGGGGCAAGCCTCCGCTAGCGCTCGATTTGTACTATATGCTGACCGCCTACACCTCCGTGCAGGACATTACGCAGAAGACGCTCGAGGAGCAGCGCGTCCTCGGACGCGCCATGCGGCTGCTGCATGACAACAGTCTGCTGTACGGCTCGCGGCTGCAAGGTTCGCTGCGCGGCAGCGACGAAGTGCTGCATGTGTCGCTTAACCCGCTCGCGCTGACGGAGCTGACTTCGATCTGGCACGCGATTCCGAAGCAGCACTACAGGCCTTCGATCGGCTATGTCGTCTCGCCTGTGCTGCTTCGTTCCGATCCGGACGCGAGCGCCGTTCCTGTACGCAGCCGGAAGCTTACCTTTGGCGAGAGCGGGGTGGAGCTATGAGCGACCCTTCGATGAAAGGGATACCAGAATCCTTCGTATCGCGCGTTGCGGCCGCCATTCGCCCCGTCGACGGTTTGTCCCCGGGAGGGGTGCCGATCGGAAGCTTGACGGTAACGCTCAGCGGAGTGGAACGACCGCCGATTCGCAATCGCGGAGGCTGGTATGTGTTCCCTGATCTGCCGGACGGGACTTATACGCTTCATATTCAGTCGGGGCTCTATCGAGATGTGCAGCAGCAAGTGAACGTTGCTGGTCTGGAGCCAGTCGCGCTGGACGTAAAGCTTCAGCCTGCGTGCTCCTATCCGTTTCCCGGCCATGCGACGCTCCTTCGCGGCCTTGTCCAGCTGCCTGCGCAGAAGCCGGCAGTCGGAGCCTTCGTCGAAGCGGAGGTGCTGCAGCCGGAGAGTGCTTATACGGCATCGCTTGGCGAGCCGGCAGGAGCGGGCGATACCGTCTTGAAGCTCGGCGGGTTGTCAGCAGGCAGCATTCCGCCGGGCAGCGTCTTGCTGCTCAAGGATTCGAACGCCGGCCGGCTGGAGTATGTTCGACTGGCGTCAGTCCTGCCAGCTGATCCGGCTAAGGATGGCTACAACCTCACGGAGCCCGTTCGATATCCCCATATCGCGGGGACGCCTGCTTATGCCGCCAAGCCCGTGAATACGATCACCGCATCCGCGGATGGCAGAGGCGAGTTTGTGCTTGCCCTTGGCAGTCTGTCACTGCCCAAAGCGTTCGTTGCGATGAGCTTTGCACTTGACGGCTTCCAGCATATCCACAGGGATATTCAGTGCGAGGAAGGCCGAACGACATCGCTCGGCGTTCTGACACTGTTGTCTATATAGCAATCGTTATTTTATTCATTCAAGGAGGAAATGACCATGCCGGAATATTTGTCCCCAGGCGTATATGTGGAAGAAATCGAGATCGGCAGCAAACCCGTAGAGGGCGTATCGACCAGCACGGCGGGATTTCTAGGCGCAGCAGAGCGAGGACCGACTAAGCCGCAATTCGTCACGAGCTGGCTCGAGTTTCAGCGCAAGTTCGGCAGTTACACGGACGCATCGTATTTGCCTTACGCGGTGCAGGGCTTCTTCGATAACGGCGGTCAACGCGCGTACATTGCGAGAGTCGTAAGCAAGGATGCTGTCACCGCGCAAAAGACGCTCACGAGCGATGAAGATGACGCACTGCAAGTATCCGCAATTGGCGAAGGCGATTGGGGCAACAGGATCGCCGTCAAAGTAGCGGCAGGATCGTCAGGTGCGGGGACGTTCAAAATCTCGGTCTTCTATTGGAAGAAGCTGCCGAAGACGCTGTACGACCCGGAAGCCGATTCGAAGACGCTGCCTCGTCCGTCTGCCGTAGAGCAGTATGACAACGTTACGATCGATCCGGATTCCTCGGATTATTACGAGAAGAAAGTCAATCTCAGCTCCAACCTTATTCGTCTTGGAGCCGCTCCAATCAAGCCGGTGCTGCTGCCGGATGCGAGCGCGATCGCTTACCTGACGGGCGGCGACGATTTCGGAGGCACGGAAACGAAGCTTGTGTTGGCTGACTTCATCCGCAGCGATACGGATCAGCCTGGCCAGCGCAAAGGGTTGACGGCGCTCGATGGAATCGATGATATCTCCCTGCTCTACTCGCCGAACGCATTGGCTGTCAACGGGCTTGCACAGGCGCTGATCTCGCATAGCGAGCAGTTGAAGGATCGGTTCGTCGTGCTCGACTCCGAGTCTCAGAAGAAAGTCGATGAGCTGAAGCCGCGCGATGATATCGAAGATACGAAGTATGCTGCTTTCTATTACCCATGGGTGAAAGTTATTAATCCAGATACTGGCATGCAGCAGACAATCCCGCCGGGCGGACACGTTCTTGGTCTATATGCACGGACGGACGTCGAACGCGGCGTACATAAGGCGCCGGCTAACGATACGCTCCGCGGCGTCGTCGATCTGGAGTTCCAGATTACGAAGGGCGAGCAGGATATTCTCAATCCCAAAGGCGTCAACGTCATTCGAGCATTCCCGGGCCGCGGCATCCGCGTCTGGGGCGCCAGAACGCTGTCGAGCGATCCGCTCTGGAAATACGTGAACGTTCGCCGTCTGTTCATTTTCCTCGAGGAGTCGATCTACAATGGCACGCAGTGGGTCGTATTCGAGCCGAACGACGATAAGCTGTGGGCACGCGTAAGACGTACGGTCAACGAGTTCCTGACGCGCATCTGGCGCGACGGAGCGCTCGTAGGCTCCAAGGCAGAGGAAGCCTTCTTCGTGAAGGTGGATCGTTCCACGATGACGCAGGACGATATCAACAACGGCAGGCTGATCGTGCTGATCGGCGTGGCTCCGGTACGTCCGGCCGAGTTCGTCATCTTCCGCATCGCGCAGCTGTCCGGCAGCGCCGACGCGCAATAATACGGCTTTATTAATTACTCATTAGGGGGAAGCAAGCGATGGCAACGGGTCAAAGAAAGGATCCTTACCGCAATTTCCGGTTCCGGGTTGAAATCGACGGCTTGCAGCAGGCAGGCTTTACGGACGTGTCCGGGTTCGATTCCACAGTCGATGTCGTCGAATACCGCGAAGGCAACGAGACGACAACGACGCGCAAGCTAAGCGGCTTGACCAAGTACGGCAATATCAGCCTGAAGTGGGGCATTACCGATTCAACGGAAATTTATAACTGGTTCAGCGAAGTGACGAAGGGCAATGTTCAGCGCAAAAATATTTCGATCGTGCTCGTCGACGAGACGGGCGGCGATAAGTCGCGTTGGAACTTCATCAATGCATGGCCTTCGAAATACGATGCTCCCGATTTCAGCGCGAAGAGCAGCGAAGTCGGCATCGAGTCGCTCGATATCGTCCATGAGGGTATGATCCGCGAGAGCTAATCGGCAGCTCGGATGGAATGAACCGGACCGGACGCCTGCTTTTCCTTCGCGCCGCAGCGGTTAAGTTTTCAACTGCGGCGCGGAGCGAGCCGGTGCATGGAACGGAACGAAACAACAAGGAGATGGGATGACTATGGCATTCGTAACGGAATTCGAATTCGTATTGCCCAAAGGCTATGTCGATAAACAAGGATCGCTGCACCGTACCGGAACGATGAGACTCTCGACGGCGGCGGACGAGATCCTGCCGCTGAAGGATCCGCGCGTGCAGCAGAACCCGGCTTATTTAACGATTATTCTATTATCGCGCGTCATCACGAGGCTGGGGGATCTGCAGGTTATTAATCCTGCCGTGATCGAAGGGCTGTTCTCTTCCGATCTTGCTTTTCTGCAGACGTTCTATAAGCGGATCAACGATGACGGCAATGCTGCGATCGAGGCGGAATGTCCGAAGTGCGAGCACCACTTCCAGCTGGAGATCGCTGCCGCGGGGGAGTATTAAGCGGCTACCCGGTAGACCGGATCTATGAGGAGGTCGCTTTCATTGCGTACTACTTGCACTGGAAGCACGACGACATTATGGAGATGGATCATCGGGAGCGCCGTCGCTGGTGCGAAGAGATTTCACGCATACACCGTAAGGTGAGCAAGGAGCCGAAGAACATTTTTGCGACATAAGGTTGTAGGAGGGGCGGCATATGCCGACGGGAGCGAGAAGAGATCCGCTCGCCGGCTTCCGGTTTCTGATCGAGCTTGACGGGATCATTGCCGGCGGATTCAGCGAGGTGCATGGGATCGAAGCGGAAATCGAGATGGAGGAATACCGCGAGGGCGGCGTCAATACGTACATCCATCGGCTTCCACGCATAACGCGGCAGTCCAATCTGACGCTGAAGCGCGGCTTGTCCAGTTCGAATGAGCTGTGGATCTGGTTCAAGGCAGCATCGGAGGGTTGGATGTCTCGTATGAACGGCTCGATTATTCTGCTCGACGCCGACGGCAGCGAGGCGAAGCGCTGGAATTTCGCCAATGCTTACCCGATCAAGTGGACCGGTCCCGAGCTGCGGGCGGACAGCAGCAGCGTCGCTTTCGAATCGATCGAGATCGCGCATCAAGGCTTGACGGTCGACGGCATATGAGCGGGCGTCTGGCGTTAGTGTCCGATCCGGGCTTCGCAGCGGCAATGCTCGCGAAACATGCCGGTCAGACTGTGCGGCCGGCTGCGATGGCGCCGCTCATTTACTTAATGAACGCGTCGGAGCAGGAAGCGCCGCTGGTCGAACGGGTTGTGGAGCGCTGGACGGAGCGTACGGTAGTCGTACGCGAGAGAGTAACTGCTGCATCTGGTGCAGGCACGCCATTGCGCTTTGATGGAGGAGCTGCGGCGAAGCAGGCGCCGCTGCAACAAGCGCTGCGGAGTGCCGTGCCGCTTGGCCGAATGTCTGGCGGGTGGCAGACAGTGAACGAGGATGCATCTCGACACGGGGATGATCGGCTGACGGGAGCGTTGGACCGTGCCCATTGGTCAGCTCGGCCGTTGATGCATGAGCGGACAGACAATGCCAATGAAGCAAGCCGCGATATGGGTATACAGCAATCATCTGCGATGTTGCACGCTTCTGTTAATCGTGAGCGTTCTCCATCGTCAGGCGTTGCTGCAATGAGATCGACCGACGAACGCGCTGCAATAAGGATGACCGCACGAAGTACCGTTCAAGGGGATGCAAGCATAAGAGAAAGCCGTGGCGAACGAGGGGATTCAGCTTCTAATAGTAAGGCCATCCATGTGCCCGCAGCTGTGCAAGTCATGCGCGGAGGAGCGGCATTTGCGACGGATAACATGCCGTTCAAGCCAGGGATGATGCTGCCGCCGCTCAGGTCCTTGTCCGCATTCATGCAGGCAGGCAAGATGTCTGTTCATGAACGGGACGAGTGGAATAGAGCGCCTAACGCTGCGGCGAATGTAAGCCGCCTAAGCAGCGTTGGAGCAGCTCGCTTAAGAGGAGAGCAGGCAGCAGGAGCGATGCATAGTTCGGAGACCGAAGGTACGATAACGATGGCTAAGCCGATGATGCTGACTATTGCAGGATCGCGCGCAGAGCCAGCGGGAGGCACTTACCCGCTGAAGCATTCAGAGGGAATGGCGGTCGCAGGTTCGGAATCGCACAATGAAGCATCCGCTGCTGGTTTGAATAAGCAGGTCCAGGCAAGGCGTGCTATCAGCAGCCCGATAGTTATACATTCGGATCGTCAGCCGGATTCGGCGGGCGGACAGCGTGGTGCTGGGTGGCTTGCACCACGTGTATTAAATGAAACAAGTAATGAGGGGAATAGACCTCGTACGTTTCCTGCGTTACGCACCATTCACTCGGCAGAGGCAACGTATACATCTGGCGCATCCGGTGCATCTAGTGCACAAGGTTCATGGGGAGCAACTGGGACACAGTCAGCAACGGTGGCCGCCGCGCGCAGCAGACCCGGAATACCGGCAGCCATACGGGGACAATCGGAATATGCGCTTCCAGCTGGTGCATTAATCCCGCCGCGCATACCGCTTCGAGCGGAGGCCGCTAATCTACGAATTCTTAACGGAAACACGCTTGTCAGTCCAATGGTTCACTACGACGGCGGAATGCTTATCCCTATGGAAGCTGCCGCAGCTATAAGCGCGCGCGCAAGCACTGAGGTTATCGAAGCGCAGCCATTGTTCCAACGAATCGTCAACCGGCTTCATGACAGGCATTTGCAGAGTGATCGTCGTTCCATGTCGATGCCGTTCATGGGAGAAGGAATCGTAACGCATAGCAATCTAGCTCAATCCGTGAGCAGGCAGCAGACGACTGCCTCGGATGCAGCGGCCTACATCGCATCGAGGGCTGTCGACCGAAGCGTAATGGTCAATGCTGATTTTTCCGCTGTAACGGTTCTCGGCCGCTCGAACGTAAGGGATCATGCGGGTTATGCTGCATCATCGGCTTCGGATCGCGGACAATCGATTACACGGGATCAAGCAGCAATCGCAGCTGCGGCTGCTGCACGTTCGAGTCAAGGGCGAATGGTTGAACAGGTCAGTGTAGAGCATGCTGTACGATCGGCTAATGGTGGCGTAGGTGCAGGTGTAGGTGTAGGAGTAGGAAGCGCCGAGGCTGGAATGTTAGCTCATCCATCAGCGCTACACCTGCAGCCAATTGCGGTGCGTCATGCGGTTGAACGGTCGCAGCTGCTGACGGCGGCTCCGTATATACAACCGCTTGTCCAGCGACTATACCTTGCCCCGCGGTTTCATGAAGCAGAGTCCTTTACCGCACTGCCGTTAGCGGCACGCCGCCATAAGTCGGATGCTGAGCAGCAGCCAGTGGAGCGCAATCTTGCGGCTGCGGCGTCGCTGCTGCAGCCCGCCGCGATGCTGCCCGAACAGGCGCCATCGGCTGGAAGCGGGAGCGCTTCGTCGCAGCATCGGCAGCCTGCGCTGGAGCTGCAGCATCCGGCAGCGGAGGAGCGGCAGACAGGTGGTGCGCAGGCCAGTCGGCAGGCGGACAAAAGCACGGTTCAGGCGGAAGGCAGGACGCAGCAAGCGCGATCCTCTTCGGTTGGCGGAACTGCCAGCGTTGATCCGTTCGCGGCGGCAGCCGCTCAGCGAGGCGGCGCATCGTGGACGGATGCCGACCTGAAGCGACTGACGGATCAAGTGTACCGCATGCTGGAACGCAAGCTGAAGATCGCGAGGGAGCGGCGAGGTTTGTAGCTTGCCGGTGCAAGTATTTGTTCCACTAGAGCCGCCTGATCGAGAGAGGAACCACCATTTTTCAATAAAGGAGAAGAATGCGAGGATGGCGTTGGAGAAGGCGATGATACAGCCGCTTGATTACGATGGCAACAAGAAGGGCGAGGCCGTTACGGTGTTGTTCAACCCGACGGAATATGCGATCGATAAGAGCAATCAGCTGCACAGCACAGTCATTCCCGGCCTGCCGGCTCCCGTCACCCAATTCGTCGGCGGAGGCGGCCAGACGCTGGCGATGGATCTCTTCTTCGATACATATGAGCAAGGCGTCGATGTTCGGCAGTATACCGGTCAAGTAACGAAGCTGATGGATATGAATCCCGATCTGCACGCGCCGCCAGTATGCATGGTCATATGGGGCAAGATGCAGTTCAAGGCCGTTCTCGAACGGGCTTCGCAGCGGTTCACGATGTTTCTCGACTCGGGCATACCGGTGAGGGCTACGCTCAGCGTCACCTTCCGCGAATATCGGACGATGACCGAACAACAGCAGCAGCAGACGAATCAGGCGGACCAGACGAAGCAGGTGACGGTGAAGCGAGGCGAGACGCTCTGGTCGATATCGGCTCGCGAATCCGGCGATCCTGGCCAGTGGCGAAGCATCGCACGAGTGAACGGCATTGCCGATCCGAGGAAGCTGCCGGTCGGCAAGACGTTAATCATTCCGCCGCTGGAGGCATAGACGATGGAGTTCGCGGAACTGGAGAAACAATATTTCAATTTCTACGCGCCTCGGTTCGAGATTCTGCTTGAGGGTGAAGATCTGCTGAGCAAAGGGATGGTCATTGCCGGCATCAGCGTCGAGCATTCGCTTACGGAAGCGGGGTACTTCTCGTTCACCGTAGAGGATGCGTTCGATCCGGTGCGGCAGGATCTGCGGAGCGTAAGCGATCTGTTCGCGTTCGGCAGCAAGATCGAGATCAAGCTCGGTTACGCGAAGAAGATGAAGCGAATGCTTGTCGGCGTCATTACGTCCGTATCGGTCGATTTTGCTGAGTCGGGCTTGCCGCAGCTGACCGTCAGCGGATATGACGCGACATACGCGATGATGAGAGGCAACAAGGCAAGGTCGTGGGATGACATTAAGCACAGCGGCATTGCCTCCGCCATCGCAGGGGATTACAGTCTGCAAGCGGATTGCGAGGATACGCCGGTCACCCATCCGAAGCTGGCGAAGCAGGAAGGGGAAAGCGACTATCAGTTCCTCCAATCGTTAGCCGAGCAGAACTACTATGATTTCTTCGTCTCAGGCGACAAACTCGTCTTCAAATCGCCGGCGATGAAGGCCGATCCGCTCGTCAAGCTGGAGTGGCGCAAGTCGCTCATCAGCTTCCGTCCGGACGTCAATCTGACGGGTCAAGTGACGGAGGTCGAGGTGCGGGGCTGGGATCCGAAGGAGAAGAAGGAGATCGTCGGCAAGGCGCAGGCAGGAGACGAATGGGCAGCCGATACGAGCAAAGGGCGCAAAAGCGGCGGCGACTACATGAAGCAGGTGTTCGGCGGCAAGGTCGTGCAAACGGTTCGAAGGCCGGTCAGCTCCCAAGCGGAGGCGGACCGGATCGCCAAGGCGATCTTGAACAAGCAGGCCGAAGGGCTCGTGAGCGGCAGCGCGGAGGCGATCGGCATTCCTGAATTGCTGCCGGGCATACGGATCGAACTAGCCGGTCTCGGCAAGATGTTCAGTCGAGCGTATTATATCGAAGAAACGAGCCACAGCATCGATGCGTCGGGCTACCGAACGACCTTTAAGGTGAAGGGGAACACGATATGAACATGAATCTCGAAGGTCTGCTTGAGCCGAGCCGGGATCGATCGTCACGCATCCAAGGCGTTATGGTCGGGATCGTCACGAATAATCAGGACCCCGACGGGCTGGCCCGCGTGAAGCTGACGTTTCCGTGGCGCGGCGCTTCGGACGAGAGCAACTGGGCGAGAGTGGCGGTTCCAAGCGGGGGCAAGGACCGCGGCATCTATTTTCTGCCGGAGGTCGGGGATGAGGTGCTCGTCGCGTTCGAGGCCGGGGATATCAACCATCCATACGTGCTGGGCTCGTTGTGGAACGGCAAGGATACGCCTCCTGGCAGCAACGATGACGGCAATAACAACAAGCGAGTCATCAAGTCGCGAAGCGGCCACGAAATCGTGCTCGACGACACCGATGGCAAGGAGAACGTTACGATCAAGAGCAAGGATGGACAGACGATTACGCTGACCGACGGCTCCGGCGGACCGAAGCTCGAATTCAAGGACTCAGGGGGCAATTCCGTCGTCATCGACGGGGCGGGCAATGAGATCGCCGTGAAGAGCAGCCAGAAGGTGACGATCAAGTCGAGCATGGTGCAGATCGAGGCGGATGCATCGATGACGCTCAAATCGGGCGGCACGCTCAAAATCCAAGGCGCGGTCGTGCAGATCAACTAGCTGCTGGAAATCATGAAGAAGTTAATCGAAAGGTGTTGGGAGCTTATGCCGCCTGCTGCAAGAATGGGAGACCCGACAAGTCACGGCACGCCGCTCAGCCCGGGACCGGGAAGCGCGAACGTGCTGATCGGAGGCAAGCCGGCGTGGCGGGCAGGCTCCGACTTTCATGCCTGCGCATTGGCCACGCCGAATCCGCATGTCGGAGGGGTCGTGGCGATGGGGAGCACGACGGTGTTTATTAACGGACTGCCCGCCGTACGGATGGGCGACAGCATTACGGAGGCTGGCCCCCCGAACGCCATCGTGATGGGCGAGCCGACCGTGTTGATCGGTTAGCCGCAATGGTTTTGACGGCAGCTGTAAGAAACGCAAAATCGCAATCGCGTAAGGTGGCGAGTCTGCAATGGCTAATTCATTCCTGGGAACGGGATGGAAGTTTCCCGTTTCGCTTGAGCCGGCATCCGGTGCGTTCGCGTTGTCCTCGGACGAGGCGGACATCCAAGAAGCGATCCGCATCATATTGTTCACGGCCAGGGGCGAGCGCGTCATGCGTCCTGATTTCGGCTGCGGCATACATGACTTCATATTCGAAACGATGAGCGTGTCGGTCATTGGCCAGATGGAGGCGAGCGTTCGAGATGCGCTAATGCGATGGGAGCCTCGAATCGATACGGTGTCCGTCGAGGTGAAGCCTGATCGCGGGACCGTCGGCAAGCTGACGATCGACATTCGTTACCGGGTCCGGTCGACGAACAACGAATACAACTTGGTCTATCCGTTTTATTTGCGAGAAGGATAGCCGCTAGGAAGGTGAGACGATGCGCGCTCCGCTCATCGACGGAAGGGACGTCGGACAGATTATCGGGCAGCTGCTGGAGCTGGCGCCCTACTATGTGCCGGAATGGAACGCGCATAATGAACGCGATCCAGCTGCGGCCGTCATTCGCATATTCGCTGGTCAGTATGTGGATACGCTTGAACGTCTGAACCGTGTGCCGGACAAATATTTACTGACGTTTCTCAGCAAGCTCGGCGTTTCCTTGCTGCCTGCCACGCAGGCGAAAGCACCCGTCACGTTCCGGCTCAGCGCCGGGGTGAAGGATGCCGTGCTCATTCCCGCGCAGACGCAGGTTGCGGCACCTCCTTCGGACGGCGGCAAGCCGATCATCTTCGAGACGAGGACGCCGATGCTGGCGACGCCCGCTCGGATTACCGATCTGCTGAGCGCTTCCGCTGGTGCCGATGCGATCTACACCGCGCCGCCAGGGATGGCGGAGCAGCCGGTGGCGCCGCTGTGGGCGGTCGTTGTATCGCCGGCCCGACAGGGCGATGCGGCGCTGCTGGTCGACAGCGCGAAGGGCTTGCAGTCCGGCGATCTGCTGCTGATCGGCGGAACCGAGCATGCCGAGGTGCTGCGCGCGAAGGACCGTACGGTCACGCTGACAGCTCCGCTTCAAGCCGCGTACGGTGCGGGCGCGGAAGTGAGCCGCATGACGAGCTTCAAGCTGTTCGAAGGCTTGAACAAGCAGGAGCATTTTATTTATTTGGCTCATGATGATGTGCTGCGCTGCGGCTCCGGTTCCGAGATTCGGATCATGCGAGAGAGCGATTCGGGTGGAAGCGGTGATTCTCGAGAAGCGGTTGTGTCGGCTGGCGCTTGGGATGAAATTCGCTGGCAATATTGGGACGGTGCATGGATCGACTTCGTGCAATCGTCCGAAGGGCTGCGGGCTAAGCTGGGTACGAAGGCGCTCGGTGCGGTCGAGGTGAACGGACATTATCGCCGCTGGCTTCGAGGCAGCATGCCGGCACCGCGTCAGACTGCATCGGCTGCTGCGCCTCGATCGGCTAATGCCGGATTAACGACATGCGGGGAGCTGGATGGAACATGGCGCATAGCGGTGCAGGGAGACGCTTCTCGGCCCGAGCTTATGTTCAGCAATAACAATCCAGTCGAGCAAGGCGGCGCGTTCTATTTGTTCGGGGCTAGTCCGCGAACCGGCGATACGCTCTATGTTGCTTCTGCAGATGCATTGTCCAAGAAGGGAGGGAGCGTCACGCTCACCTTCATGCTCGGAGAGAATCAGCTGCAGCAGGATGAACGGGAACAGTCATCCGTCGCTGATTCGGTGAAGGACATCGTCACAAGCGAAGTGTCCTGGGAGTATTGGAACGGGGGCGGGTGGCTTCGCTGGGAACGCACGGCGGATATCGCCTATGACGGAGGCTCCGCGCTGCGGTTGACATTCAAGAACGGCGATGATGTCGCATCGACGGCCGTGCAGGGTCAAGAAAACTTCTGGATCCGCTGCAGACTGTTCGCCCTTCCCCCTGAGGATAAGCTGGAGGTCGCCGGCAAGCGGCTTCTCATCCGCGATGTGAAGATCGCTTATGAAGCAGAGGCGGTGCCGGAGCAAGTACTGGAATACAGAAGCCTTCGGTATCGCGATGCGGCGGAAGGCGGCTGGCTCGAATCGGGTGATGCCCTGGATGAAGATCAGGCATTGTACATTGGGTTCGACCGCGCGCCGCTGCGAGGGCCGATCAGTCTGTACTTGTCTCTTGTGGACCAAGTATACGACCCGGACCTCCATCCGATTGTGGAGTGGCAGTATTACGCGGAGAAACGCGGCGGGTCCGGCTGGGTCAAGCTTGATGTCGTTGACGGCACGAATCACTTGACGCGCAGCGGCTGCCTGGAGCTCATCGGTCTGCCCGATTGGATAGAGACGGACATCTTCGGCAAATCCCGGTACTGGCTGCGGGCCGTCGATACGCTCGGCGTATTCAAGGCAGCTGGCACTGGCTCCGATGATGAGAAAAGAGCGCCAGCCCCGATTGTACTGGGGATTTATCGGAATACGACGATCGTCGAACAAGCGGAGAGCTTCAAGGACGAAGTCATCGGTTCCTCGCGCGGCACGCCGGAGGCTGTATTCGCGGTATCCAAGGTGCCGGTAGCGGCGGAAGAGCTGTACGTCGACGAGCTCTCGTCCATCTCGGACCGCGAGCGGCAATCGCTTCTGGATGCGGGAACCGCGATCGTCGAGGAGAAGGACGACAAGGGCGTCGTTACGAAGCTGTGGGTTCGGTGGATGGCGAAGGACAGCTGGACGGATGCGGAAGCAGACGAGCGCTGTTACGCGATCGATCGTACGACAGGACGCATCCAATTCGGCGATGGCATTCATGGCAAGATTCCTCCGATCGGAACGAACAACGTGAAGTTAAGCTATCGCAGCGGCGGAGGCGCGAGAGGCAATGTGGAGGCCGGCGCAATCACGATGCTCAAGTCGTCCATTGCCTACGTGGATGGCGTCGTCAATCCGCAAGCGGCTGCAGGAGGGTATAACACGGAGGATAGTGAAGCGGCCCAAGAGCGCGGACCGCTTATGATCCGTCATCGGTTCCGGGCTGTTACGGCGGCTGACTACGAAAGCCTCGTATTCGAGGCCGCCCGGGGAATCGCACGGGTCAAGTGCTTGCCGAACGTCAACGAGCAGGGGCAGGCGCAGACCGGCCGCATTTCACTGCTTGTTGTGCCGCAGTCGGCAGAGCGGCTGCCTCAGCCGAGCGCCGTGCTTAAGCAGACGATAGCCGACTATATCAAGAGCCATGCGGCCAACGTCGTTGCGGCCCAATCGCATATTCACATTCGAGGTCCGTCCTATGCAGAAGTGTCGGTTCATACCGTTCTGGTCGCAGGCGGCATCGAGGCTGTGCCAGAAGTGGAACGGGAGGCGTTAAGCCGATTGAAGTCGTTTCTTCACCCGCTGTCAGGGGGATCGAAGGGAACCGGATGGGAATTCGGGCGAGTTCCGTCGTTGTCTGATCTATATGTCCTGCTCGGCAGCGTTCCCGGTCTCGAATATGTGGATCGTCTGGAGATGACGATACGCGATGCTGACGGCAGGGAAGTCATCGTCAATCCGTCCCAGCAGCCGACCGCTGCTTTCCCGCAGCAATTGCTCATATACAGCGGCACCCATCAGGTCGTCGTCCGGAATATAAGCCGATGACCGGTGCGCCATCCGTTCGATTGCGTATGTGGGACTGCTTAACCATACAAAGAGGTGTCCGTCATGCTTCCAATTCCTAATCTGGACGATAAGACGTTTGCGCAGCTTATCGAGGACGCCAAGAAACAGATTCCTCGTTATGCGCCGGAATGGACCGACTTCAACGTCCATGATCCGGGCATTACGATGCTGGAGCTGCTGTCTTGGCTGGCCGAAAGTCAGCGCTACTATCTCGACCAAGTGCGCGATGATCATATTCGCAAATATTTGAAGCTGCTCGGTACGGCGCCTGCTCCTTCCAAGCCGGCCAGAGCTGAGATTACCTTCGTGTTAGGCGCTGATCTGGAGATGGCCGGCTATTCGATAGAGCAGCCATTCGAAGAGGCGGAGGGATCAGAGTCCTCTGTTCCATCCGACAATGCGCGCTTGTATGCGGTGCCGCTGTTAGTGCCTAGAGGCACTCCGCTGATGGCGGGGGATATTCGGTTCGTTACGGAACAAGAGCTGCATGTCACATCAGCGGCTCTCGTCAGCATCGTGACGCTGGCCGGATCGTCCATTATCGATCAGACGGAGTCGGCGGGACATGAAGGGTTAAGCTTCAAAGCGTTCGGCGACAAGGCAGAGGCGGGCAGCAGCTTGTATCTTGGCTTTGATCAGCCCATTAGGCCAGAGACGCCGATTCCGATTGCATTTCGTTTGTCGGATGACTACCCCGTGCCGATTGCCGAGCAGGAAGAAGGCGAACCATTCGAAGTGATTCCTCCGGTCATCCTCGAGTGGGAATATCTGAATGAAAGCGAAGGCTGGTCGAAGCTTGAAGTGACGAGCGACGAAACAGGAATGCTGATGCGCGCGGGCAGGATCGTGTTCTTGGCTCCGCATGATGCCGGTGTGAAGCGGCTGTTCCCAACAGCAGCGGTCGATTGCTGCTGGTTTCGCTGCACCGTCAAGTCAGAGGGCTACGAGCTGGTGCCGCGCATCGACAGCATTATGCTGCATACGGTTCCGATCGTTCAACTCGATTACATAGCGGACGACTATGTCGGCAGGTCCAATGGCCTTAGCAACCAGTCGTTCGAAGTGAGGGACGGCGGAGGCATTGTGTCTGATCCTCCCATGAAGTTGGAAGTGTTCGAGACCGGTAAGGACGGCTCTTATAGCTGGTCCGGCTGGACGGAATGGACGCGCCGGGAAGATCTGGACGCCTCGGGGCCTGACGATTCCCATTACGTATTCGACCCCAGCAGCGGCACGATTCGTTTCGGGGATGGACTGTATGGCAAAGTGCCTCCTGCCGCAGGGGACAGCAGCATACGCATTTCTTATTACCGAACGATGGGCAGGCAGGGCAATGTAAGCGCCGGCGCGATCAACCAATTCGCGGATCATGCAGGTGAACTGGCGGGCAAGCTGAGCATCCTGCAGTTGCTGCCGGCCAGCGGAGGCGCGAATGCCGAGCGTGTGGAGGATGCGGTCGCAAGATCGGTTAAGGAGCTTCGCCGCCTGACGCGCGCCGTTACGGACGAAGATTATGAGCAATTGGCATGCAAGACGCCAGGACTTCGCGTTGCGCGGGCGAAGGCGCTGTGGAGCGGAGACAATGCGGTTACGGTCGTTGTCGTACCCTATAGCGATAAGCCGAATCCGCGTCCAAGCACCGGCTTCCTGGATACCGTATCTCGCTTCTTGAACCGGCATCGGCTGTTGACGACGCGTGTTGTTGTCAAAGCGCCGCAATATGTCAAGGTTCAGGCGAACGTGCTGGTTACAATCAACAGCGGCCATGACGGAGAGACGGTAGCGGCAGCCGTCTCGTCAGAGCTGGCCCGTTACCTGCATCCGTTGAATGGCGGTTCGCATGGTACAGGATGGCCGTTCGGCCGAACGGTTTATTTGTCGGAGCTGTATGCGCTTATCGATAAGGTGAACGGCGTCGACAGTGTGCAGCGGTTGCAGCTATTTAATACGGAAGGCGGCGGGCGAATAGACGATCAAGGCAATTTCGTCATGGACAGCAATGCGCTTGTTTATTCGGATGTTCACAAAGTCGAGGTTGAACAGCAGCTGTTCGGCCGTCCGTTGCAGGAAGGAGTCGGTTATGTCCGTACTTGACCGCAGTGAGTTTCACTACCATATTATTCGATCCAAGCAGCGTTGGAGCGAAGGGCTGCTGTATCAGCTCGTATGGGATGACGGCGAGAGCGGCATCCGAATTCAGTCGGCGAACGATTATGCAACCGAGTTGACTGTAGACGCCGCTTCGCTGCTGCCCTCCGGAGGGATCGTCACAGACGTAGCGGAAGGACCTCATGGCATGCTGCTTATTATTGAAGAAACGTCTCGTAAGGTGTATGCCTACAATCCGATAACTGGCCGGTTGGATAAGCCGGAGGGTGTGCTCTATCTACAGGACGCCGGGGCTAGGCTGTCTCGAAGTCCGGGATTCGTGTATGCGTTGGAGAATACAGATGGTGACCGCGTTCGGCTGTGTGCATATGCGGAGACGACGGGACAGCCGGTATGGACGGCTGGCGATCTATCGCCGTTCGCTGCATCCGAGCCGCCAGCCGGCTGGTCGCCTTATGACGTTGTGTCAGACGAAGCTGGCTTCTGCTATGTGACGCAGGCTGAAGGAGCGCCGGTCGCTGTCTTTGATCCGGGCGGAAGGTTCGTTCGCTGGATTAGCGGTCAAGAGAAAGACACCACGACCGGATTAAGGTTGACGGCAGCGATTTCGGGTGCGGGCAGGCTTTACGTGCTGGATACCGATGCGAAGTCGCTGACCTGCTATTCGAAGGACGGGGAATTGAGCTGGCGCGTACCGCTGTTAGATGATACGAACCCTGTATCCATTGCAGTCGATGATTCGGACGTGATCTACATCGGAGAGCGGGAGCCTTCGGCGGGTCTGCAGGTGCCGATGATCCACCTATATCGCGGCGAATCCGGCGAACCGATCGGACCGCTGACGACGTACCGCGGCGCTGCCGACCGTATCGTGTTCAGCCGCAACAATCTGTATGTGTTCAATCGAGCGGCGCAGAAGATCACGCTGCTGCTGCGCCAACCGGCGCTGTACCGCGACAGCGGATCTCCGATTTCGAAGGGCGAGTACATCTCGCGAAGCTTCGACAGTACGGAGGAAGCGATACGATGGCATAAGCTTACGCTCGACCGGGATATTCCCGAGAATACGCTGGTTCGGGTATCGTATCTGGTTTCCGATAAGCGCGAATTCATGATCGATCAAGCCGATCGGAGCCTCGACGACTATATTGCGGATGCGGCCATTCGTTCTTCGGATAAGGTCGCTGTTCTGCAGCAGCTGCCGTGGTCGGAGTCGACCGTTAGTCCGCGCGATATGTTGATCCGGGCGGAGCCGGGCCGATATTTGTGGGTTCGGATGCAGCTGTTCGGCAGCGACAAAGATACGCCGATCATCCGCGGGCTCCGCGTTGATTTTCCACGACTATCCTATTTGAGGCATATGCCGGCCGTATATCAGGAGGATCCAGCGAGCAGGGATTTGCTTGAACGGTTTCTATCGCTCCTCGAGACCTTCATGACCGAGCTTGACGACAAGATCACGGCTTCACCGCGCTGGCTTGACGTTGATGCGGTTTCCGGCGAGTACTTGCGATGGCTGGCGACTTGGATCGGCATTGCCGCAGATCCGGGATGGCCGGAGCATAAGCTTCGCAGTCTGATCAAAGGAATGCCGGAAATTCACCGCATGCGTGGAACGAGGGAAGGACTTGAACGCATCGTGGAGATGTATACGCAAGAGCTCCCGATCATCATCGAGAATTACAGACTGCAAGACATCGTCGATCCCGAGGCGAAGCGGGCTTATGTCGAGCTGTTCGGCGATGATCCTTATCGGTTCAGCGTGCTGCTGATGCCGAAGCAGCTATCGGGGCTGAGCGAGCTGGAGACGATTAAACGGATGATTGCGAGCAACCAGCCGGCTCATACGGTGTCGGACGTGACATGGCTGCAGCCATGGATCTATCTAGGCGGCTATACATTTATGGGAGTGAATACAGTGCTGACGCATCCGTCCGCCCGGTACGACGACGAATCGATTATGGACCGGGATACGATGCTGATGGACGAAACGCCATTCGGGCAGCTGGATGTCAGATCCGGCCTCGGCGCCGATACACGGCTTATATAAGAGCTATACGATGATGGGAGGTTATCTTGTTGTCTAACAGTCAATTGCAGCTGCAGCAGTTTGAACGGAACCGTTATTTCTATGGAAAGCTGCTTTCCGTCAAAGATTTTCAGTTGGAGCAAAACTATTATATCGAGAAAAGAAGCCTGCTTAACCGGTTCGTTCACGGCACGGGGGTCATTGGCGGACTTCATCTCTCGCAAATCGATGGCACTGGCGTAAGGCTGACGCCTGGAACCGCGATCGACGCAGCAGGAAGAGAGATTGTTGTCGCGGCCAATCTGGACGTCGCCGACATTAGCAAGCTGGCCGGCTATCCGTCAAACTATCCGCCGGCCAAAGATGACATCATTTATGCGGTCATCTCCTATGACGAAATCGCGCGCGAGCCTGTTCCGCCGGTATCGAATGCAACGGCGAGCACGGACGGCATCGAGCTGAACAAAATACGCGAGACATTCAAATTCTCGTTGACTAAGGATGCGCCGGCAGCGGCGGGAAGCTTAGAGTCGGCTTATCGTGAGACGGTCATTGTGTTCGAGAACGACCAGTTCATCGTCCACCGTTCGGTGCCGCGGGTCGCCAATCCGGGAGATGTGATCGAGGTCGTGCTGACCGTCCGTACGAAGCTGCAGCAGAGCGGAAGCTCGCTTGTCGAGATCACGGAGTCGCTGCCAAGCCAATTTACGATGCTGAGCGCTTGGAAGGATAACAAGATTCCGTTCAACTTGGGCGGGCTCGCGGGGGGCGTGACACGGACGCAGCGGTATTACGCGCGTGCAGGCGAAATGCCGACGAGCGGCGTCATTAGCAGCCAAGTGTTGTTCAACAGCGTGCTTCAAACCGTCACAGGCGGCGAGTCTTCGCTTGCGGTCGTAGAGGACCGATCGATCGTTCGGCTGCTCGCGGAGCGTTATTTTGACCAACAACCGGATACGGGATCTTCCGATCATATTGTGCTGGCCGCCATTACGATTAATAACAAGGGCATCATTACGAGCATCGATGAGTCCGTTCGTCCTTACATCTATAATAACGAGCTCTTGTTCCAGCTGATGCTGGCCGACAAGCAGCGTCCGGCCCAGCTTCCGACCCATGCGGCATCGCATGCGGACGGCGGAGCGGATGAGTTGAACGTAACGAATCTGTCCGGCGTGCTTGCCGACCCGCAGAAGGTTCAAGTGCAAGATGAAGGCTCGTCATTGACCGTTCGCACCAAAATCAATTTCACAGGCGCAGGCGTCACGGCATCGGATGATTCGACGAACGGCCGGACGACCATTAACATCCCCGGCATGACGACCCATGCGGGTACGCATGCGAAGGGCGGAACCGACGAGCTGAATGTGAACAACCTGTCCGGTACGCTGGCAGATCCTCAGAAGGTGGTTATCCAGGAGGAAGGCACGGCACTGCCCGCTCGCTCCAAAATTAACTTCATCGGCGCCGGTGTTACGGCAGTTGACGATGTGGCAGGCGGGAGAACCAACGTAACGATCAGCGGCGCAGCTGCAAGCCATGCGGGTACGCATGCGAAGGGCGGAACCGATGAGCTGAACGTGAACAACCTGTCCGGTACGTTGGCAGATCCTCAGAAGGTGTCCGTCCTGAAGGATGGTACGGCTTATACGGCCCGTTCGAAAATTAATTTCACCGGAACCGGTGTGTCCGTATCGGACGACACCACGAACGGGCGCATCAACGTCAATATTACGGGCGGAAGCCAAACGGCTGGCGCACAAATTGCGACGGGCAGCATTTTGTTCCAGTCGATGTATCCGGGAGAGGTTCGGGTATCGCCGTTCATCAGCCACCCGCTGCCATCAACTAACATCGGTATCATACTCTCCGTCGTACATTCGATAAGTTTGGATGGCCTGCCCGATGAGTCGGTAAGCGGCGGACTGCAAACGTCGCTGCTGCCGAATAAGCTGATTGCCGGGGAAGCGCTGTCTGCGACATCGCTTGCGAGTACAACGAACCAGACGTCGCAACTCTCGCAGACGCTGGGCAATCAGACGCCTCCGACGATTCCGATTCCCGATATCCCGATCATTCCAGGTCTGACGTCGACCGTAAAAGCCGGGGACGCAGCATTCATCGAAGCGGATCTTCCGTACGTGATGGCGCAGTATCCGACCACTACGAATATCGGTTTCCAGGTCAAAATTCAAGATAAAAGAAACAATGATGGTTTTGAACAGACCAAGGATTGGATAGTACGCTGGTGGGCGGTCATCGGAACGGTCGATACCGGAACGGTTACGGTTCCGGCATACGGCGCGCAGACGAGTTTGACGGGCGGCAGCAAGCTCGATGACACGTCGGTAGTTAAGCTGCCAGATACGGATACGCCTGTTATTAAGGTGCCAATCGATGATACGCCGATCATCAAGCTTCCGGTCGATGATACGCCAATCATCAAGCTTCCGACCGATGAAACGCCGATTATCAAGGTGCCGATTGACGGCACACCGATTATCCGGCAGCCGATCGAACAGGTTGAACTCATGTCGGCGCTCCGAGCGACGGATAGCTCGATCGATGCAGCAGCGCTGAACGCGGAATCGGTGGCCGAATCGGAAGCGATCGAGGCGAAGCTGGCGGACATCGTCGTTGAGCCAGTGAAGAAAACGCGTCGTTCGTCCAAAGCGTCGGCGCAGCCGATCGAATCTGCGACTGAAACGGGCGATACGAGCGAATCGTAATCCGCTGGAACGGAGTGGATGCCAGTGGCGGACAAGAAAGTCGAGAGCAAGCCGAAGAAAGGCACGGCGAAAGCCGGTGCTAAGCCTGGGAAAGCCCCTTCTCCGCCGATCTCAGGATCGGCGGAAGCCGTCTTCCCGACCGTGGAGCGGATGCAGCAATCATACGGGAACAGCGCGGTGCTGAAATATTTGCAGGCGGGCGGTGCAAAGGGTGGAATGTCATTCGCACCTGGAAAGTATGAGAATGCAAACAGCAGTCCCAATATGTCCAAGGTTGGCGGCAAGCCGGCGGCCGTGGAGCAGGCGGAAGCCTTCGCAGACGTCGCGCGGCCGCCTACGCCGGCTGAGCTGCTGAATGCAGAGAGAGAAGTCAAGAAAGCGGACGACAAGAAGGCTTGGGACCGAATACGCAAGGATAAGACAATCCAGGCTGCAATCAAGGAAGCGTCCGAACTGACCGACATCGATGTCTCCACGCTGGAGAAGATGATCATCATGGAATCGGCCGGCAATAAGAACAGCCACAACGGTGCGTATTACGGTCTGATGCAGCTTGGCGAAGGTGCATTCAACGATACGCGGGATAAGCCTTCCGTTAAGAAACTGTTCAATACGCTGAAGGTGAAGGATGAAGGCGCCAAAGAGTCGCGAGCGATTACGTGGGAAGACGTGAAATCCGATCCGAGATTGAACGTGCTGGTCGGGGCTATCTATGCCAAATATAACTTGAAGCAAATTCAGGCGCATAACAATGAAGTGAACAAGAAACGCAGTGAACGGCTGGTACCGGTCAACTTGATCGAGTCTCCCGCCGCAGAAACGGCTCAAGCCGTCAATCCCGGCACCGATGGCTTCTTGATTGAGGAAAGTGCGCAAAATCTTTATTTTGCCCATCAGCAAGGGTTTGGCGGGATGCGCGGCATCTATGAGAAGCCGAATGCAGCCATCGGCAAGAACCAGAAAGGCAACCTGCTCCCGACGGACGTGAAGCATTTTACGAAGGAAGGTCCGGGCGAGAAGGTGACGAACGCCGAGTATCTGGAGGCCTGGAACGAACGGATGAGCCGAATCGATCAGTTTATGAAGGAAGGGACGAAGGACGATGGCTAAAGAGCCGGCGCAGCCGGAAAGCAAAAGCAATGCGCCCAAATTTGCTCCGCAGCCGGTATCGGGCTCAAGTCTGCCGCCGCAGAGCGAGCTGGCTTCCGCGCAGCAGAGCTTCGGCAATAGTGCGGTGTTGAACTATCTGCGGAGCAGCGGGGGGGCGGCGGGTCCTCAGATGTCTATGGCTCCCGTGTCTTCCGGTGGCAAATACAGCAGTGGATCAGCTCCGAATATGTCGAAGGCGGGCGACACGGCGCCATTCGATCAGCTCGTGAAGTCGCTTGGCGGTACGGATAAGCCGGCTGTCAAAGCCGAGGTCGTCAAGAAGGTAATGGCGCTGAATACCAAATATCCGACTTCCTCGGAGAAAGACAATTCGGGCGCAATGGCGGCGAAGGTAGCACGAGGAACGACGGAATTCGATGCGTTGGTCGAGAACAGCAACCCCGACATTATATTCAAGGATGAAGAGGGCACAGGCGACGACTTGATGATGACGCCGCGAATGAAAGAGAAGCTTGATCGACTCGCGGAGCTTGTCAAGGCAGAGTGGCCGGACCGGAAGCTGCGCGCGACGGATGTATGGGATGACGGCACCGAGCATGACGGAACGAGTCACCAAGTCAGCCTGCATTACGAAGGACGTGCCGCGGACATTACGGTGTCCGACGATCAGCCGGGCAACGCGCTGCTTGGCAGGCTCGGCGAGCTGGCGAAGGAGGCTGGCTTCGATTGGGTATGGTACGAGAACGCGCTGCATGTTCACGTATCGGTGAAGAAGGAGGAGCCTGCAGCGCCGACGCCTGCTCCTGCGGCTGCGCCAGCTGCAACTGTACCGACTTCGGCGCTGGGCCCGTCTGCCGCTCAGCCGGAGTTTTGGCCCATGAAGGATTTATTCTAGATCGTGGAGGGGAACGAAAGTGGCAGATAACGGTGTAACGCCGCAAGTCCCGGATGAGGTGCTCGCACTCGATCCTTCAACGGCAAAGCCCGCTGTCATTCAGCTGCAGCAGCGGCTCAATGAGCTGGGCTATAGAGGTTCCACGAACCAGCCGCTCACGCCGGACGGCAAATTCGGACCGAATACGCTGTTTGCCGTTAATGCGTTCAAGACGGTGAATAAGCTGGGCAACGCGGGAGCTTCCGCAGGCAAAATCGGTCCGCAGTCGTGGAAGGTGCTCTTCTGTTCGGATGTGCTGGATGCAGGCGGGAAGAAGCCGAGTAATGAAGCATACCCAGCTAAGCCGCCGGTCTATTACAGTCAGGAGGATCCGAAGTGGAAGGGCATCATGTATTCGAACCACAGCGATCCGAAGCAGAACATCGGCAGCTCGGGCTGCGGACCAACGTGCATGGCAATGGTCATCACGAACTTGAAGGGAACGGTCGTGCTTCCGCCAGAGACGGCGAAGTTCAGCCTTGATCATGGCTTTCGCAGCTATGATGACGGGACGGAATGGGGCTATTATGGCAGCATCGCTGCCCGCTATGGCTTGCGCTGCGAGCAGACGGCGGACTGGGACGATGTGAAGCAGGCGTTGAATGAGCCGGGACGGATGGTTATCGCATCGATGAGGCCGGGACATTTTACGCAAGGCGGGCATTATATCGTTCTGCATGACTATCTAAATCGCCCGACTGGCGGTTGGGTCGATGTGCTGGATCCGAATCAAGACAACCAGTCGTATTTCCGCAGAGGGCATGACGGCTTGATTGACGAGGGCAAGCAGGACGACGGTCGGGTGACCGCGAAGGAGTCGGTGTTCCGCCAGGAGGCGGGGCAGTTCTGGATTTTTAATGTGTAGGATGAGAGCCGCATGAGCGTATGCTTGTGCGGTTTTTTTGTGTTTTCATATGAAAAAGCAGATACAAACTGTATCTTTATGAAAGTTTTAGTAGACTAATTAATAAAACATCCTTATATTGTAATTCTGTTAAAAATTACATAAATATAGGGGGAGAATTACAATTGCCGACGAACTACTTCGCTAATTATGCCAATGCATTGAAGAGCGGGATGGTGCCATCTACGCCGCTAATATCGGCGTCAACATCGTCTTCGGCTACATCAACGTCAAGTACAAGCACATCTTCGTCATCTACGAGCACTTCATCTGCATCGAAACCAAGTACATCCTCCACCTCATCGACATCATCCAGTTCATCGACTTCATCCACCTCACCTACATCATCGACGTCGACAATTTATAATGCGCAGGGTCAGCCAACAGCAACAGCAGGAAGCTGGACAGCTACTGCCGCTAAGCAGCAGGAATTGAACAAACAGCTCGAGAAAGCGAAGCAGGACTGGTGGGATGCGCGTTTTGCTAATGATCAGGCTAAGATGGACGAGGCTGCGAAACGGGGCGATGGATTAAGAAGCCAAGGCGCGCTAGAAACGGAAGCAGCGAAGAAGCAAGATGCAGACAATTTAGCGAAGCTGCAAAGCATGCAAGGCTCTGGTTCGGCTGCCGGGAATACAGGAACTGCGGGAGGGACAAGCGGCAATATAGGGACAACGGGGACAGCAGGATCAACGAATGGTGTGAAACTATCGGCAGCCGAACAGGCCAAGCTCAATCAGCAGCTTCTGGATGCCAAACGCAAATGGTGGGAAGCGCGGCTAACGGACAATCAAACGTTGATGGATAAGTACAGCAAAGAAGGGGCGGACCTTCGGGCGAAGGGAGCGCTGGAAACCAAGGATTCCAAGAAATTAGACGATGATTACTCGATAAAGCTGGCCGGGAAATTAGATAACGAGCGACAATTGCTGGAGTCCAAGAAGGCCTGGTGGCAGGCATACGCGAATATGGACACCAAAGCCATGAACGCGGCAACCCAGCAGGCAGATACGTTGCGAGCAAAATCTTATGTCAATGATCATACGGATGCAATGGTATTGCTCGATCAGCAGAATGCATCATTCATTGCCAACAAGAAGGCTTATTACGAGGCCCGAATCGGGCTGGATGCTGCCGCAATGAATAAAGCAATGAGCGGAATGCAGGATGCGGTTAAACAAGGCGCTTCATTAAGCGGAAGCTCGTATAAGATCGACACGGTTAATAACAGTATTCTGAATGGTGTTGTGGACTGGGCAAGCCTTACATTGAAGAGAAGTACGGTACATGCAGCCGAAGCGTTAACAGCTGCTAAAGCATTGTACAGCAGCCAATCAAGTTTCCAAGGCGCGTTGGCGAGTATCGATTCAAGCAAGCTCGCGCAGGTCGTGCAGCAGATACAAGTGGCCGATGTCCGTTATTGGAATGAAGTATCGGCCTCCACTTCAGCACAGTCGAGCAATATAGCGAAGGAAGAAGCCGAGCGTAACAAGTTGTATAAGCAATTAGATGCAGTCGGACTGAAGGTAGACTATAAGAACTCTTATCTGAACACGGTGAACAACGAGATCAAGGCTGCTAAGGATTTATATTGGAAGTACCTAGATCTGGCGAAGACGACGGCGGATGCCGCAGATCCTAATGATTATGCTGTGCTTGCTGCCCAGCAGCAGGCTATCTATACGAGCATACAGAAGAAGGCGGAAGGCGTAACAGGCGTACTTAAGACGACGGCCGTCGATACGCTGAACAATAACTTTTACACGGCTCGCAACCAGCTTAACGAGTATTTGAAGAACGGCAAATACGATGATGCAATCAAAGCGCTCGATTATTTGCAGGGGCTGAAGGATCAGGGAGCAACGCTGAACATTCGGCGCAATAGCAGCGTCACGCAGGCCCAAGCGGACGACTTCCTATACGAATTGAAGCGACGAGAATGGGATCGCAAGCAGCAGTTGGAAGCGCCAGATACCAATCTGGAGAAGTACAAGGTAATCGCTAAGAACGTGCTTGGCGCCAATGGCAGCGCGGAGAAAATCGTTAATCTAGACAAGTGGAACGAGATTAACTTGAAGGCCAAGGCGGATTTCTGGCGCGGTGTCAGTACGATGGATACGGCTTTGATGACGACTGCCAAAGGAACATTGGATAGCTCACAGATGAAGAAATTCACAACGTTATCCACCAGCTTCGACACGCAGCTGGACCAGATCAATGATGAGATTATCCGTATTTCCGTTGCAAGCGTTGTTTATAAAGGAAATCATGACGTCGAGAATGCGCTAGCTGGAAGGATCAACGATCTTAATGAGAGTTTAGCCCAGGTCAAAGCTTCGAAACAAACAGCGCTAAGTCTAACCGATAACTCGTTGAAGCAGTTGGCGCAAAATATTTATAACAACAAAACTAGGATGTGGAGTTGGCAGATTACAGCAGAGTCTCCACAGGTAATGAACAGTTTGACGGCAGCAACGAAACAACAGTCGGACAGATTGACTAATTTCTATAAGACAATCGATAGTCTAACGAACGAATCGTTAGGCGAACATATCATTCCGAGGTTTAATGTCGACGTCCAGAATTTGAAAGTCGTTAAGGCGAGAGAACAAGTGTGGTCGGCTATTGATGAGGGTGACAAATCGAAAGCGGAGTACTTCTTAGCCCAAGGTAAAATGCCTCTGTATAATGGCGCGTCACTTGATATCCAGCGCATGGTGCCAGATTTGAGTACAATCAACTGGTCTATGAAGTCATGGATGCGCGAGCAAGAGCAACTCGTTGATAAATATAACAGCGAGGTTAGTTCTGCGGACATTCGGAGCATGCAGCAAGCTCTGAAGAAGCTGGGATTATACGACGGTGCCGAGACGGGCAAGTATGATGTTGAATTCCTGGGTGATGTGACCTACTTCCAGCAGTTAATTGCACTCAAGGCAGTAGAGCCTGCTCCATCTCAAGCTATTACAATATATGGAAAAGTGACAGGGGCGTTGATAGAGACAGCCAAGAAAGCGAAGATTGTCAACTCAAACGAGATCATTCCGGGATTTGGCTTTGAGATGATGAACGCCATCAGGAAGGGAAGAGAAGAACGACAAATTGATGGCGCTAATGAAATCGCTGATCTAGCTTCCCGAATGTTCGGAAGTCGTTTCTATACAGAGACGCTTCCTGGAGTGGGCAAGCTGCTGGCAGCAATGGCGACCGGCCAAATTAAGAAAGAAGATATTATTAACTCGCTGACTGATTCATTCGTCGAAGAATATATCGAGCCTATCAAGCAGATGTTTACATTCGCTGTGGATGTAGCAAAGAAGCAAGCAACGTATGGTGAAAGCAAAGAGTTCGGCTACAATTTGCAAAAGATGATAGAGGGAATTGCGGTTGCCTTCGTTTCCGAAGGAATTGGAACGGCCATTACGAAGGTTGCTCCAAAGTTGGCAGAAGGGATGCTGGACTTAGGGAAGAAAATAATAAAGAGAGAACAGGCCGAAGAGGTCGTCAAGGGAGGCCCGGGGGTTAAGCTGCCGATCGACGAGTTTGATGATGTTTATGAGGATCAATATATTATCAATATTAAACCTCCAAAGAGATACAGTAACCCGCCTGTAGAACAATATAAATATAAAATAGAGGTAGCGACTGAAAAAAAAGCTGATGAGATAAGAAGTGCTGGTTATGGAAATATTAATGTGCTTGCGAAAAATACTGGACTAACTCTGAAAGAGGCATCTGATTTATATTCGCATTTATTTATTAACTATTATGATCTCCCAGCTTATGATGAAAAAGGGCTATACTTTTATAAATCTAGGTTAACTCCTGATCCTGAAGTAGTATATGCTTTTCATACTGCTCTAGAAGGAGAACTAACCGTATCTCAGAAGCAGTGGTTTAAACAATTAGCGGCCCACGAACTAGATGAAAAGGCTCGAATGGATTCAGGAAAAGAATACTATAGGCATCCTGACTCATGGGATCCAGTGTCACGAACATGGAAGCCAATACCTCCAGGGGCACATGATAATGCGGTGCCACAACCCGAGTTTGGAACATTTCCAGGGTATAGAGAGAATAGTTCGAGGTTTTATGGTATAAAAAAAGGAGATGAGTATACCATTGTCAATTGAAAAGTCAATTCAACGTATACAGCGAATTAACTGGAACAGTGAAAATAAACCAGGGAAATTGCATTCTATCTTGGTGGGGGAATATCTCAGGCGATTAGCTTGTTTTTACAAACCTTACTGTATAAACCAAAGTCCGCTGGGTAGTCTGTTGGATGTAATAAAGGTTGACGAGAGGGTTCATATTGAAATTGAGGGCTTAGCTGAGGAAACATTGCTTGATATTGAAAATCCAATTCATTATAAGATTTGTAAAAACTATATCGAGCTGTCTTATCTTATGGAAAATAAATACACAGAAGCCCAACAAGCGCAGGAACTTTATGAGCCTATTATCAAGTTTTTTGAAAGAGGCGGTAAGTTAAGATTTGATAGTGATAGAAGCCTGAGTTGTGGCAGTGCGGCTTTTGTGTTAAACGATTGGATTGAATTTCATAGCAATAGGGAGAAGGCCGATATTAGTAATGATAACTTAGATAGATTAGAGAAAGAGAACTTTATGTAACTCTACGAATGTGAGTTAACGATTGAACTAGGCTATTGTAGTTATTCAAAGTTAAGGGAGGTTAACCAGATTAGGCTGGTTGGCCTTCTTTTAGTTTACGACAATGAAAAAAGCTCTCGTTACGAGATATCTTGAATTATGTGTTCTTATTGATGAAAAAAATCCAACTACATTGGTTAACAAGGATCTTTTTGAGCCAGCATTGCAGATGTTACTTCGGATGAGCAAGAACTACCTAGATATTAGTGATGAAACCTTGGATGCTTTGGATTATTATTAAAGCCTAGTAAAATATTGATACGGTGTTCAGTAAACAATCTTGACTCAATATTGTAAAACTAGGGTGATCAACGTGAAAGAATGGGATTATAAAGAATTATTTGAAGCAATAAACGAGGTTTATGAAAATGCATTATCTTTAAACCGGGGTTACAGGTATGCAGTTGCGAGAACTTTTTACGAGTTCGATCTGTAACAAATGAAGGACTTGCTGAGAGCATTATTGTTCATACTGCATTGGGTGAGAAGATTTTGAATCATGAAGAAGTTTTTAATGGGAATTTATATGCGATTATAAATGTGTTAAATTCATTCCAACATGAAGCAATTTCCAATGAACTAACTGTAGAAGAAATTGAAGATTTGGTCAGCAAAATAACGAAAGTATTAAATGGAATTAATGAAATTCCGGTAACTAATAACCCTAACGTGTAAGGTAAGCCGCGCAAGCATACGCTTGTGCGGTTTTTTTTGTACAATAAAAGTCGGATGTGGTGTTTCGGCTGCTGTTACGATGTTCGGAAGTCGTTTCTATACAGAGACGCTGCCTGAAGTGGGCAAGCTGCTGACAGCAATGGCGACCGGCCAAATTAAAAAAGAAGATATCATTAACTCGATGGTCGATTCTTTTGTTGAAGAGTATATCGAGCCTATCAATTAGATGTTTACATTCGCTGTGGATGTAGTCAAGAAACAAGCAACGTATGGTGAAAGTAAGGAATTCGGTTACAATCTACAAAAGATGATGGAAGCAATAGCGATTGCTAGCGTTTCTGCAGGAATAGGACCAGCCGTTGCCAAGGTTGCTCCGAAGCTTGCAGAAGGGATTATGGACTTAGGGAACAAATTAATAAAGAGAGGAAAACAGGCCGAAGAGGTAGTAAAAGGCGGGCCTGGTGTTAATCTGCCGATTGATGAGTTTGATGATAGTCAGTTTTATGAGGATGCTTATGCGTACAGGAATAATGGGACAGGAAATCTCAAACAAGACATGTTGAATAGTCCTCTGAGTAAAAAATGGGGTGTTCTAGAGGATGGAACAAACCAAGGGATAAAACATTTTGCAGACTACTGGGATAAATACCCAGATAGAATCCCGTCCCTTGCCATGAGGCTGGGAGTAGACGAAATCTTGTTTGAGAACTCAGTGAAGGGGTTTGAAAATTTCACTAAGCAGGCTGAAAAAGTTATAAATAACGGGGTTCTTAGAGAAGTGAATGGAAAAGAAATCTATTATTTAGACGGAGCGGAAAATCCTAAAAAGGGGATTGTTGTAATTGTAAAGGATGGCAAGATTCAATCAATGATGCCTAGTGATCCAAAATCATTTGCAAAATTACAATAACATGGAGGAAACTATATGGGGATTGAAGGAAGAGTAGTACAGATGTTTATTGATGGATATGAAAGACTTACTCAGCTAGATGTTAATGCTATTAATAAAAAACTATGGGTTCACTTCATTCAACATGAAGAGTACCTAGAGCAAGGTGAACAATCCAAAATTCTCACTGTTGGTCAATATGCTAATTTTGAGGTTGGAATTGATTTAGCTAGTGTTTGTATAGAACCCAAGTATGTAATGACCGATACTAATGCTTTTATTCAACCTATTGATGAGTCCTCTCATGTAATAGTAACTGCTAATGTAGTGGATATCGAGGACGATTATAGTATAGTTTGCAGTATCAAGAATTTAGGCGAGGCGATTTTAGTTGAGTTTGAAGAAAAAATAAACGTGGGAAAAGGCGAGAGAATTACGTTCAAGGGTAATTTGAAAGCAGATCAACTCGCTGTATTGAATTGATTCAAAACTAGGTTATTTATATTAATATGATTTCTTATCAACAAAAACCTTGATTGGCTTCATGCCATTCAAGGTTTTTGTTATATTCGTCGTTTCAAAGGATATTCTAAATACTACGCAGCTATAAGATGATAGCCAGATTAAGCAGGTGGCAAGGTCCGACTAGTTGATGGGGGTACAATGGGATACACACCTAAGATTGGAGATAGCATCAGTCATACTAATTAGGTAAGCCGCGCAAGCAACCGCTTGTGCGGTTTTTTTTGTACAATAAAAGTCGGATGCGGCGTTTCGGCTGCTGTTACGATGAGGTTGGAAGGGGAGTCGGACGAATGGATTCGCTTAAAGCAATGAATGACGCCATGTCGTATATCGAGCGCCATCTGGCGGAGGAGATCGACTATACGGAAGCGGCGAGGAGGGCGTACTGTTCGGCGTATCATTTTAAGAAAATGTTCACGTTCTTAGCCGGCATTCCGCTCTCTGAATACGTTCGCCGCAGGCGGCTCACGCTCGCTGCCTACGAGCTGCAAGGCGGAGAAGCGCGTGTGATTGATATCGCGGTAAAGTATGGCTATGGCTCCGCTGATTCATTCGCGCGAGCATTCCAACAGCTGCATGGCATGACACCGTCGGAGGCGAAGGTGAGCAATCATTCGTTCAAAGCTTATCCGCCGATGACCTTCCAGCTTACCGTACAAGGAGGAGTCGAAATGAATTATCGGATCGTGGACAAGGAAGCGTTCCGTATCGTCGGGTTGATGAAGCGGGTGCCGATTGTGTTCGAAGGGGTTAACCCGGAAATCGCCGCTATGTGGCAGAGTCTCGATATGGAGAAAATCGGGCTGCTGAAGCAACTTGCGAACACCGAGCCTGCAGGTATCATTAGCGCTTCCGTCAATTTCTCGGAAGGCCGGATGGAGGAGCGGGGCGAGCTGGACCATTATATTGGAGCGGCAACGACAGAGCCATGTCCGGAAGGATGGGCGGCGTTGGAAGTGGCTGCATCTACATGGGCCGTATTCGAGGCAGTTGGTCCATTCCCGCAGACGCTTCAGCAGGTATGGGGGCGTATCTACTCCGAATGGTTCCCGTCTTCTGGCTACGAGCTGGTAGAAGGACCGGAGATGCTGTGGAATGAAGGCAAAGATACAACTGTGCCGAATTATCGGAGCGAGATTTGGATTCCGGTCGTGAAGAAGGCGTAGGTGTCGAGCGATAGCGCCGGTGAGCGGAAGGCTGACGGACTCAGCGGAAGGCTAAGGACAGAGCGGACGCTATATGCTCGTATTGGATGATCTGCTGGACTTAACGGACTGAGCAGCCCTTATTACGGCGGTTAGGTGCCAATGATGGCGCGAAACCGCTGAATAGGGGCTGCTGTGTCTGTTACAAGCGCTGAAGCGCTATTTTGAACACAATAGTGACCGTGGAGTCCGTTAGCGTAAAATCTTTCTTACTTGTTGATAGCTACCAGGGGAGTGGCACCCACCAACTAAACATACTAGTACGCCGTATTGTTCGCCTCGGTCACATGCTGCACGTTGTACCACTTGGTGCCAACGTTGTGATAAAGCGTATTCGTCATCGTTACCGTAGTCGTTGTGCTGTCCGTACGGAAGATCGATTCCGACATATTCGAGATGTCGCAGCTGTCGATGTAGACGTCGGTCTTGAATGTTGAGCCGCCGAGCTGGCGGATGAATTTGCCGGCGTTGCTCGCTACGAAGTTATACACATTGAATCGACCACCCGCATTGAGCTGGAACACTTTGTCGCTTCCGTTATAAGCCGCGCCGCCGTTAATTGTAACCGTACCGGCAGCTTTCATCGTCAGCGCATCCTCGCCGATATCGGTCCAGACGATGTTGGATAAGTAGGCGTTGCCATACGTATGAATGCCATCCGCAGCTGGTGATCCGAGTACGACGTTCTTCAGCGTCGCACCATTCTCTAAGCGGAAGACAGGCTTCTGGCCCTCAGCCTGGCTGCCGTCACCGAGAGCGGAGCCCGCAATGAACGTTCTGCCTTTGCCATCATACACCTGACCTGCTGCTACGACGATCGTCGAGTTCACCGTTGTGGAGCTTGGCGATACCTTCACGAGCGTCCACTGTTGGTTCGCGCCTTCAAGGTCCGTCCATTGGTTAATGTTTGCGCCGGCTGTTGTCGAGAAGTTGTACACCTCTGCTACCTTACCGCTATTGCGGTTTTTCAATTGTACATAGCCACCGCTGTCTTCGAGTTTCCAGTGCTGATTGTAGTTGCTTTGGAAGTTCTGCCACTGCACGATGTTGCCGCCATCCGCTGTAGACCAGCCATATACCTCAAGTGCACGTCCGCTGTTTGCATTAATGATCTGATAATAGCCGCTGCCGACGCTGACGAAGCGCCACAGCTGATTGTCGCCGCCAAGATCCGTCCATTGGGATACGTTCGCACCGTTCTCGTGTGCATAGTTATATACCTCTAGTGCCTGACCGCTGTGGCGGTTAATGATTTTGTACAAGCCTTGGTTCGTGACCGATGCCGCATCTGCTTGTTTCGGCTGTGAGAGCAGCGGAATAACGGTGAGCGTTACGGCGAAGATGGCGATAAGCGTAATCAACTTCTTAATCATGATAGATCCTCCTTAGTTTTTGGGGTTAAAGTAAGCGCATTCAATTATAAAAGTGTTAACGAGCCTCCTCTCTTTGTTAATGATTCCATTGTAGCAGAAGCACACCGATTTAAAACCATATTTTAGTTAAACTTATCAAAATAAGTCTAATGAACCGAGAAATATTTGTTCGTAGTTCGTGGGGCGTAGCTAGTTGGACGTGCGCGTAAAGTTGGACAATAATGGGAATGTTAGCGATTGTCTGCGGCTATTTTCCTGCTGACTGGAATGTTTATTGCATGGATTTTCCCATGATATATAATGAGGGCATAAGAGAGACAGGAGCCGACAGGGTTTGCTGGATCCAATAAGCAGAGTGACTTTGAGCTCCTCTCAAAGATCCTGATGTAGCAGCAGAGTGACTTTGAACTCCGTTCAAAGATCCTGATGTAGCGGCAGAGTGACTTCGAGTAAGCAGAGTGACTTTGAACTCCGTTCAAAGATCCTGATGTCACGTTCAAAGATCCTGATGTAGCGGCAGAGTGACTTTGAACTCCGTTCAAAGATCCTGATGTAAGGAGTGATACTATGAGCGACAACAATACGATCATTCGCTTCGAGCATGTGACCAAGCGATATGACAATGATGCGCCCGTGCTGAACGATGTCAGCTTCGAGATCGAACGGGGCAAGTTCTACACGCTGCTCGGTCCGTCCGGCTGCGGCAAAACGACGGTGCTTCGCCTCATTGCAGGCTTCATGGAGCCATCGGAAGGCTCGATCTACTTCAATGGCAAGCGGATCAATGAGGTGCCGGCGAACCGCCGTCAAGTGAATACGGTATTTCAGGACTATGCGCTGTTCCCGCATCTGAACGTGTTCGAGAACGTGGCATTCGGCCTGCGGATCAAGAAGCTGAAGAACGACGTTATCGCGAGCAAAGTGCGCGAAGCGCTCCGTTTCGTCAATCTCGAAGGGTACGAGAGCCGTGAGATTACGGAGATGTCGGGCGGTCAACGCCAACGCGTCGCGATTGCGCGCGCGATTGTGAACGAGCCGGAGATTCTGCTGCTGGACGAGCCGTTGTCCGCGCTTGACCTGAAGCTGCGCACCGAGATGCAATACGAGCTTCGCGAGCTGCAGCGCAGATTGGGCATTACGTTCATCTTCGTTACGCATGATCAAGAGGAAGCGCTTGCGATGTCGGATGAGATTTTCGTCCTCAACAAAGGTACGATCCAACAGAGCGGAACGCCGACAGATATTTACGATGAGCCGATCAACCGTTTCGTTGCCGACTTCATTGGGGAATCGAACATCGTCGTTGGACGAATGAAGGAAGACTATGTCGTCGAATTCGCGGGCCGGACGTACGAATGTATGGACGGCGGCTTCAATAAGGACGAACAAGTCGAGATTGTGATCCGTCCAGAGGATCTGGAGATGACGCAGCCGGAGAGCGGCAAGCTGAAGGCGCGCGTCGATACGCAGCTGTTCCGCGGCGTTCACTACGAGATCATTGCCTATGACGAGGCGGACAACGAATGGCTCGTACACTCGACGAAGAAGGCGACGGTAGACGAGTGGATCGGGCTTGACTGGGAACCGGCAGCCATTCATGTCATGCGCTTCAACGAGACGGAAGAAGAGTTCGATAAGCGAATCGAGGCGTACACCGAAACGGACGAAGAAGAGGAAGAAGCCGAACATGTCCGTTAAATCGCGCAATCTGTATCTGATCCCGTACGCCGCGTGGATCGTATTGTTCGTCGTCGCGCCGATCGCGCTGATCGTTTATTATTCGTTGTTCGATATCGAAGGGAAGTTTACGTTCTCGAACTACAGCAGCTTCTTCACGCCCGTTTATATGCGGATGACGCTCAGCTCGTTCTGGTACGCCTTTCTGATTACGGCCTTTTCCTTGTTGATCGCTTATCCGGCCGCCTATCTGCTGACGCGTACGAAGCATAAGCAGCTATGGCTGCTGCTTATTATTCTGCCAAGTTGGATTAACCTGCTGCTGAAGGCTTACGCCTTCCTGGGGCTGTTCGGTACATACGGCATCGTGAATGCGGCGCTGGAGACATTCGGCATTGGCCGTCAGCAAATTTTGTTCACCGACTTCAGCTTCGTGTTCGTATCGGTTTATATTTTCATCCCGTTCATGATTCTGCCAGTCTTCAATGCGCTTGAGAAAATGAACCCGTCGCTCATCGACGCTGCGCGCGACCTTGGCGCTTCGCCATGGATAACGTTCCGCCGCGTGGTGTTCCCGCTGACGATCAATGGCGTGAAAGCCGGCTGCCAAGCGGTGTTCATTCCGGCGCTGTCGCTGTTCATGATTACGCGTCTCATCGCGGGCAACCGCGTCATTACGCTCGGTACGGCGATCGAGCAGCATTTTCTCGTCACGCAGGATTGGGGAATGGGCGCTACGATAGCCGTGTTCCTCGTCGTTATTATGGCGCTCATCATGGTGCTGACCGGTAATCGCCCCAAACGGGAGGTGAATCGATAATGGCTTCGCAACGGACATCCCGCGGGTGGAAATGGTCGAATCTGTATCTGATCGCTGTGTTCGTCGTGCTCTACGCGCCGATCTTCTTCCTGACGCTCTACTCGTTCAACAGCGGCGGCGCGATGCACGACTTCGAGGGCTTCACGCTCGAATGGTATAAGGAAGTGTTCGCGGACACGCGGCTGCTGATCATCGTGCTTAATACGCTCGTCATCGCACTGCTATCCTCGGCGTTGTCGACGATATTAGGCGTACTTGGCGCCCTTGCGATTCAGCATGTGAGACGACGCCGGACGCAGAATACGCTGTTGGCGCTTAACAACGTGCTTATTGTCAGCCCGGACGTTATTATCGGCGCGTCGTTCCTCATTCTGTTCACGATCGTCGGCATTAAGCTTGGCTTCGTATCGGTGCTGCTTGCGCATATCGCGTTCAGCGTCCCGATCGTTGTCATCATGGTGCTGCCGAAGCTGGAGGAGATGAGCTCGACGTGGATCGACGCTGCGCGCGACCTTGGCGCCAGCCGTACGGACGTGCTCACGAAGGTTATGCTGCCGTACATTCGGCCGGGCATCTTCGCCGGTTTCTTCATGGCGCTGACGTATTCGCTGGACGACTTCGCGGTAACGTTCTTCGTAACGGGCAACGGCTACTCCACGCTCGCTGTCGAGATCTATTCCCGTGCAAGGCAGGGGATCTCGTTGTCGATCAACGCGTTGTCGACGCTTATATTCCTATTCACGATCGTACTCGTGATCGGGTATTACTTCATTAATCAGCGAGGCAACCGACCGCCGGGAATGGAGGTGCAGAAATGAAGCAGCTCGTTCGAATGTTCATTGCCGTATTCGCAGTCGCCTTTGCGCTTATGTACGGTGCTCATCTGCTCAACTCCTCGGAAGGGTATGCGGGCAGCAATACGCTTACGATTTATAACTGGGGCGACTATATCGACCCGGATCTGATCACCGCGTTCGAAGAGGAGAGCGGTCTGAAGGTCATCTACCAGACGTTCGATTCGAACGAAGCGATGATGACGAAGATCGAGCAGGGCGGCACCACGTTCGATGTGAGCGTCCCTTCGGAATATGCGATCAGCAAAATGAAAGAAGAAAACCTGCTGCTCCCGATCGACCACAGCAAGCTGCCGAACTTAAGTCATATCGATGAGCGGTTTCTCAACTTGTCGTTCGACCCGGATAATGAATATTCGATTCCGTACTTCTGGGGGACGGTCGGCATCGTGTACAACCCAAGCATGCTGGATGACTGGCAGATTAAGAGCTGGAACGACCTATGGGATGAACGGCTGCGCAATCAGATTCTGCTCGTCGACGGTGCCCGCGAGGTGATCGGTTTCGGCTTGAACAGCCTCCATTACTCGCTCAACGATACGGAAGAAGCGCATCTGCAGGAAGCGAAGAGCAAGCTGTCTACACTGACGCCGAATGTGAAAGCGATCGTCGGCGATGAGATCAAGATGCTGCTCGCGAATGAAGAGGCAGCGGTAGGCGTCGTCTGGTCGGGTGACGCATCCGAGATTATGAGCGAGAATGAGAACCTCGATTATGTGGTACCAGAGGAAGGCTCGAACTTGTGGTTCGATAACATGGTTATTCCGAAGACGGCGCGCAACATCGAAGGTGCGTACAAGTTCATGAACTTCATGCTCGATCCGGAGCATGCGGCGCAGAATGCAGAGTATGTCGGTTATTCGACGCCGAACAAGGACGCGCTGGCACTGCTGCCAGAAGACATCTCGGGCGATGAACGGTTCTATCCGGCACCGGAGCTGACCGAGAAGCTCGAGGTATACCGCAACTTGGGCAAGCGGATGCTCGCGCATTACAACGAGCTGTTCCTGGAGTTCAAGATGCATCGTAAGTAGGGGAGAGCCGGAAGGCAGGCTGTCCCAATACAAAAGGCTGTCCATGCACTGGCCGACTTCACGCAGGATGATATCCTGGGGGAGTCGGTCGGCATAGGACAGCCTTATTGTGTAACATCAAATTGTAGGCGTTATTGATTTAGCTCAGCGTCTTGGTCATGATAATCTCCAGCGGCTGTGTATCGAGCACGAGGCATCCGGCATCCCGATAGCCCAGCTTGCGATAGAAGTGCTGTGCGCCTTCGTCGGCTTGCGTCGATGTCATGACGAAGGTATGGCCGCGCTGCTTCATATCCGCTTCCCAGCGGAGGACCACTTGCCTGCCGATGCCCGAACCTCGGAAGGGCTCATCCAACCAAATCAAATTCATGAAGGGTGTATTGTCCCAGAAGTAGCCGTATCGCATCCAGCCGAAATAGGAGCCGTGTTCGTCGCGGAGGATGTAGATTTCTTTTTCTTTTATTTTGGCAAGGATAAGATGCTCTGCAATATGGCGGTCGCGTTCGCGAATATAGGAATAATCGGATTCGATAGCAATGTCGATGTGCATGGCAGTTCCCCCTTTTACGGACACCATAACACTCGGCCCACAATTTGTAAACCGCGTCATCCACAGCGGTTGACTGTGCGGAACAATCGTTGATAAACTATTGAATAGTTAGACAATTGAATCGCTGCGTGTGACTGGCGGAGCATGGGGAACCATGAGGAAGCACGTAGTAGCAATAAGCCGTACGCCTGGGCAGAGATAAGTGCAGTTAATGCGCTTATCTCTTTTTGTTTGTTATCCGATAAACGAAGGGATGTCGTACGAATGAATGAACCATTGATTCTCGACGGAAACAAAGTGGCGGCGCATATCAAGGAGCAGTTGGCGGTACGGGTGGCGGGGCTGGCGGAGAAAGGCGTTGTGCCTTGTCTTGCAACAATCTTGGTCGGCGACGATCCGTCATCGGCAACGTACGTCCGCATGAAGGGCAATGCGTGCAAGCGCATCGGCATCCGTTCGATTCGCGTCGACCTGCCGTCTTCTACGACGACGGAACAGCTGATCGCGGCGATCCAGCAGTTGAATGAGGACGATAGCGTGCACGGTATTCTGCTGCAGCACCCGGTGCCGCATCATATCGATGAGCGGGCGGCGTTCGAGGCGATCGCGATCGAGAAGGACGTGGATGGCGTAACAACGCTTGGTTTTGCGCAAAATGCTTTCGGCTTCGCGCAGTATCCGTCCTGCACGCCGGCTGCGATTATTGCGATTCTCGATTATTACGATATTCCAATCGAAGGCAAACATGCTGTCGTCATCGGCCGCAGCCCGATTCTCGGCAAGCCGGTATCCGCGATGCTGCTTAACCGCAACGCGACAGTCACAACATGCCACTCGCGGACGAATGGACTGCCCGAGCTTGTTGGACTCGGCGACATCGTTGTTGCCGCCGTCGGCAAGGCGAAGTTCGTGAAGGGCGATTGGATCAAGCCAGGAGCGGTTGTGCTCGACGCAGGCTACAATGAGGGCAACGTCGGCGACGCCGACTATGAAGCTTGCGCGGAGCGCGCGAGCGCGATCACGCCAGTGCCGGCGGGCGTCGGTCCGGTCACGATTGCAACGCTGCTGAAGCATACGGTGGATTCGGCGGAACGAGCGGCTGCGAAGTAGATTATTTGGGTCACTTAGCGGGGGGCTCCTTCTATAACATAGACGCATAGAAAAAAGCGTTGCTCAGTGACTCAGCAACGCTTTTTCTATGCGCTCATTTACTCCAACGAAAGCTGTGTCCATAGGGGCATGTGACTCTCGGTACCTAGTTGCGTACACGACGCTGTCCTGCCATCGTCACGAGGTAAAACGGCTAAATCACGTGGAACGTTGATCAACCGAGTCTTTTCCCGGCGCAGCTATCATGGTCCGATTGCGGCCAGCTTCCTTCGCTGCATACAATGCCTCATCCGCTAGGCGAATCAGCGTGCTCGAATCGCTGCCGTGCTGCGAAGATACGGCGACGCCGAGCGAGAGCGTAATGACGCGGTTAGCCGGCGTCGGTTCCTTCTCCATCGCTTTGCGGATTCGCTCCGCGAGTCGGAATGCCTCGTCAGCTGTAACACGTGGAAGCAGCGCGACGAATTCTTCACCGCCGAAACGGCAGCAAATATCGCTGGAGCGGACCGACCGCTGCATGACTTGGGCCAAACATTTCAGCACTTCATCGCCAATCTGATGCCCGAGCGTATCGTTGACGCATTTGAACCGGTCGAGATCCATAATGATTAAGCCGAATGGAACGTTTGTTGCGGTCCATTCGCTCAACACTTCCTCCATCGCGCGCCGGTTCATCAGCCCAGTAAGCGGATCGACGTGGGCAGCATGCGACAGCTCCTCGGACTGCTTGCGCAGCGTCTCGACGGCAAGCACGACGGTCTGCGATAGGACATGCGCCTCGCGGTTCCAGTGGTTCGGGCTCACGGGTGGAGGCAGCTCGTTCGTACCTGCTGCTTGCCCAATATAGTCCGTGAGGGCGGCGAAAGGCAGCGCGAGCTTGCGTGCAATATACATGGCAGCCAGCATGATGATGAGGAAAGGCAGCGACATGTAGATGATCGTCGAACGAATCTGACTGTTGAGCTGTTCATAGACAGTCTGGACTGGCGACTGCATGACGATGCCCCACCCGGTATTGGGTACAGATGCATAACCTGCAAGATAGGTTCTGCCCTTCAGGTTGACGACTTTGGCTTCGCCTGTCTGACCGTGCATCAAGTTCTGTACGACCGTATTGCGTGAAACATCTTCCGCTAGTCGGGACTGGTCTGGGTGGAAGATCAGCTTGCCGCTGGAATCGACGACATAGAAGTACGAGCCGTTGTCTTCGACCAGATTGCTGCCGAAGATCGTGTTTAGAATATTTTTCTCTTGCAAATAGATGGTCCCGCCGATGAATCCCTCATATTGATTATTTTCATCGAAGATTGGTTCCGACATTAGAATGATCAGACGTCCTGTTGTGCTCACATAAGGCGTCGACAGATAAGAAGCCCGTGATGTAAGCGCTTCTTGAGAGGCTGGTGTCGTAAGCTTGGTACCCTTCAACGCAATGGCCGGAGGCGAGATGCTCTTGACCACGCCATCGGTATCCACCCAGAAGAGCGAGTTGAAATAGCTGCTCGACTTGCGCGAGTTCTCAAGGTGATCAATGATGCTGGATTCGTTCAGCGATGGGTGCTCGCTCAAGTAATCCGCCGCTGTTCGGAGATTCGCACGCATGGATTGGAAGAGCGAATTCATCGTCAGGCTCATTTTCTGAGCGCTGGAATTGTTCATCCGAAGAGTTGTATCGTACAGCGTTTCGCGCTGTGATTGATAGGACGCAGTCATGGTGAAGACAAGCGTGAGCAGGACGGATATGGCTGTTAGTGTGGACAACAGCATGGGCAGAGACAATTTGTATTTGTTACGTGTAATCATGTGAAGCATGAAGCTCGTTCATCCCCTGTTCTCGTGGGTTCAAAGATGGCGTGATAATAACAATTCGACAAATTGTGCGCGAATCCTCTAGCAGGAATTGTTAAAAACTGTATCAGTTGAAGGGGAGCAGGAATTGGGTTGTGAATGGGGTGCGGTCAGCGACCGTGATAAGGTGCAGAAATGCACCATATGGGAGCGAATGAGGCGGAGCGAGCGAGATAAGGTGCAGAAATGCACCACGTGGGAGCGAATGAGGCAGAGCGAGCGTGATAAGGTGCAGAAATGCACCACATGGGAGCGAGTGAGGCGGAGCGAGCGAGATAAGGTGCAGAAATGCACCACATGGGAGCGAGTGAGGAGGGCCGAGCGAGATAAGGTGCAGAAATGCACCACATAGGAGGCGAGTGAGGAGGGCCGAGCGAGATA